>CAZVXI010000092.1:0-12158 GCA_964631295.1 uncultured Isosphaeraceae bacterium
AGCCCGAAGTCGTCGTCGGCATATCCGGTGCCGAGGACGATCAGCGGCCGGGCCATGCCTGCCATCTTTCGCCCACCCGGCAACACCGTGCGCGGGAAGCTCGTAAGGATGATCATCATCACGGTCGACAAAATCGACGCCGGCCGCGTCTGACAGGTCGTACGTCTCGCTGTTGTCGAGATCACGAGCCATCACGCGCCCGGCTTTGAGAAACAGGAACCACCGGCCATCAGGCGAGGTCCCCATCGGCCTGCCGAGCGCCATTGTGATCAGCGCACGCTCGCCAGTCTGCAGATCAACGCGGTAGTAATCTGCCCGCGCGCCGCCCCAGGTGACTTCGCCACGATACGCTGCATCATTACGGCCAAGCCCCCACCGCCCGTCGCCGACGATTTGCACCGATCGCATATTATCATCAGCGAGCTGCACGAAGGTGCCATCAACGTGGACGACCGACTGAAACGTTCTGCGTCGATCACGATTCGCGCGCACCTGCTGGACAGACTGGACTCGCTCATCATCCCAATGCCAGACATCAACATTTGCGCGTTCATCATCCGATTCGGCAACATCATCTTCCTGTTCATCGACACCGACGAACAGCATGGTGCCGTCTTCACTCCAACTGGGCGTGTCGAAACTGCTGATGACCATCCCCTGCGGGAACGCATCGTCCTCGACCGGGTCATATGAGACCACGCGCTCAACGCCGCGCGGGGTGACTTCAAACCCCAGCACTGCGTGCTGATGATGCTGCTTGCCTTCAACTTCCGAGCCACGGAGCACTGCCAGCCGATCGGAATCTTCCTGCCAGCGCAGCTGACTGTAGTCGAATCGACCCGAATCAAGCACGAGCAATGTGTTCGTCTCGGGATGCAGCAGGTACACGCCGTTGCCATCACGGTCGGGCGCATCAACGCTGTAGGCGAGATGCGTCCCGGCATCGTTGAATGCGTAGTCGTCAACATGCCCGACATGACGAGCAACACCCGTGTGCAGATCGTGCAGGACAAGCCCGGTTGTGCTGTCTGCACGTTTGCGGATCGCGAGGTAACGGCCATCTTCTGAATAGCGTGCGCCTGCAACGTTGGCGTACTCAGTCGTTTCGCCCGATTCGAGATTCTGAAGGATGAATCTTGCTGACGCCCCATTACTACCGCTGTTGCGTGCGCGTGCGCTACCGCGACGATCCGTGTCCGCCGGCACAATGGTGTACGTTACCCACGTGTTGTCCGGGGAGAAATCCGGCGATGTCCCGCGCTCGATCTCCTGCACTGAATCCGTTTCGATATTACGAAGGTGCAGGATACCATCACCGTCGTTGGGCGTGTAGGCGTATGTCATCCATGCGCCATTGCGCGAAAGCTCAACCGACGTGATGCGACGCCATTGATCGTAGTCGTCGATCGTCAGCACTTTCGGCTCGGCAGATTCAGCGTCCTGATCGGGCAGTTCATCCGAGGCATTTTGAGTTTCATCGGGTTGCTGCTCCTGCCACGCAGCATTGGCGTCAGTCCACGACGCTGCGATTCCCAGCATGAGCATCAGCCAGAACATGCGATGAGCGCGATTGCGTGCAAACACGGCTTACTCCCCTATTTCAACATCTCTCAGGACCAGATACGATCAGCCGCTGGATATACCGATCGCGCAGGCGACGGTTCAACGAGCCAGCAGGTGATATTGTGAACATAACACAAGTCAGGCAGTGGCGCTGGCTGTGCTGCGATTCGTCGTGCGATCAACTTCGACAAGCGGCGGTTCAACCGCGTGCTGATCAGGTGCTATGACCATCGCATCGTGTACACGGGCATACAGGCGCTCGGCAGCACTTTCATGCGCGGTCCACCGTGCCACACCCGCTTGGAACTCGAAGTCCATCAGTGCATCGATCGACCCGCGCAAACGGGTGTGTGCGCGCAGTGCCCGATCTCGGAAGGTCGCATCAAGTGAGCCCACTGCCGCAACGACGGCAACAGGTTGCCATTCGATGTCGATCGTACTTGACCGACCAAATGCTTCAAGCAGGAGATCACGGCCGCGCGGGACCACGTGGGCCGTCATGCAGCACGGCTCACCATCATCACCCCAGCGGATTGTCGAGGCGTCAGCTTCACTGAGCGCTGCGGCCATTGTGGCGAGGGAACGCTGCTCGCTGGACAACTGCACGCGCACGAGTCGCTGCAACGTGCATGCCGTGACACCGCGCAGATCGAGTCCTGGTTGAACGATGGTGCCGATCTCACCGGTTCGCGAGCAGCCGAGTTGCACGGGCAGACGATGCTGCTCTGCGAGGACGGCCGCCCGATCATGCAGCAAGGTTGCTCCGGCGGCCGCGTAACGCGTCATCCAGTTGGCATCGACTTCGTCCAGCGGCCTCGCGAGCGCGATGAGATGCGGGTCGGCCGTACGGACTGCATCGATATTCGAATACACCTCGCACTCGCAGATATGACCTGCCTCGCGCATCGCTGCAGCGAGCGCGACGGCCGTTGTGTCCGACCCGCCACGCCCGAGCGTCCGGACACGACCGTCCGGGCCGATCCCCTGATAGCCGGGCACAACGACGATCCCGCGAGCCGCGAGGATATGCATGATTCGCTCAGTGCAAACACATCGAATGGTGGCAGCACCAAACTGACCGTCCGTTTGAATGCCGACCTCTGCCGGGCCGAGCATATCCACGCTCTGTCCGAGTTGCCGCAGCACGAGGGTCATGATCGCAGCGGACTGCTGTTCGCCACCTGCGAGCAGCGCATCGCTCGCCGTGCAGCCGGTATCGCAGCCGATCGCGTCCATGATCGCGACGAGTTCATCAGTGCGTTTCCCCATCGCCGAGACGACGACAATCACACCATCCACGCGTTCACGGGCCTGCATGACGAGGCGAGCGCATCGGCGAACGTCATCGAGTGTCGCAAGCGATGAACCGCCGAACTTCTGGATTGTGTATGTCGCTGGAATGGTCATGGGCCGCCGTTGTTATCGGCGGGTGTACCACAAGGCCATGAATCGCGTGCAGACTGATGCGAGAGTGCCAGTCAAGCACACGCCGGTGTGCTTTTGAGAGCATCAATCCTGCTCTGAGATTGGCGGGACCAGTTGCATTTCGAGGTCGAGTTGCATGCTGTTGCGCGTCGGGCGGAACATGCGCCATCGCACATGCTCAAGCGACTCAAGCAGGCCCGAGATGAGTTGCACCGAGTCGCGGAACTGCTGCTCCTTGCCGGGCATCGCAATCTGGTCAGCGCGGTCTGCCCAACTGGCAAGGTGCCTGGCAAGTCGCACGCCGTTAATCGATCCGGCGTTGTCGATTCGGCGGGTTCTTCCGCAATCGGAAGTTTCCTGGAGCGTCTTGCGCATGTGCTCGATCTGTTCCGGATGGGTCGCGAGCAGATACCAGCGTCCGCACGCACCGTCGGCTTCGCCCCATGAGAACACAAGCGAGTTGAAGATTGGCAGGTTCCCGGTGAGATGCGTCGCAGCCGGTGAGAGATCAAGCTGGCGCGGCACGCCATCGTTCCACATCACGTTCAGGGCCGGGCCGTCTGTCATCGTCTCAAGCCGTTCGGAGAAACGACTCGCCATGGCAGGCACATGGGCGTCGAGAGCCGGCGTGATCTTCGCGTCATCATCACCGCACTCGTACGCGATACCAAGCGTCGGGGCGAGAATGTCCTCGCGCTGGTCACGCAGGCGGCCGTCTTCCTCGCCGATCACGATCAAGCGTCGGTCGCCGAACGATTGCCGCATTGCTTCGTTCACGATCGCTGCGCCGAATGCCTGCGAAAGGAACCGCTCGATCATCGTGTCGCCGATATCGGTCGGCTCAATGAAAACGGCCAGCGCATTGTCTTCCAACGCAAGGATCGGCGTCGCATCGATCTGCGTCTCGGTCACCGGACGGCTGAATGGTGAGCGATCGAACTCCGCACTCTGGCGCAGATACACGCGACCACGACGCAGCCACGCGGTGATGTATGAGTGCCCGCCGGAAGATTCGGGGTTCTGCAAATACACACTCACCTGCCCACCACCAAGCGAACGCGTCTGCTCAAATGATGGCGTCTTTGCAAGTGATGGCACATCCATCGGCGGGCGGTCACCCATCCGGCGGACGATGTCGTGAAACAAGCCTGGCTGATTCGATGGTCCGGCGACGAGCAAACCGTCGCGTCTGCCGATCAGCATGTCCTGCTCGGGAATACGAGTGACCATCACGCCAGCCATCGGCCAGGGCGATACACCGCGCATTTTGCGAATGACATCTCGAGCATCGGATTCCGTGATGTGCAGGATCATCGCCCATTCGCTGACGTCTTCCTGCCGATCGAGTCTGGCCTTGCGCGTCACGAGTGTGCAGCGCTCGCCGAACAGCGAATCGAACAGTTCCGGCTCACTGGCATTCATGCGCTTGCACATACTCGACCAGACGCGCGCAACTTCCTCGCCGCTGATCATCTCCGTAAGCCAGGCACCAGCGGGCCAGCCGTCAAGCTTGCATCGCAGCCGGGCGGCATCTTCCACCTGAAGATAGAGCGACACGTCTGCCGGAACGATGTGCGCATCATCAAACGGCTTGGCACAGCGCTCACCTTCACGCGCGCTGGCAAGTGTGCCCGTGGCGAGCGTTGCGAGTGTCAGTATGAGGAGAATCAATCGTCGCATGGACACACGGTCTTACTCATCCGGGCGACAGTGGCCGGGATCATGTCCAGCGGAACGGGGCGAACGCCACAGTGGTCGGCGCCTCATCCTGCGGTACGTCGATCATCGGCACATCGCCGCTGTCACCTTGTTCTACCGGCTGCGGTGGCGTCGGCTGAGGGTTGATTCCGGGTTCTTGCGATGATTGTGCCGAGCCGGACTGCGAGAAGTCCGTTTCGAGCGGTCGAATCGACTCAAACAAACCGGTGAAGGCAGCACTGCGCTGCTCCATCTGCCCGACGATCGCACCCGGGAGCGTGATATCATCTGTCCGGCGGATGTCACCGGCCGATTGATACCACGTGTATCCCACGCCAACGGCTGCGGCCATCAGCAGCCCGCACGCGGCTCGGCGAATGGTGGCCATGCGTCGATGGTGGCGAGCCACTTCCTCGCCCACGCGCATGTAACCAAGCCGGCCCATGATCGCCCGCGTCTGATCAGGCACAGCCACTCGGTCGCGGAGAGCCGCTTCGATCGGATCATCATGCTCGCGATGGCGACGGGCTGCACTCATGACCAGGCATCCTCCACGAGTCCGTTGAGAGCATCATCTGCGGTGATCCACTGTCGCATGCGCTTCCGCGCGCGATGCAGGTGGCTTTTCACGGTTCCCTCAGGCATATCGACATGCCCTGCGATTTCGTTGATCGACCAGTTCTGCTGGTGGAAAAGCAAGATGATCTCGCGCTGCTGTTCGTTGAGCTGCGCAAGCGCCTGATCGAGCACATCGCGGATGTTGTCGAGCGATTCATTGCGAACGGTGTCGAACCCCGGTGCTTCGCCACGCCCCTGCCAACTGCCCACGGTGTCGCTGTCGAATGTGGGCGAGAGCTTCTGGACGGAGTTGACATACAGCCGCTTGGCAATTGTGAACAACCATGTCGAGAAGCGGAATCGCTCATCGAAACGATCGAGGTTCTTCAGAACGCGAACAAACGCTTCCTGCACGACATCCTCGGCAACATCAGGCCGACCTGTCATGCGAAGCATGAATGCGTAGAGCGCGTCCTGATGCGCGGTGATGAGCGCGGCAACAGCGTTGCCATCGCCCTTGCGAGCCTTGCGGATCAGTCGTCTCTCTGTGGCTTTTGGGATAATCATGCAGTAACCATCATAGGAACCGACCGCCCCAGCAGGGGTTGCGAACTTGGAGATTCAGCCGTTCGCTCAGGCCATTTTGCCCAGTTTCCGGACCTGATCTGTCGAAACTGAGGCTGAGATCCCCAAAAGCGAGCGTCGCATGCGGAAGACCGGAAGTGGTCTGCCACATGCGACGCCGTGAAGGAAGGTCACGCCCGGCAGGGTGGTGTCGATCGGGTGAGCCGAGCGGATGGGGTCTTGTTTGGGCTTATTCTTTGATAATCGTCTCGAGATAAGCCTGCACTGCCGGGGCACGCGGATCGGTTCGGTTCTTGACGAGCGCCAGCGCGTTGCGGCCAATGTCATCGGTGGCGGTGATGTCTGCACCGGCTTCGACGAGCATGCGAATGACTTCGACGTTCGCGCCGGCGGACTCGGCTGCAAGCAGCAGCGCGGTCTTGTCATTGTGAGACCGTGCTTCGAGGTCAGCGCCGTTGGAAAGCAGCATCGCCATGCTGTCAAGTTCGGATGTCCGAGCGGCGTGCATGAGCGCGGTTGCACCCTGAGCGGTGTCGCGTGCATTCACGGTCGCGCCGGCGTCGATGAGAATCTGCACCGACTCAGGTGAGCCGTAGCCGGCTGCCCAGATCAGCGGTGTAAAGCCGACTGGCCCGCTGGAGACTTCGATATCCGCACCAGCATCGATGAGCACCTGCACGGAACCGGGCTTGCCGAAGCCGGCCGCCCACGAAAGCGCGGTGTTCTGGATGACATCGGTTGCGCGAATATTCGCACCCGAATCAAGGAGCAACTGCACGAGTTCCGGGCTGCCAAGCTTCGCAGCGGCCATCAGCGGCGTGGCACTGATGCGGTCACGCGATTCGATGTTCGCGCCGGCGGCAAGCAGAGCTTCCACGACCTCGATCGCATCTTTCTCAGCCGCGACATTGATCAGCGGCATGTCCTTGCGGTCGCGTGCGTTCGGGTCGAACTCGCCTGCTTCGAGGGCTTTGAGGAACGCATCATAGTTGCCCAGCGAGAGGAGCGTGGCCGGTTCGCTCATGGCCTTGGCTTCAGCTTCCTTTTGCTTCGCGCCATCGAGCAGGTTCTGCTTCACGGCAGCGTTCTTGGCGATCTGATCCTGAATGTCCTGGTTCGTCTTGTTGGCGATGCTCGCCCGCGACGGCTGGATGAACACGCTCAGACGCGAGTTCTTCGGGTGGTCCGTGTAGATGTTCAGCCGGCGACGGTTGCCTGCGACTTCATCCCAGCGCGACCAGTCGATTTCAAGCGTGTGTTCCGCACTCGGGACGGTGCTGAAATCGGTCGCGATCGCGGGCACCATGCGCGAGATGGTGAACTGCTCTCCGTCGATCGAGCGGATGGTCAGCGGACGGCCGATCATTTCGTCGATTGCAACACGTTCCGGCACGCACTCGACGTACGCGACCGCCTTGGCCTTCACGGGCACTTCCATTGGATCCTGCCCATCGACAATGAATGTGACTTTCTTGGTGATCTGACGGGCCGAGGTGCCGCCGGTCATGCGGATTTCGACTTCGGTGTGCTCACCGGGCTGGAGGGCAAGGCCTTCCGGGCACTTGGACGTGGTGCAGCCGCAGGAACTCTTGCACTGGGCGATGGTCATCACCGTGTCGCTGGTGTTGGTGAGCTTGATGGTGCCAGTCTTGGCTTCGTTGAGCGGGATATCGCCCAAATCGAGCGAGGTTGGCTGGGCAGTAACTTTGAATCCACCTGCCGAAGCCGGTCGAGCCTTGGCCATCTGTCGCTGCAACTCGAGTTTCCTCTCAACCGGATCGAGTTGCGATGGCTGGGTCGTCTTCGGGGTGGTCGAGTTCACCAGATCCTCAAGCGAGCTCACCGTCTTTTCTTTGCCGGTGTCTGCGGAGATCTGCGTTTGCTTGGCTTTGACGGCGCTCGACTCGCCGGATTCTGCCGGGGTCGTCTCGTTATTGGCGACCTGAGCTTTTGCATCGGGCTCTGAGGTATTGCATCCCGCAAGCAGGATCATCGACAAGCCGCCTGCAGCAAGGAGGGCGACAACATCACGTTTGGCATGCGTCAACATGGCTTCTCCATCAAACAAGAACTGAACTGATCTTCCTTCGTGCGTCTGCGAGCGGTACAGACCCCCATGGCCTGCCAGCCCGTAAACCTCTTCCCATCAAGGATTTGCGGGAACACCCCTCTAGGTGCCTGCCAAGCTTGGTGGGCCGACACCTTCAACCTTGTCGACCAGTCTGCGGACCGGGTGAACCTGCGAATCCTCGCCTGTTGCAAGACCAACGGCCTGATTCGGAATCTATTGCTGTGAAAAGTACACTCGTCTCATATCTCCTGTGGATTCTTGGCGGATTCGGCGTTCTCGGACTGCACCGTTTCTACCTCGGCCGATGGGTCACGGGCATCATCTGGTTGCTCACGTGCGGGCTGTTTCTCATCGGAGCAATCGTCGATCTGCTGCTGATCCCGAGCATGACGAAGGTGGAGAACCTTGCCGGGCAACTGCTCGCGTCCGAGCACGCACGCCTCGCAGCGATCGAGCAACGATACGCCGCGACGTGACCGCATAAGCCGCGCATGTCAGGCAATCGGCGCGATCGAACCACACCAACACTGCAGGCCGCCAACCTGCATCAACCGCAGCTTTTCCACCGATGCTTTGCTCCACCCGGCCGACGCTCGTACCGTAGCCCGGACCCGAGCGAGACTGCCATGACTACCCAACCGCCGCAATCGACTGCCGAACACGACCTGCCCGAGCACATCTTCAAGCCGCACATGCGGCCGGTGCAGCCCGTGCGCATGGAGAAAGACGGCAAGCCCTTCGTCGCCCTGCGCGATCCGATGATGCTCAGCCGACAGACGATGGTCATTCAGCCGCAGGCAATGAACATCCTCCAACAGTTCCAGGGCATGCGCACGCTCGATGAAATCGCCGACCAGTTCTCGACGCCGGTCGATCAGTTCTCGCGCCTCGCGACGGAACTCGACAAAGTCGGCCTGCTGTGGGGGCCGACGTTCGACTCACTCGAAGATGAGATGCGACAGAAGATCGCCTCGGCTGGCGCGTTCCCCGCCAGCGCGAGCACTTCCGCAGGCATCGACCCCAACAAGTTTCGCGAAGGGATTGAGCAGTATTTCGAGCAATGTGAAGATCCCGAACTCGATGCAATGCCGCGAGGCATCGTCGCGCCGCACCTCGATTACCAGCGCGGCTGGCCGAACTACGCGGCTTCGTATTACCCGTTCCAGAACGTCGACGGAGATGATGCGCCCGATCGCGTCGTGATCCTTGGCACGAATCACTTCGGACTCGGCGATGGTGTTGTCCTGGCAGAGTACGGCTTTACGACGCCGCTCGGAGTCTGCCCGGCAGACACGAAGATCATCAGCGGGCTCGTCGAACGGTTCGGGCGGCCGCTCATTGTGGACCAGCTCGATCATCACCCGGAGCACTCGATTGAACTGCACGTGCCGTGGATTCAGTACTGTTTCGGCAATGTGCCAATCGTCGCAGCGCTGATACCCGATCCGCTGAGTGATACCATCGACGAGCCGGAGAACGAGCGCGTCCCGACAGACCAGTTTATCGCCGTGCTGCGCGAGCAACTCGATCAGGCAGGTGGCGAAACGCTGTTCATCGCATCCAGCGATCTCAGCCATGTCGGCGCGCAGTTCGGCGAACCGCGACCGGTCGACGAGCAGCGCAGGTATGATGTCGAGCGGCACGATCGCGACATGCTCAGCAAATACCTCTCCGGCGATGTTGAAGAGTTCCTCGGCGCGATGCAGTGGAACCGCAACCCGACGCGCTGGTGCAGCATTGGGAATATGTCCGCGCTGCTCACTGCCGTCGAGCCGGAAGAACTTGAACTGATCGACTACCGCCAGGCATGTGATGACAAAGGCGCAGCACTTGTATCATCTGCCGCCATCGCGATGTGGTAGAACGCAGCTCTCATGATCGCCGTCGTCCAACGTGTATCGCGCGCATCGGTAACTGTTGAAGCAGATCGCTTCCGCGCGCAGATCGGCCCGGGACTGTGCGTCCTGCTTGGTGTGGAAGATGGCGATGACGATGCACAGGCCGCGTGGATGGCCGGCAAACTTGCGCGGCTGCGCATCTTTCGCGATGATGATGACCGCATGAATCAATCCGTGCAGGACATCGGCGGGTCGATCCTGCTCGTCAGCCAGTTCACGCTCGCAGGCGATTGCGCAAAGGGAAACCGCCCGAGCTTCATCAAGGCGGCAGCGCCCGACATCGGCGAACGGCTCTACACACTCGTCGCATCCCAGCTTCGCGAGCACAGCCTGCCTGTCGAAACCGGCATCTTCGGTGCCATGATGGATGTCGAACTTGTCAACGACGGCCCGGTCACGCTGATTGTCCGCAGCCAGGGATGAGTCCTTTCGCGTGCGTCCGCCTGTCGCGCATCGTCGAAGCAATGCATGATGTCACAGTCTGCCAATGCCACAATCGACCTTCAGCGAGATGGTGCCGGCTGGATGCTTCGCGCTGAGCAGCGGATCGATCGCCCCATCCACGAGGTGTTCGACTTCTTCTCACGTGCGGAGAACCTCGAAGTGCTCACACCCGATCGGCTCCGCTTCGAGATCATCACGCCCACGCCGATCGACATGCACGCGGGCACGGTCATCGACTACAAACTGCGCATCCGCGGCATGCCGGTGCGCTGGCGAACTGAGATCCCCGTGTGGGATCCCCCACATCGCTTCGTGGATGAACAACAACGCGGCCCATACCGCTGGTGGATTCACGAACACACGTTCGAGGCCGATGGCGATAACACCATCATGCGCGACACTGTGCGATACGGCGTGCCGGGCGGCACATTGATTCACACGCTTTTCGTCAAACGCGATGTACGTGCGATATTCCGATACCGCGCGAACATGCTCGACTCATACATGAACAATGCGTCGCGTCCGCAATCCACACACCTGCCGCGCTCTGCGGTCCACATCGCCGACTGATCACGGCCGTTCGCCGCGCCGCAACCGATCTTCAATATCGTCGATGATCTCAAGCAGGTCTGCCACACTGTCGATCACGTAGTGTGCACCAATGCGCTGGAACATGTTGTATGCCGTGCGCAAGTGCTGTTGCTGCTGTGATCGTGGCAGCGTTTCATACGCTTCAAGTGAAAGGCCGACTTCGTTGCCAGTGCGTGCGATGGCAACTGTCCACGTGCCCGCGTTGAGACCCGCTTCGATGCCCAATGCGGTGTCATCGACGGTCACGATCGACTCCATCGGGTACACCCCGAGCCGGCGCGCCACTTCGAAGATCATCCATGGCGCCGGTCTGCCTTCATCAATTTCCGAAGCAGTCACCAGGCAATCAACTTCCAGCCCCTGCCGCCGCGCGACGCCGAGCACATGCTCCATGATGTCGCTCGTGTAGCCGGTCGTCGAACCGATCTGAATGTGCCGATGACGACACGATTGCACCGTCTCCACGACGCCGTCGATCACTTTCGAGTACGCATCAATGCACTGCATCTGTTGCGGCAGAAATGCGCCATACAGTGCATCAATATCCGTTGGCTCGGGGGGATGGCCATGCGCACTCTCCCATGAATCCATAACGGCAGGCATCGTGGCGATCGCTTCGATATGATCGCGCTTCGACCGACCCATCGGCTCGCGCGCCTGGTCCAGCGAGATGCTGATCCCCTGCTGCTTGAACACATCCACAAATACCGCAGCCGGCGCGCAACTGCCGTGGTCGATCATCGTGCCGGCCCAGTCGATCGCGAGCGCTTTGACAGGACCGCAATACCGACGCGTGTATGCATACTCATCCATCGTTGCCGATCACCCTTCTCGGAGAGACTCTGCGTCCAATCGCCTCGCACGTGCGGCAGTCCACTGACACTCAATGCGAGCAGCGCGGCGGGCAGCGTATGAACACGCCGCACATCAGCCGTTCACGTTCAGTTCGGATTGTGTTCAACCGCCCTGCCGATCGGCACGCACGTCTCTCGTGAGACTGGCGGTGGCGGGGACATCTTCTGCTCGCTTGGCGCCAGCCACAAATGCACTTTGCACAGCGGCCTCTTACCTGAGAAGAGAAGAACCCGCCGCTGATCGGACAGCGTGAGACGGGCTCTTCGTGGGGGGGGCTTGATTGTTCACCCCTGCAATACGCAACGCCGCCACAGCGGTTCCGTCTGAAACGAGAAAATCTTCGCTAGATTCTCAAGTGCTTGTAAGGACGAGGTTTACGGCCCACAGATCAGATCAATGACGGACACTGGAGCGGTCCCCTTCATCTGCAGTGGTGGAACCGGCGTGACGGAAGCAACTGAGCGCATCCG
>CAZVXI010000093.1:0-12010 GCA_964631295.1 uncultured Isosphaeraceae bacterium
CGCGACGCGAGCCCAATCTCTGTCCAGCCAGTCAGCGGCGATGGTGCAACGACACCCCAAAGAACCCGACACGCAGAATCCCGCAGAAGCATCCTCGCAGTTGCATGAGCGGCTGAAACTCTCGGCGCGCATGCTCAAAGCGAGCCAGGCTCAGCTCGAAGCCGCCGAGGACGTGCGCACGCGATTGGTCAATGTGGGTGAGCAGGCCGAGCGCGCAACCGCCGGCTTGCGTGATGCTACCGAACAAGCCGAGCAACTCAGCGTCGAGACGATCAAGCAGTTCGAGGCGCGCATCGAGCAGATCGCTGCCGCACAGATGCAGAGCTTCGAGGAGGCGACGACGGCACGGCTGGAAGAAGCCCTTCGCGCAGAGCAGCGCATCGCTGACATGCTCACGCAGGCCGAGCGGCTTACATCGATGGTCGAGTCTGCCGAGATCAACATCACCGTGCTGGCTCACCGCGCTGCTGAGACAGCCCGAGCGTCGGATGAACGTGCAAAGCAGGCCGAAGCTGCTGCGAGGAACTGTCAGGAAGCGCGCTCACTGCTCGCGCAGGATCTCATCGACGCCGATGAACGAATTGAACAGCTTGCAGCTCGTGCTGAGGAAATTCGAACCCGAACCAACCGCCAGATTGCGCCCTGCGAACAGATCATCGAGCGACTTGAGAGCCGTATCGCCGAGGCAGGGAGAATCGCAGCGGCCCAGACTCTGCCAATGCTCGCGCCCGCCGACATTCCCGGCGATCGGCCGGATGTCGTCGATGCCCAGACGACAACGCAGCCGCAGGCGACTGGCGATCTGAAGACAACCCCGCCCTTGATCGACGCCATGCTCGGGCAGATCAAGGAAGTCATCGCATCGGATATGTCGCGCATTACAACAGCAATCAGTGAGATTGCGGCCCGTGTGGAACAGCAGCAGGGTAATCCGCCGACTCCGCAAATTGACACGCGCACGCGGGCATCGCAGGAAGCCGCGTCCTGACCCGTGTTTATCGCCGGCGCTCGTGTTGGATCCATGCACGTTCCACGCTGTCGATGTTGCCGAATGACTGCTCAAAGAGGGCTGTATAGTCATCGGGCGTCTTCGGGCGCGCACCAGCGTTCATTGAATCAATGAACCGCCGCAGCTCGTCACGACGGAAGCGGACGGCCCATCGCAAGAACCCGTAGGCCTGGTGATACAGCACATCAATCCGTTCGGGTGAAACCTCTGCAACATCCGCTCGACTGATGAAGGTGCGAAGTGGTTCGAGTTCTTCCAGTTCAAGCAGCTCCCGAAGTCGTCGCTCACGCGGTTCAAATGGCCGGTCCGGGCCGAATGCTTCGCTCGGCTCGTCTGTCTCAAAGTTCGTGGCAAGCCCTTCACTGAGCCAGAAGGGGTATGGCACGCCCGCCCGCTGGATGCCGAATGCGTAGAGGAGTTGGTGCGTTGCTTCATGCACAGTAGTGGCGATGCTCACCTGCCGCACAAACTGCTCAACACGATCCTCTTCTCCGTCAAGGTGTCTCTCGTAGTGTTCGACCATGGTTGCCATAGATGCACCGTGGTCATGGCCGGGCGCATGATCTGTCGCTGACTCTCGCTGCATCGTGCGGAGTTCAGTTTTCATTTCGGCAAGTCGAGAGCGTGCATCGAGCAGAGAGGGACTTGACTCGATGTCATAAAAAACGACCCAGCAGTTGCCCGGCGAGTAGTAGCCAGCCACCCAGTCGGCCGTCACACCGTCATGGTCGCGCGCGAAGGCAACATAGTCTGCTCGATTTGCAAAGAGCACGACCGTTTGCTTTGGAATCATGGCAGGGACCTCCCAGCCCATGCGTCGCGCGAACCGTGCGACCTGATGATGCGTGCGTTCCAGCAGTTGCCGCTGAGTTGCAAGCCACGACGGGCTCGCGTCGGTGTAGACGGTAAATCGACGTGACTCCTCGACTCGGAAAGTGGGAGGCAGCAACTCGAGCATTGCCTCTTGCGTCCGCGGGAGATCATCGCTCGCTCGAGCATGCATCGCCAGAGCAGCCACGCACAGCATCAAGCATGTGGTGAGCACAAGCGGGGTGGGTCGGATGGTCATGGAACCCGAATCGACCCGTGCCCGGCAAGGCAGAACCCGCGTTGCGGTCGGGCCGCTCATGGATGCGAAGCCGCAGCGTTTCGCCGGTCTGGTCAGACTGTGTCAGACCATGCAAACGCCCGATATCGCGTGGCGAGGCTCTGTGTGACGCCCTAGAATCAAACATCGTGAAGCTCTTCACGAAGCCGGCTGCGGTCGGCTTGCGAATACCACGAAGGTGAACTCATGGGCATTGAAGCCGCTCTCCCAGTTGATGGATTCCTGACCACCCAGCTCAACCGCGTGATCAATTGGTCACGGCGGTCCGCGGTCTGGCCGATGCCGTTCGCGACAGCCTGCTGCGGAATCGAACTCATGGCAACCGCTTCATCGCGGTACGACCTCGCTCGATTCGGTGCGGAAGTCATGCGTTTCAGCCCGCGACAGGCCGACCTGCTGATCGTTGCCGGCCGAATCGCTGTCAAAATGCTGCCCGTCCTGCAACGCATCTACACGCAGATGGCGGAGCCCAAATGGGTCATCTCGATGGGTGCCTGCGCATCGACCGGCGGCGTCTTCGACACCTACGCAGTCGTTCAGGGGTGCGATCAGTTCATCCCCGTGGATGTCTACGTGCCTGGCTGCCCGCCTCGTCCGGAGATGCTCATCGAAGGTGTGATGGCCATCCAACGAATCATCGATGAAGACAACATCCCCTACGACGGCGAAGGGAAACGTCTTCCGCTCGAACTCGCCCTGCAGCCCAACTACGAGCCACGCCCGCAGCCGATGGATGTCAGCGTCGGGGTGACGTGATCTCGCGGCGCAGAGAATCAGCCGCGTGATGCCGCCTCATCACGACATCCTTTCCGGTCGATATCCATCCAGTGGCACACGATGTGCAACAACACAGCCCCGGACTGTCGCCCGGCGATCGCAGCTCTCTGAGCGTGTGCGCATCCGCTGCGCTCACTCGCGGTTGTGTTGCCTGCCTGAGCAGGCATCGATGCGATGTTGCACACTGTCACACAGCGTTCGCGTGGAACATGTTGCACACGGCAACGTCCGAAATCATCGACGCCGCAGCAAGTCATCTTAAGCCGGCCTTTGCAGAACCCCGCCGAATCTTGCGACGATCCCCCGGAAGCCGGCAACAGGCCTCCCGATGCCCGGAACGAATCCGGGGATGCCGGCGACGGACACGCCGCAGCCGCGAACCAGTCGCCGGCCGCCCCGAACCGATCCCGGGGAACTGAGAACCAACCAACAGTCGCCATGAACCGGCGATCCGTTCGCGCGTACGGCGCATCGCAAGGCGCGACTGGCTGAGCGGATGTCTCCCGCGAAAGCCCGCCTCAGTGCTCAGAATCGTCTATTTGCTGCCAGGAACCATCGCCCCATGGCTTTGCTCCGATGGCCAATAACACTGATTCGTCGACACTGGGCTGGGAGCCGTCCCGCTGTGTGATTGGCCGCTCCATTTGGGTACGGCATCGGAGGAGGCGAAGCGTCGGCGGCCTGATTGAGCCGGGAGCATGGCTCATCAGGATCGGCAGCGAGCACAGTGCTTCGATGGCGTAACTGCTTTCGGAATCTGTTTGTCAGTCAATTCACGTACACGACTTTCGGCAGCAGCCGCTGTGTCACGCTCGATCGTGGTACAGTGTCGCGCGACTTGTTCCCCCACGACACGCACAAGGAGTCAACACTGCGCACAAACACACTGCCAGTTCTCATCGGAGCGATCCCGCCGGGCGAGGTGGATGCATGCTGCACACTCAATGAAGTCACCGGAGAAGTTGAGTGCTGTGAAGATGAACAAGATGAACCATGCGATCCGGCGACTTGGACGCCGGCGCCGCAGTCGGCATGTGATAGTCTTGTGAACGATTGTCTTTCAGGCGTATGCGCGCAACAATGGGACGACTGGTGTGATTTAGCACTTGGTACCTTACAGATGAACAGACCATCTGTCGCCTGCATGAACTGCAACTGCGCGGTAGGAGATGCTGGTGAGTCGCGCAGTCAACTCGATCCGCGATTGCGGTAGAGTCGATCGCCAGCGGGTCCATGACCAACAAGAAAACGATCATCCGCTTCGGTGCCTCTCTTGCTGCTGGGATGCTCACAACGCTAATTCTCACGTGGGGACCAGCTTTGCTGTGTACCCATAAGTCGGCAATGGACGTAGCTATCGGTTCGCGCTGGTCGTTCATCATGTACCCACCAACTCGAGGTGGATCTCCGAGGGCAACACCGAATCCAGCGCACCCATTCGGATCGAACATCACTGTATCGCCGCAACTCGGGCGCCGCGGTAGTGCCGGCATGCGCCAAGAGTTGCAGGATGCCACGGACTTCCGCCGATGGCCAAACCTAGGATCGTACTGGGCGTACGAATCGCACACACGACGATTGCTGTTCTCGTCTGACTGGCAGTGGGGTGTGGTGGGTCGTGAGACGCTTGAGTACCAGTGGGATATTGCCGAAGAACCGCGTCGCGTGGAGAAACCACCAGCGTGGAGTTGTTTCTCAACAATCGACCCGGAGATGCCGCAGCCGGCATCGGCGCTGGAAGTCATGTTCGGCTGGCCAATGCGATGCATGTACTATCGCAAGTGGGCGAGCGAACATTCGCAGTGGTTCGATGACCGCTACACACGCGTCGGCAACACCACGACCAGCGGTGTCTGGCTGGAAAAGGGGATCGCGATCGGTGATGGCGACAAGGCGATACCACTTGGCATGATCTGGAGCGGGCTGGCGATCAATACGCTTATCTATGCCTGCTTCTTGTTTGCGAGTTCGACACTGTTTGGAGTGTGCCGCTCGCGTATTCGCCTCGCGCGCGGCCGCTGCCCGATGTGCAGCTATCGCCTTGAAGGCGATGTCGCTGACGGCTGCCCGGAATGCGGATGGGGAAGGCGAAGCGAGAGTTGAGTGAAGCGTGTGGCCAGCGGATGGGTGTTCAGTGATTGACGCGCTCGCCGAGCAGTTCGCTGACTTCAGCAACCTTGGATTCGACCATGGCTGGCGTCTGCGCTTCGAGGTTGAGCCGGAGCAGTGGCTCGGTATTGCTCGGCCTGACGTTGCACCACCACTTGCCCATGTCCACGGTGACGCCATCAAGGTGTTCGATCGTGGCCTTGGCGTAGGTTTCTGCAAGTTCCTGCAGAGCGATGTCCTTCTCTTCGTTCTCGAAGTTGATTTCCCCGGACTGGGCATAACGGCGTGTGGGTTTGATCAACTGGCTGAGCGGCTTGCTCGATGCTGCGCACGCTGAAAGCACGACGGCGCAGGCAATCGCGCCTGAATCTGCATAGAAGTTGTCGCGGAAGTAGAAGTGTCCGGACAGTTCGCCGCCGAACACTGCGTCCACCTCGGCCATGGCCTGCTTCATGAAGACGTGCCCGACGCGCGACTTGATCGCCCGGCCCCCGCATTCCGCAATCGCCTCGGGCAGGCTCTTGCTGGAACGCAGGTCGAACACGACTGCCGCGCCCGGATCATCCTTGAGGAACTTCTGACACATCCACGCAGTGAGAATGTCACAGCCGATGGTCTGGCCCTTCTCATCGATCACGACGCACCGATCTGCATCGCCATCGAAGCAGATGCCCAGATTGGCATGTTTCGCAAGGACTTCCTCTCGCAGCGGATCGAGATTCGACTCCACAAGCGGGTTTGGTTCGTGGACGAACTCTCCGGTCGAGTTATCGAAGTTCAGTTTCGTGATCTCGAGGCCCGGCACTTTTTCGAAGACCCTGGGCACCATTGTTCCCGCCATGCCGTTGGAGGCGTCGACGACAACGTGCAGTTTTTGCTTCGCCGTGCCGCTCTTGAGTTCATCACTGAGGAACTTGTGAACATGGTGGACGTAGGCGTCCCAAAGGTCGCGCTGTTCCTCTCGCCCATCGAGTTTGTTGACTTTTTCGCGATCGGCCATGGCTGCGAGGCGGCGAATCTCATCAAGGCCGGTCGTCATGCCAACTGGCCTGGCATGGAGTTTGGAGATCTTGAATCCGTTGTATTCTGCTGGATTGTGGGAAGCAGTCGTCTGGATGCCGCCGCAGCAGCCGAGGTAGTTGATCGCGAAGTAGATGAATGGGGTGTCGACGAGGCCGAGATCAATCACATGCCCGCCGGCGTCGCGGATGCCCTGTTTGAGTGCATCAGTGAGCTCTGGCGAACTCTGCCGCATGTCGCGACCGACGACGATGTGCCGCATCATCGGGTCATCGTGGCCAGCCTCGGAAGCTTCATGCGTGAGAAACTGGGCGCTCCCGTAGCCGATCTGCCACGCGAGTTTCTCATTGAGAGGCTTGGGGTACTTTGCGCGTACGTCGTAGGCCTTGAATACCTTGCCGAGCATATGGTGATGGCTCCAAGTCTGTGGGTGAGGTGGCCGGGCGGCTGAAGACCGCAACTATAGTCGGTTGCCGATGCTTCCGACAGCCAGCCGATGCTGCGGAATCTCGTTTGGCGCAGTGATTTGCGGCCGATCGCGTAGTCTGCATCATCCTGAGTTTGCCTGCTTGACCTCGCTGGCTGCTCGCCGGATACTGGCCCGATGGACCGCGCCTGGCCGATTGAGGCCTTTTCTGATCTCGCCCAGAACAAGGACGAACGTCAACCTATGAAGCGAACGCTGAATCAGTCCCGTTGTGCTCTCCGCCTCACGACCCTGGTGTCGACTGGCTTCATCAGCGCAGGCATACTGCTCGCTGGCTGTGCCTCGACGAGCGAATCGACTGCCCGCCAACAAGCCGGCAGCGGAACCGACGTCGATGACATGACGCTCGAACAGACCGCTCAGTTCGCGGAGGACCGGTACATCATCGGGCCGCGAACGGCCAACGAGTTCGACTACCGAATCGGCTGGCAGCGAACACCAAGTACCGATGCGATCGATCATTTCGAGCTATCCGGTGATTCAGTCTTCGCGCTCGACGGGCAAAACTTTCTCGCGCGGATGCGCGCGTCCGATGGTGTCCGGCTGTGGCGCGTGCCAATTCTCAAGCCGATTGAAGAGGTGTACGGCATCGCCTTCATTCCGGAACGCGACCGCGTGTACGTGACTGCCGGCGGAGTGCTTGTGGAACTTGATGGTTCGACGGGCAACCAGTTGAGCCGTCAGGAACTTTCCAAGGTCGCTGCAACCGGTCCGACTGAATATGGCAACTTCATTCTGTACGGCGCCCGGAATGGCCAGTTGGTCTGGCACTCGCTCGATGCGCAGTACCTTTGGAAGTCGTACCAGATGGCGCCGTCCATCGTTGTGAAGCCGGTGGTCGATGATTCCCGGGAATATGTCGTATCCTCCGGCTCCAATGGCAGATTGATGGTGTTGCGAGTCAGCAATGCATCGCAGATGTGGAACACCCAGTTGCTCGGTGACGTGGTTGCTGAACCGGCTGCGGTGAACGGCGTTGTGTACGTGAGTTCACTCGACCAGCACCTGCGCGCATACGACATGGAGACAGGCCGCAAACTCTGGGCGATCCTGACCGCGTCGCCGCTCAGTACTTCGCCAAGCGTCATCGGTGATCGGGTCTATCAGGAAATCCCGGACGTCGGTCTTGTCTGCATGGAAGCGCTGCCGTTCGATGCCCCCGGTGGTGTGGAGGTCTGGCGCACTGATGGCACGACCGGGTCTGTCATCACCCAGCGGAACAACGATCTGATCCTCTGGGACGGCGAATCCCGCACGCTGACCATTGTTGATGGCAAACACGGAGCAGTGATGAAGTCGATGGAACTGCCGAAGGTCAAGTACTTGTATTCATCCGGTCTTGTTGAAGGCGTGCTTTACGCAGTATCTGACACTGGCGTCGTACAGCGGCTGATTCCACGCGGCAGTTGAGCAGGGAACCGACAGGTCATCCAGATGTCCGAACTGGCGATGACGGCGTCGCGCGTTGCTGGTGGTGCGGCAACGATCTCGAATACGTGCGCTATCACGATGAGGAGTGGGGAAGGCCTGTTGCAGACGATCATCGCCTGTTTGAGAAGATCTGTCTCGAAGGCTTTCAGGCCGGTCTGAGCTGGCTGACGATTCTTCGCAAACGCGACAACTTCCGTCGCGCATTTGCTGATTTTGACTTCGAGAAGGTCGCCCGGTTCAATCGTCGCAGTGTCGATCGACTGCTCAGCGATGCAGGCATCATTCGGCATCGAGGCAAGATTGAAGCGACAATCAACAATGCCAGACGCGCGATCGAACTTGTTGGAGAGCACGATTCAATTGCAGCGTACGTGTGGTCCTTCGAGCCGCCAACTGGGTACGCGCCGCGCGATCGGACGCATATTCCCGCAACGACGCAGGTCGCTACCGCACTGAGCAAAGACCTTCGCGGGCGCGGCTGGCGGTTCGTCGGCCCGACGACGGCCTATGCGTTCATGCAGGCGATGGGACTCGTCAACGATCATCTCGCAGGCTGTGCTATCCGGACGAACGCCGAGGCCGACCGCCGTGCGTTTCGCGCACCTTGCCCGGCTTGACACCATCTGTAACAGATATAAGACGTGCTCCAAACGGAACTCAAACCCAAATCGTGGTCCGAACCGCCGATGCGGGTTACCATTCATTGTGATGGAATACCGCTGGCAGAACCGGGTCGGCGGACATGGAAGACACGGAGGTTTGAATGTTCGCCGATGCTCCTGCTCTGAATGAGAAAGTTCTCGTTCTCAACCGGTTTTATGCCGCCATCCGGGTGGTCAGCGCTCGGCGTGCATTCGTGCTGCTCTGCAAGGAGATCGCGGAAGTCATCGCGGTCGAGAACGGCAGCTATCTCAACTACGACTTCAGTTCATGGACCCAACTCGCTGGTCTCCAGCGGCAGTTTGAGCCGGAAAAGCACGCATGGATTCGGACGCCTCGAATCGAGATCGCCGTGCCGAAGATCATCCGCCTGTTCACCTACGACCGGCTTCCGCGGCAGGAAGTGAAGCTCACACGCCGGAACATTTACGCGCGTGACGAGAATCTCTGCCAGTTCTGCGGTCAACGGTTCCCGACGCGCGACCTTACGCTTGACCACGTCGTCCCACGTGTACAGGGCGGCCGGAATACATGGGATAATCTTGTGTGTGCATGCGTGAAGTGCAATGCGCGAAAGGGTGGACGTACGCCCGACCAGGCGCACATGAAGCTGATCCGCGACCCGGTAAAGCCAAAGCGCAACCCTCGCATCATGCTTCGCCTCGGTGCAGAGAAGTACGAGTCGTGGAAAGCGTTTCTCAATGAGGCGTATTGGACAGTCGAACTGCGCGACTGATCGCGACCACCAATCGTATCATCCATTGTCGGGTGAACTCGCTTCGCCCTGCGCATCGCGATACAACTCGACCTGCTGCAGCATCCGGCTTGCGAACGCCCGGTCGCCGACGTCCTGCGCACGCTCAGCAGATCCGAGCGCTGTTTGGATCGCCTGATCGATCTCGCCTGATCGAAACCGTACATCGGCCAGCACGCCCAGTGCAGTATGGTTGCCGTTGGTCAAGCGCACAAGTTGCTCCGCTGCAATGCGCGCTTTGGCGAAGTCGCGGATGCTCTCATCCGGGCATGATGCGTAGAACTTGGCGACAGACGGATACACAAGCACCTGCATCGGCGGCGTCGTTGCCGCCCGGACAGCTGCTGCAAGGAACTGCTCGGCACTCTCGTATCGGCGCTGTGCTTCGCGAACATTCGCTGCGAGCAGCAGCGCGGGCACATAGTTCTGCTCTTTTTCCACGATGATGCGCAGCTGCCCCATCGCTGTCTCAAAGCGCTCAAGCATCACGAGATAGTCAGCGTACTCAAAGCGATACCGCAGCGAGTCGGGCGCGTGTTCGACCGCGAGCGCATATGCCTGAGTCGATGCGTCTTCGGCATCATCCAGCCGATACAGCCGCGCGAGGTGCACGTGGTAATCTGCCTGCTCGGGCCTCAGTTCAGCCGCCTTGATCGCATGCGGGATCGCATCCTCCACGCGACCCAACAGCCGAAGCGCATTGGCGAGGTTGTTCTGCGCGCGATCATGGTCCGGTTTGATTCGAACCGCGGCCGAAGCATGCTCGCGCGTCTTCTCCGCGTATCGGGCGATGGCATCTGCGTCGCCTCGCTGTACCGCTTCGCCGGCGCGCGTCAGGTAGATCGCCGCGAGATTGTTCTGCGGCATCCAGCTTGCGCGGTTGTGCGCGATCGTATCGAGCCACAGCGTTTCCTCATCCTCATACATCCGCGTCTGAAGTGATGTCAATACGCCAAGCACGATCAGCATCACGCCGGCAAGCGCCCAGCGCGCGCGGGGTTGCCTGATCGGAAGCGGCAACCGCAACAGCAGCGTTACGACGATCGCAATGATGCCGATACTCGCAAGATAGTTGAAGTGGTCCGCCACGAATGAAAAGCGGTGGGGGTACACCAGCGCCACCAGCCCGAGTGCCGGCAGCACTGTCCCTGCGAAGTACGCCATCGCCAGCGGAATCCCGCGCCTGCCGCGCATGAACTGCCAGACAGCAGCACCGCCGATACCGACCACTGCAAGGACCGTCCACCACGACAGCACACTGGCCGATGCGATATCCCAGCGCGGGTAAATGAACACAAGCGGGTGCGGCCAGACCATCTTGCTCACATAGAAAAGCAGCGCATTGCTCGCGATCAGCACGCGCTGCGGAAGCGAGAACGTCAGTTCATCGACGACATCTGCGCTGCGCGCACCGACAAAGTTCGCCTCGATGCTGCTGGTCATCCACGCGAAGAACAGCCCGACCGCGAACATCGGCACCAGCGAGATCACGCGCGGCATCGTGAACCGCCGCCTCATCAGCAGCATCGCCAGGATCAGCGCCGCAGGCAGCGAACACGTGATCGTTTTGCTCAGCAGCGCACACACAAACACCGCCAGCGACAGCAGATACCACGGCCACGGCCCACCCGGGCGACGCTGCGCAACGGGCTGCTCGAGAATCGCATCGAACCGCAGCCACGTCAGTGCGCTGGCAAGATAGAACAGACCCGAAAGCACGTTCTTACGCTCCGTAATCCACGCCACCGATTCCACATGCACCGGGTGCAGCGCGAACACCGCGCCGATCAACCACGCTCCGCGCACGCCGAGCTGCCGGAACACCAGCCACACCAGCAGCGCATTGAAGCCGTGCAGCAGGATGTTGACGAGGTGATAGCCCGAAGCGTCCTCGATACCCCACAGTTTGTGCTCCACCCAGAAGCTCGAAAACACCAGCGGGTAATACTGCGGCGTATTCGGGACCGGCACCGGAAGCGCACTGTCCGGCGAATCCACGAACTTCAGTTGCCAGATCGGCCCGAGCCCGTCGGGCGATTGCACCAGCGCGTTCTCTGTCAGATACGAATCATCATCCCAGATGTACCCCGCGCCAATCGCAGGCAGGTACGCGATGATCGTCATCACCACCAGTGCCGCTCCGCACAGCAGCATCCACTGCCACTGGCTCAAGTTGCCCGGTAACTGCGCCGGCAGCGTTGCGTGATACTTCGGTTCGCTCATGAGTCTCGCTCCGCGATGATCGCAGAGTCGCGCACGGATTCACACAACGATGGGTGCGGGTGCATCGTTTCCGCGAGATCTTCTGCTGTCGCGCCCATTTCGATGGCCAGAGCCGCTTCGCCCACAAGGTCCACCGCGCTCGGCCCGACGAAGCCCGCGCCCAGGATCATCCCCGTGTCCGGCTCGCAAATGAGCTTGGTCATGCCGTCCGCCTCGTTCATGCCAACAGCCCTGCCCGATGCGCCCCAGCGGAACTTTGCAATCGTCACATCCGGCCGCTCTTCCTTTGATTGCTGTTCTGTCATGCCGCACCATGCGAGCTGCGGGTTCGTGTATACCGTATGGCAGACGGCCCGCACATCCAGCGCGCTGTTCCACCCCGCAATGACTTCCGCCGCGATGCGCCCGTGATGGATCGCTGCGTTCGCGAGC
>CAZVXI010000094.1:0-11981 GCA_964631295.1 uncultured Isosphaeraceae bacterium
AGCTCGGGGGTGAAGGTGTGCAGCCCGCGGATCTCCTGCTCTGCGGAGAATTCGAGCCTGCTGAGCCCGCACGCTCAGATCATCTGGTGCGAGGTCACGGGCGCGTCCGATGTGCTCCCTGGCGATATCAAAGTTCGACCGCTCCAGTTCGATGATGGCGTGCGTCGCCCATCCGTGTGGGAGATCCGCGTCAATTGCCAAAGCCGCTTCGACGTACGCCTCTGCATGATTGAGTTTGCCCTGAGCGATGAGAATCTGAGCAGCAAAGAGCGGGTACTGCGGCTGCGATGGATCAAGTTCGGCTGCCTTCTCGAAGGCCGCCAGCGCTTCATCGCGATTGCCTGCGGAACTGTGCATCCCCCCCGCTGCGTGCCAGAGCGCAGCATTCTCCGTGTCGGCTTCGGCGGCTGCCTGATACTCAGCCGCCGCCTGCTGACGCAGTTCGTTCACCATCTGCTGGTTTGATCCCTTCTCGCTGATTTGAGAGAGCCGGAACATCACATCCCCGCGCGCCCGGCGGACCTCAGGGTGATTCGGGGCTCGCTCGACAAGGGTGTCCAGGATCACTGCTGCCTCTCGCAGCCGCTCTGCCTGAACGTGTTGCATCGCAGCATCAAGTGCGGTCTGAATATCAGCCTCTGTCACAACTTGGTCAGTCGGCCCGTTCCCAGCCTCTGCCGCCGTACCGGTGGGCGTCTCTCCGCATCCTGCGAAGAGAGCGCAGAGCAGCAACACGTGCGGCAGCCAAAAGGGAGGGCCGCCTGTGTTGCGAAACTGCCACAAGCGTGATCCGGTCAGTATGATCGAGTCAGTCATGAGTATTGCGTCCCAGCCATCTGAAGCCGTCAAAGCGGGCGAGCTGCCCAAATCCTATGTCCCGGCAAGCCATGAGGGTCCCATCCAGCAGCGATGGGAACAGGTCCGGGCTTTCCATGCCAACCCGCGGGATCCCGGCAGGCCATATTCGATCGTCATCCCGCCGCCGAACGTGACGGCCGCCCTGCACCTCGGCCACGCCTTCAACAACACGCTGCAGGACGTGCTGATTCGTCATCATCGGATGTTGGGTCGTAACACCTTATGGATGCCGGGGACAGATCACGCGGGAATTGCCACACAGACGGTCGTGGAGAAGCGGCTGCTTGCCGAGCAAGGCAAGCGGCGTACCGATTTCGGGCGCGATGAGTTCGTGGCGCGTGTGCAGGAGTGGAAGGACGAGTATGAGGCCACCATCACCGAGCAACTCCAGAGCATGGGCTGCTCCTGCGACTGGGATCGCCAGCGATTCACGATGGATGAGATGTGCGCCACAGCCGTGCGCGAGGCGTTCTTCCAGTTGTTCAAGGCAGGGCTCATCTATCGCGGCAAGCGGCTGGTGAACTGGGACCCGGTCACCCTCACCGCGCTTGCCGATGACGAAGTCGAAATGAAGGAGGTGCACGGCTCGTTCTGGTACCTGCGATACCCGCTCGTGCATGCCTCTGAGAATCCTGACGATCCGAAGGATTGCCAGGAAGTGACATGGTCGGAGTTGGCAGCCCGCGGCTATCCGGGCGCTGACAACCTGCCGGATGAACAGAACGCGTGGGTGACTGTTGCCACGACGCGGCCGGAGACGTACTTGGGTGATACCGCAGTCGCTGTGAATCCCAAGGACCCGCGCGCTGCGGCGGTTCAGGGGTTGTACGTGCAGGTGCCGCTGGTTGGGCGCGTGATCCCGATTATTGAAGATGACTACGTCGTGCTGTCCGACCCGCAGTCCAGTGATCCGAAGGCAAAGTTCGCGACGGGCTTTCTGAAGGTCACGCCCGCGCACGACCCCAACGACTGGGAAATCGGTCGGCGACATCAACTGCCAGTTATCAATGTGATGGCGCCCGATGCGTCCATCTGCGATCAACACGGTTGGGAAGATGTCGGCGATGCGCAGTTGTTCGTCGGCATGTCGCGCGAGGACGCGCGCGAGAAGGTTGTCGCAGAGTTCAAGGCGCGCGGCCTGCTCGAAGCAGTGAAGCCCTATTCCCACAGCGTTGGGCATTCGTATCGATCGCACGTGCCGATTGAGCCGTACCTCAGCGACCAGTGGTATGTGAAGGTCAGCGATGACCGGCTCGTCGGCGAAGCGCAACGCGCGCTGAGCGATGAACAGTTCGAGGGACAGAAGCCCTTCCCCCCCGGAAAAGGGTTGGGTGCGGGTGAGCGTCAAGGCGATGGCGAGCTGAAATTCTTCCCGTCGCGCTACGCGAAGATGTACCAGTCCTGGCACGAGAACCTGCGCGACTGGTGCATCAGCCGCCAACTCTGGTGGGGCCATCGAATACCGGTGTGGCATCGACGCCTGATGCTTTCCGAGGCAGACTCAGCTCAAGTTTTCGATGAAGCAGGCTTCTATATCGAGGGTGTCGACCACCTGATGCAGGGTGAACCGACTGCGTCAACTTCCCTTGCCGTGGTTGGTCCGGACGGCATAGTCCACGAGAACCAACTTCCGAAGCTCCCTGCGACGCCAGGCGAGTTTGACTTCTTCATCTGCACAAAGGACACCGAGTTCGCGAACAAACTAGAGGCGATTGGTTTCACCCAAGACCGCGACGTGCTCGACACCTGGTTCTCCTCGGGATTGTGGCCATTGTCGACGATGGGCTGGCCCGACCCTTCTGCGTATCCGGACACAGAAGGCCTCCTTGATACGTTCAACCCAACGAGCGTGCTCTGCACGGGCCGTGACATCATCACTCTGTGGGTCAGCCGCATGGTGATGTTCAACCGCTTCTTCAACGAAGGCAAGGTCCCCTACCGCCACGTCTACATCAATCCGATGATTCAGGACGGGCACGGCCAGCGGATGAGTAAATCGCTGGGCAACGGCGTCGACCCGCGCGACATCATCCACTCACACGGCGCTGATGCGCTGCGCTTCTCGCTCGTGCAGATGGCGACGACCACGCAGGACTGCCGCATGCCGGTGGACATGGTCTGCCCGCATTGCGAGCACTCGTTCGAACCGAAACAGATCACGAGCCCGGCCGGCTACACCGTCGCAGCGCCCGAACAGACATGCCCATCGTGCAGCAAGACAATGATCAGCGGATATGGTGCTGCATCGGGTTCCGCGAAGGCGACAGATGATGCTCCGCTTGCGCGCAATACGAGCAAGAAGTTCGACCTCGGCCGCAACTTCGCGAACAAACTCTGGAACGCAGCCCGCTTCACCCTGAGCCGGATCGATGCAGATGCTGCGACATCAACTGATGAGATGATGCTGGTCGATCGCTGGATCATCGCACGCCTCGGTCAGACGATCGGCGAAGTCGAGCGTGCGATCGGCTCGTACCAGTTCGCTGCGTATGCCGAGGCGATGTACGACTTCATCTGGCGTGATTTCTGCGACTGGTATCTCGAAGCGATCAAGCCGACCGTGGCTGAGAATGCTGCCCAGCGGAGAGTCGCTGCATCCGTTTTCAATGCGATACTTCGATTGTTGCACCCGATCTGTCCATTCGTGACCGAAGCGCTCTGGCCGGCCGTGCGCGAGGGTTCGCAAGGCACTGGAGTGATCGAAGGGCTGGACCTGCGCGACAACGAGATGCTCGCGACAGCCGCCTGGCCGGTGATAAACGCGAAGCTGATCGACGAGCAGGCGATCGCTGATTTTGAGCGCGTGCAGTCGCTGACCACAACGATCCGGACGCAGCGCTCTGAACGCAAAGTCAAGCCGCGTCGACGGATTGCCCTCCACGTATCGCAGCATGGCCGCTTCGCGTTTGATCTCGCGCCGGAAGCCATCACCGCTCTCGCCGAGCTCGATACGATCCTCAGCATCGATAATCAGCGACCCGACGATGCGGTCGGGTTCACCTTTGAAGGTGAGGAGCAGTGGTTGAGTGGGCTGGTGGATGCGGTCGATAAGGTGGAAGAACGGGCGATGCTTGAAAGCGAGATCGCAGCCCTGCGCAAGTCGATTGCGACGCTTGATGGCCGCCTCCAGAATCCGGGGTATGTTGAGAAAGCACCCGAGCACCTGGTGAATCAGACACGTGCAGAACGTGCGGCCAAGCAGGAAGATCTTGATGCCAAGTTGCGGCAACTGGAACAACTCGACGGATAAGCATTCGGCAGTGTTCCGGAAGCGATACGGATCACTCGCGGCGATCGCGGCCGGTCTCACGATCGCTGTCGCCGGTTGCGATTCGTCAACATCACATCACGCGTCAGCACCGGAGTACAGGCTCCGTGAGTCACCGATGGTCGTGGACTTGGCCGCAGATTCAACGTCAGATAATGACGAGACCTTGAACAATCCAACAGTCGAAATCGAGCCATGGCGTTTCGGCGCATTTCGCGGTCAGGTGATCGAGACGGAGAACTACAGGATTCATACGACCATTGACCGGGCTTGGGCCCGCGAGGATCTGCCGCGATTCGTCGAAGCAGCGCTTGCGCACTACACGACCGCCCTTGGTGAACTGCCAATGCCGAACGGCGAGTTGGAGACGTACATGTTCGCAACGCGCGACCAATGGGCAGACAAAGCAGCGGAGCTGTTGCCCGGGCAGGCTGCTGCGTATCGCAACCTCGGTCGTGGCGGGCTTTCGACCGGAGGAGTCGCTCTGCTGTACTTTATTGACTATTACGATCGCCCACGCGATACGTTTGCCATCGCAGCACATGAGGGTTGGCACCAGTACACGCAAACAACGTTCGAGCACCAGATGCCGGTTTGGATTGAAGAAGGTGTTGCTGCGTACATGGAAGGATTTCATGTTGCGCGGGACGGAGCTTTCATATTCGATCCAGCCCGCAACTACGAACGCAGGCGCACACTGCGGCGAGCGGTAATGCATGAGCGGCTGATCTCTCTGCAGGAGATGGTCAATCGGTCGCCGGCATCATTCCTGCAGGCCGGCAAGGAGGATCTGCTCGTCTACTATGCACAGGGCTGGGCGATGGTGCGTTTCCTCGTGGAGGGCGAGGGCAGGCGATACGCGCAGGCCTTCCATCGTCTGCTGATAGACGCTGCCGAGGGCAGGCTCGTTGGTGAGTTACTGGAGTTTTCGCCGCGATCCGTCTCGCTTCGCCGAGCGTCGCTTGCTGCAGCCGGAAGCGGCGATACGGTGGTGCGCGTGTACTTCAATGCCAATATCGCAGAGTTTGAAAGTCAGTATCGAGCGTTTATCACAAAGATACTCGATGAGCCCATGCTTTTGCAGCAGGATTCCCGTCACAACGGGCCAGATTCATGATGTCGACAGATGAACAACATTTGCTGATCGGTGTCCTGTCTGACTCGCATGGAAATGTCGACGCAACGCGAGCGGGCGTTCAAGCACTCTCCGAGCATGGCGCAGGAATGTTTATCCACCTCGGCGACGTGGAGACTGAAGCCGTTATCGATGAACTGGTCGGGCATGATGCGCATATTGTCTTTGGCAACTGCGATTACAATATTGATGGATTGACTCGGCATGCTCGGTGCATGGAAGTGACCGTAGCCCATCCGATCGGCCGGAAATCGGTCGCAGGCAAGACGATAGCATTCACGCACGGCCATCTCCCCAATCTGATGAAGCAGCCGGTTGATGAGCGTGTTACTTACCTGTTGCACGGTCACTCACATGAGGTGCGCGATGAGGTCATTGGCACAACTCGCGTGATCAATCCGGGTGCGTTGTTCCGGGCTGCGCGGTATACTGTGGCCTTGCTCGATCCGGTCAATGACGAAGTGAAGTGGATCGAGATCGACAAAGCCGCCCGCCCTGAACGCCGGAGTGTCGACCGTCGAAGTGGACAAATCTGAACATGCCTGATGCCATGTCCGACAAGCAGCCCATCACCGCCCGTCTCGCGACGGAGTCGGATCATGCCGCGATTCGAACACTGTTCTACGAGGGACTCGATGAGGGACAACTCCGCGGCAATGACACCGGGGCCGACATGGAGCATCTCGAAGCCGCCTACTTCGCCGATGATGGTTACAGCGGCTTCTGGGTCGCCGAGTGTGCGGGCGAGGTCGTTGGCATGGTCGGTGTGCAACGGACCTCGCAGGACGCCGCAGAAATTCGACGCCTTCGCGTTGCTCCTTCCATGCGACGAAAAGGTATCGGCACACTTCTGATGGAAGAAGCGCTCAGCTTCTGCAAACACCACGAGTATCTGAAAGTCGCACTCGATGTCCGTATCGATCGTGGGCCGGCCATTGCGCTGTTTGAGAAGTTTGGATTCACACTGGGGCGGACGCGCGAGAATGACGATCGGCCGACGCTTGAGTTCTATCTCGACCTGTATCGCGACTCGGACAGTTAAGCTGGACGAACACGCATGTAGATAGAAAGGACGCCGCGTGGCGCCCTTCAGATGTGATACTATTTTGGTGCTGTCTCAGACGCGGCCACCATCGATGTCTTTGAGAAGTTCGTGCAAGAGCTCCTCAAGTCGATCAAGTCGTTTCTTAACAGATTCGATTTCGCCTTTCAGATCCGGTGCCGCCCTTTGAATCTTCGCGTGCAGATTGCGCGCCTCCTCGAGTTGCAACTTGATTTCCGGCATGTGTTTGAGCGCGTGCTCATGTGCATCTTTCGCGTTCTCAAGTGATCGCTCGATCTGAACCTTCGGAAGTTGTTTGAGATGTTGTTGCAGGCGTTTCATGCTGCCATCTCGCATCTCATGCAGATCGAGTTCCTGCAGTTGCAACTCAATGGCGTTTTTGACAATCTCATCGGCATCACGCAGTCCTTTGACGCGGATCCGCGGCATGATGTGCTGCAACTTGCGGCTCTGTCCATCATGCAGCCGCTCAACTGCCTCCTGATGCAGTTTGAGATTCACTGTGCTGCGTTCCATCGCTTCCCGGATCGCTTCGTGCATGGCCTCTGCATCAATATCGATGTCGAAGTCAGGCAGTTCCAAAACTTCTTCAATGCCATGCGGGTGCATGAAGATCTGGACCTTTCCGTGCAGATCTTCCGGGATGACCACCGTGCCCTCCACGTCCTCAAACTCAAACTCAGGCGGGCTGATGAACCAGCGCTTGCCACGAACGCTCGGCTTGACCTCATCGAACATCTTGAATCGCATCATTTTCTGAGCATCGTATTCACTCAGCGTGATGTCGATAGTTCTTGTCTTACCGCTCTGAATGACTCGCAGAGTGACCGTATCGCCGGGGTCTTTCTCAGAGAGCACGTCGTGAATCGCGTCCGGTGTGGCTGGTTCGATACCATCGACAGAAATGATGATGTCGTACTTCTCCAGCCCTGCAATGTCTGCGGGAAGATCCTCAAGCACCTCGGTGATGATTGTTGCGGTGCCGTTCTTGAGTTGGAGGTGCTTGCGCAGTGCTTCGCCTGGTTCGTCAAGAAATACACCGAGCATGACATCAGGGTGCTCGCCAGCGAAGTGGACTGCAGCAATCTCGTCTGCAGCAAAATCACCAAAGATGTTTTTGTCGGCGAAGGGCACACCGTTGTCGAGATTCCAGTCATCCTGGATGAAGGCTGCAATTTCACGCCACTTGCCAAAGTGCTTGTCCGACCAATCGAACTTGATTTCGATGTTCTTCAGAATGTTTCCATCTTTGTCCAGGATGATGATGCCTTCGTCCTTCACATCGAGCTGCCCCTCGGGAATCTTCTGCCCGTCAATGATCACGGTCACATCACCGTTGTCGTTCGTCACAGCGATGCTGTGCTTCTCAACGGTGGCCTCCTGCATCTTACCGGAATCAGCTATGGTGAGAACGCGGGCAGGCTTCTTCGCTGCCGCTTCATTGTCCTGACTCTGAAAATCGGCTGTTCCGCTTGTAGACTGCAAGGCGAAGCCTAGTGAGAAAACACCAATGGTTGCCAGAATGACTTGATTCGCTTTCATCATACTACCTCGTGGTTTCATGAGTGGCGTGGTGTACGCCCGGGTGTATATCTGTATGCGAGCTGATCACATCGGCCCGCGGCTTGGTGTATTGTTCACGAATGATGCCTCTACGGGATCAGGCCTCTCCGTTTGCGGTGCATCCTCAATCATGTACAGGTCTGGAACCTGCACGCGCTCAAGCACTTGTCGAAGGTAGAGTAACTGGTACCCTCCATCCGGCGAGTCTCGCACATCGACAAGCACACGCGTTGGCAGTTCATTGACAACAACACCCTCGTCACGGCCCCGCTCGATGTAATGGTCGAACGCCTCGTTCGCCGACATATCTGAAGCCTGAACTGCGTTCGGAGTACTCACTGGCGCTGTTGCATTTGAAGCCGCAAAGTGCCAGATGACTGCTGCTAATGCAACCATGGCGGCCATCGCCCAGCCGGACCATGCACTGAGTCGCAGCACGATGGGCGATACATGGGGCTCGAGCGGAAGCGCGACATGCTCAGCAGTTTCGGATGCGCGAGCCATGACACGCTGAATGCGACCATGGTCGGCTTGCATCTCGGCGAGTTCGCGCCAACGGTCGGCTTGTCCTGCTGCGGCAAGGCTCCAGCGGCTCCAGTCAGCCGCATCGGCCGACCCATCGACCAGTCTGCTCAACAGTTGTGCGTCGATCATTGGATTTTCTTCATGGAGCGTGTTCATACCGAGTTCCTTCGCGTTGTTTCGGACAACGTTGGGGCTGCTGCTAAATCGCGCCCTCGTGATGTGGCAGTGGCTCGTCCGGGGGGCACATCCCCTTCGGCCTGGGAGAGCATTGCACGCAACATGCGTCTGGCACGGGCAACTCGCGTGTCGACGGTCGCCTCTGAGATGTTCATCACTTCAGCAATCGCTCGCGAAGACATGCCCTGTACTGCCCGCATCATGAGCGGCTCCCGGTACGACTCGGGAAGCTCGCAGAGACACTCGAGGGTGCGGTTCGTTTCTTCAGTCGCGCTGCCGTCACCTGGAACTACAGCGGGCGGCAGATCCACTTCTTCTGCGGATACGGTTGGCTTGCGGTTCCCGGCTCGAGCGGCTCCTCGCGCTGCATTGATCGCAACCGTTCGCAGCCAACTGCGAGCACTCTCCTGAGAGCGAATGGTGTGGCCTTTGCGTACGAGCGTCATCGCGACCTCCTGAAGCAGATCGTCCAGTTCTTCCCATGCGGGCTTGTGAGCGAGTATCACGGCAGCAATCCACCGTCGATTCTCTGCCCAGATTGCTTCCAATGCCGCTCGCTGCATCAACAGTCCTGCCTCAGGAACCTCTGCGCACCCGGGCGGTCCAGTCCGCCTGTCCAAGCGTAGATACCGATCGGAGGGTAATCTGACGCCTTAGCTGCCAACTTTGCGGTTCTCGGACGCTGGTAGAAACAGCGAGGCTCAGCGATCAGGCGAATCGCCGTCTGCCGACTCCGCTGCATGCCTCGTGGCGGCTTCGTATTCAGCCAAGCGTTCTTCCATCCCCTGCCGGCTCGACCCGGCAGCACCCTCAGGAAGACTGGCAATCGCTCGCTTTTGCATCTCGATTGCCTCAACTGTGCGTCCAGCTTTGTGACAGACGCGCGCGAGCATGTCCAGATACCCAGGGAGGTTTGGTGCCTTGACGCGCTCGCCGACTTCCACCGCCCTGCGGAGCAGATCTGTCGCGCGTGGCAGATCCTGCTGATCTTCTGGCAGCAGATCCGCCAGCAACCACGCCAGGTTGTTCATGGAGCCAAGCGTTTGCCGCGAGTCTTCTCCAAGTACCCGCAGCCGAACCTCCAGAACCTGCTCGAGAATCGGTAGTGCCTTGGTGTGCTGTTTGAGGTTCATGTAGTCGGCAGCAAGATTGTTGAGTGCAGCCAGCGTATCGGGATGCTCCGGACCGTGGATCTTCGCGGTGAGATCGGCTGCCTCCTTGTGAAGCGCTGCAGCTTGTTCGAAATCGTCCAGCATCGCGTAGTCGATGGCAAGGTTGTTGAGCGTCTTAAGGGTCTGGGGATCTTCAGCACCGATCGCCGTTCGCTGTCGCGCAAGCACATCCGCATGGAGATCGCGCGCCTCCCGAAGTTGGCCGCGAACACGATTCAGGTTGGCAACGTTGTTGAGCGTTGCGAGCGTATCCGTATGGTTCTCACCAAGCGTGCGAGCACGGGCATCAGCGAGTCGCTGGAACATCACAGCCGCATCATCGTACTGCCCGAGCCGCCAGAAGACGACACCAAGTGTGTGCTGAGACGTCATCGTTCGCGGGTCATCAGCGCCGACCTCGCGTCGAAAGATCGACAGCGCGATCTCAGCATGACGCCGCGCATCCTCATAGCGGCCAAGTGACCGATACGTTCGCGCAAACTTCTCACGAAGCCGCCCTTCGACAAGCGGTTGATCGACGAAAGACTCACCAATCTGCTCGGCAGCATGATCGACGACATCGATCATGCGCGCATCAAACCCCTGGTTCACCGGGTTTGGTGATGCGATCATATCGCCGAGGAACTCGGTGACGGCTTCCGACTCCAGCCGGGCCCGCTCTGCCTCAGTGGCATTCGCCAGTGCCGCCTGCTCTGCACGTTCGGCGCGCTCCCGTGCTTGGCGTTCATCATCAAGAGCACCACGAAGATCCGCTTGCGCGAGTCGCATGGCATTTTGAGATTTGACCGCGGAGACACCGAATCCAAGGCTGACGATCGAGGATGCAACAAACACGATCGCAATACCCAGCGATGTCCCGACGAGCCCACGATTCCGTCGGGCAAATTTTCGAAGCCGATACGCAGCACTGGGCGGGCCCGCTTCAACGGGAAGATTGCTGAGGTACCTCTGGAGATCGCGTCCGAGTGCAGCGGCGGTGTCGTACCGGCGGCTGCGTTCCTTCTCGAGGCATCGCATAACGATCCAATCGAGATCGCCGCGCAACTGCCGGGAAAGGGACAACGGCTCAAGCCGCGCGGGCGTCGGTCCAGGCGTCGCGCCGATCGTTGTGACTCGTGTGGATGGCTTTGCCGGCTCAGTCTCCTCGATCATCTGCTGGATCGCTGCAAAGCCTCCTCGGCGCAGCTTGCCTGGATCAATAGGTGGTGCACCAGTTAAGAGCTCATACAAGATCGCACCGAGCGAGTAGACATCGGATCGCGTGTCAACATCCACTCCGCTGCCACGCGCCTGTTCCGGACTCATGTACTCCGGAGTACCGATGAGTTGCTCGCGCGCAGTGTGGAACGTCAGATCTGTCAACTGCTGGTTGAGCGCTTTGGCCACGCCAAAGTCAATGACCTTGATAATTGGCTTCTGGTCGACAAGTTCTACGAGGATGTTGCTTGGCTTGAGATCGCGGTGGATCACACCCTTCATGTGCGCATGCTGCACCGCATCACACACGCCGCGCACCAGATCAACTCGCTCGTTGATGTCCAGCCGCTCTTGGCGACAGAAGTCTGTGATGGACGTGCCAGGCACGTACTCCATCGCAAAATATGGCCGACCCTCGGGTGTCATTCCCGCGTCGTAGACCTTCGCCACGCCCGGATGATCCATCATCGCGAGTGCTTGGCGCTCCGCCTGGAATCGCGCGATAATTTGCTTCGAGTCCATCCCCGGCTTCAGCAGTTTCAGCGCGACACGCCGCCGGACCGGCGCCGACTGCTCAGCAAGGAAGACCAGCCCGAACCCGCCCTCGCCCACCTGTTCGATGAGTTTGTAGCGGCCGATCTCCTTGCCAGGCCGGGCTTCAGCTGGGATCACTGTTGCATCTTCAGAACCGACTGCTGGGGCACCATGCTCTGGATTCGTCATGTGAAAGCTCAGATGAGAGAACGACACCACCGCTATGGGGCAGAATACCCGACCTGAGGGAATCTGAATAGTGGACCTTCCACCGTCTTGGGGCCTGCGTTCGCGTTCACGTGAGGTTCCAGTCCGTGCCGATGATCGCGTTGCGGCAGGCAGATCGGGTCTCTCCCCCGCTTGCTGCTTGATGGGGCTTGCCGGGGCATTGGCGATTTCTGCCGCCGTGCCCGCAACAACGCCATGCATCACACTTGCAAAACACCCCGCTGGGCGCGGGGGTAAGCGGACAGGGCGGGATTCGAACCC
>CAZVXI010000095.1:0-10856 GCA_964631295.1 uncultured Isosphaeraceae bacterium
TACCTCGAACGCGCGGAAGCAGCGGAAGCGCATCGCGTCGCGAAAGCGCTGCGCGAGGCCATCGCGGATGCACGCCTGCGCACGCGCACGCCTGAACACAACGACTGGCCGGACGATCCCTGGCCTCAGCTGAATGAGCAGGCACAGGCCGATGCCCTCACGGACTGCACGAAACGCGCCGAAGAGATTCTCTCGCGGGCCGGCCAGCGCATTCGTCCGTACGAGAGCGAGCGATTCCTGCTGTACTCCAAACTCACCCCGGACGAATCCGTTGCGTGGATTCGCAAACTCGAAGCTCTGTATCGGCACATGGCCAGTCAACTTGGCTTTGAGGAGGAAGGCAACATCTTCCACGGCAAGGCGATCGTCTTCATCTGGGAGGATCGTGATCGGTATCGCCTCGTTGAAGCGGACGCATTCAAGCACCTGGTGTCCCAGCAGAATATCGCGATGACGCATTACGAAGAGTCGTTCGTCTTCGTCAATGCTCTGCACGAACCGTATGACCCGATCTTTGGGTCAGCGTTGCTGACGCATGCAGCACTTGGAATTCTGCATCGGTACATCAGCCCCACGCGCTTGCCCGCATGGGCGAACCACGGGTACGCAGCGCTCGCAACCATGCAGGTGATCGATGATTCATGGAACGAATACGAGCTGCGCCGTCGCGGCCTGCAGTTCATCCGGCAGGGAGGCAACCTCAACGGCGCGCTGGCTGTTGACTATGCGAGCAACCAATGGCCTGGTCCGCAGATGATCGTCACGGCAGCGGGTCTGCTCACGACCGAACTGATGCATCAGGAACAGCCGCGCCAGTTCGCGAGGTGGATCGCCGCGGTCAAGCAGGGCGAGCCGTGGGAGGAGGCCCTGCGAGAGAAGTACGGCACCGATCGTCGCACGCTCGTGGGCATGACCGCGCAGTACTTCACCGTCAACAATTAACCGCCCGAGTCTCAGCGATTGACAAGAATGATGCGAATCTCAACCGTGATCGTCTGATCGCCTGTGAGCGTGCTGAGTTCTTCCCCGGACGCGCGCCACTTGTACAGGCTCGCCCGGACAGCCTCATCGATGAGCGCGTGGCCGGATGACTCGGCGATCTTTGCCAGCAGTGGTCGCCCGTCGCGCGTGAACTCGATAATCGTGAGCGGATTGCAGCACGGCGCAAGCGTGACGAGTTGCAGTGTCGTGAACGTCGGCCTCGCCGGCTTGAGTTCCAGCCCCTTCGCCGCGAGCGGCTTGCCGAGCTTCACATCCTGCAACGGCACCTCGACGATCGATGCAGGATCGCTCTCACGGTCGGACTGATCTGCAACCGGGTTGGGCGGAACAACATCGCTTGGCGGTGGAGACTGCGTCTGCGGCGGCTGTTCGGCAGCCTTGGCAACTTTCGCAGGATTCGATGCCTGATCTGCTGCGTTCTCCGCGTCCGCCTGCTGCTGCGCATCTGTCTCGGCGTCGCTGGAGTTCGGCTGTGCGGAATCAGTCGGCTGAAAGACTGCAAAGGCATCTTTGAACGCTGCCAGGAACGACATCGGGTCGATGGGTATCGTGCGCTGCGGCGTCCCCGCCGACGATGCATCCGCGACTTCGATTTCTGCGGGCGTGCTTTCTGCAGCTTCCATCTCCGGCGATTCAGCATCCGGCTGCGCGCTCGCGGCCTCGGCGATCGCTTCCGAGTCGGGCTGCACAGGCTCGGCAGCAGCGACTGACTCAACATCCGGCTGGCTGGGAGTCGGCAGCTCACGATCGAACGCGGCTTGCTCGACCTCACCGAGCTGCGCGAGATGCTCCTCGTACTGCTCGTAGCCGATCCATGTCATTGTGGACGCAACGCTCTCTTCGATGCCGAGCTGCATCTGCTCGGCTGCGTCGGGCTTCTCGATTGAATCAGGTTCGAAATTTGCCTGCATGACGCCTGACGGCGCCGGATGCTGCATCGCCCTGTAAAGCGCGGGCAACAGCACCGCGACGTGAAACGCAAGTGACACCGCAAGCCACAGCACCAGCGGCGATCGAGTTGGTCGATCATCTCCCATGGTCTTCTGCTGATCATATGAGCGAGCCGCGCCGCAGGTTCACTCAGTTCTGCGGCCGACCGACGAAGTTGATCTTCAGCCCCGCATCCTTGAGTTGATCCCACACGGCAGTGAGCAGCGGTGCCCGATCAACCGTGCCGGCACCATCTTCGAGCGCGAGGTAGATGCTCGTTTCGGGGTTCGCCTCGATCGCCTCCTGCAACGCCGGCAGAATGCGGTCAATCTGGATCGGGTCGCGATTGAGGTACACCGTGCCGTCCAGCGCGATGCTGATCGTCTCAGCGGGCGCCGGCGTGGCCGCATCAGCTGCCGCATACGACTCGAGTTCCATGGGCAGCAGTTCCGCCCGAACCATCAGAACCAGTGCGTAAATGAAAAATGTCAGCAGCAGAAATATCACGTCGATCAGCGGCATGATCTCGATACGAAGTTCTGCAGATGGGCGGCGCAGGCGAACCATGATTTGCGTGAGTGTAGTCGCTTGCGATACGCGACGCCGACGTCAGCCGCGCGGCGTGTCAGCAGCATTTGCAGGCGATTGCGAGTTGTGAGCGTTCCCGTTGGTGCCGTTGCCGTTGCCATTGCCATTGCCATTCACACTGATCTCGCCGAGCAGTTCGATGTTGATCTTGCTCACATGCGTGGCGGATGCTTCCACGGCAGTGAAGCGCGCTCGCTCAGTCTCGAATGCCTCGCCCGATTCAGGCACATGGCCAAGTTGCGCCAGCACATAGCCGGCAATCGTGTCGTACTCTTCATCCTCCGGAAGATCGAGCGAAAGCTCTTCATTGAGGTCATCGATGTGATACCGGCCGTCGACTTCGCTCGTTCGATCATCGATCATGTTGAGCGTTGGCGGCTGTTCGTCAGCCGGGTCGTGTTCATCCTGTATTTCGCCCACGATTTCTTCGAGAACATCCTCAATCGTCACGAGTCCCTTCGTGCCGCCATACTCATCGACGACGATCGCCAGATGCACTTCGCTGCGCTGGAACTCACCGAGCATTTCGCTGACGGGTTTCGTGTCCGGCACGTTGAGCGTCTTGCGCAATAAGGACTGGAGTTTGAACTCTGCCAAATCGCGCCCGATGAACTGGATGAGGTCTTTGACATAGAGGATGCCGCGAATGTCGTCGAGATCGTCGCCGTACACGGGGATACGCGAGTGGCCTGCGTTGACGATGAAGTCGCGCACAGTGTCGAGGTCATCGGTAAGTGCAATGCCTTCGATATCGGTTCGAGGCGTCATGACTTCGCCGACATCTGTTGAGCCGAACTCAACAAGGTTCTCGAGCATTTCGGCTGCATCCTCGTTCAGTCTCCCCTGCAGGTGTGTGTCTTCAATGCGGTGCAGCAGTTCGACTTCCGCCATTTGCTCATCAGTCTTCGTTGCTCCGCTGAGTCGTCGCACTGCTTCGTCGAGGAACGAGAGGCCGACGACAACCGGCAGGCACAGCATGGTCGCGGCGCGAACGAGCCACAGCCCGCCCGCCAATATACGCACATGAAGATAGCGCGCGAGAGAACTCGCGAGCACCGTCGTAAACAGCCATGTGAGGGCGGCAGCGATCGCGACTGCCAGCAGGACCGGCTGCCATGCGATGCGCACTTCATCACCGTATCCGAGCACGAGAATGAACACGAGCGCGAAGACGACCCCGCGCGCCGCCGTGCGCAGCAGCGAAAGCGACAGCAGCCCTCGATCGACGTTCTCTGTGATCCATGCGTCACGTCCTTCGCGGCCCGTCTTCGCGCAGTGGTCGCGCAATGCTGACGGGCTGAAGTTGTGCAGGGTGAAGCACAGCGTCGCCAGATATGTGGCGACGAGCAGCGACGCGAAGATGGCGAAGATCAACCAGATCATCTGCTTTGCCTCGTGCCGTCGGGCTCTGTGCGGGTGAAGACCGGCCCGATGCCAATGAGCGACAGCAGGCGGTCTTCCTCAGCGTGCATGGCCGCGAAGTCGGCCTCATCGTGGTCGTCGTAGCCGAGGCAGTGCATGATGCCGTGCAGCGCGTAAAGCAGAACCTCGTGTTCGATCGGATGGCCGCGCACTTCTGCCTGCCGTCCTGCTTCATCGACGCAGACGGCAATGTCGACCTCGACTGGTGATGTCTCATTCGGCGTAGCGTCGAAGGTGAGCACATCAGTCGTTGTGTCGATGTTGCAGTGTTCGTGGTGCAGGGTTCGCATCACTGCATCATCGATCAGTTGCACTGTCACGCGCGCGATTGGGCGACCAGTGCGGGCCGCAACGCTGCGGAGCAGGTCGGTCACACAGGGAACGTCAACCTTTGGGCTGCAGCGAGTCCGGACATCGTTGCAGCGGATTGCTGCTTCTGTTCCAGCACCCGGCGGTTGTTCCCGACTCTCATCGGGACTGGCAGACTCTCCTTCTCCATCATCGCCGGCAGGAACGGGCGAACCGGGACACGAGCCAGGGTCGTCCTGATCGCCGGAGGATGCGGTGGATGTCGAATCGAGTGTCGCTTGGGCGTTCATGCGGTTGGCAGGGTGCTTCTCGATCCCTTGCCCCTCACGAGTTCGCTGAATGTTGCCAGACGCCCCGCGACGTCCGGCCTCCAGCATAGGGTGTCAATCGGCATTTCGCCAAGGGTATTCCAGCCGAACAGGCCGGGCGATGGTCCGGGAACCTGGCATCGCTGCCCCATGGCACCAGCCGATCAGGCCGTCGCACCGATCGTCAGCGTCGGCACACTGGGGCGCACGCGGGCCTCGAACTCGTCGCGGTACTTGTTCACGATCGTGCGAACAGCCCAGTTGTGGCCGTCTGCGAGGCCGCAAATCGTCGTGCCGGGCATAATTCCCATCGAGCCGGCCAGCTCCAGCAGCAGGTCGAGATCCTTGCTGGTTGCATCACCCTGTTCGATCCGGACGAGCAGTTTATACATCCACTGCGCACCCTCGCGGCAGGGCGTGCACTGGCCGCATGATTCGTTCTTGAAGAAGCGGCTGATATTGCGGGCGACGGCGACCATGTCCGTGTCTTCATCGAAGACCGTCGGGCATGCGGTCCCCAGACCCATCACGTCATACTTCTTGCCGATGTCGAAGTCCATCTCCGCGTCGAACTGATCCGGGCCGAGGATGCCCATGCTCGCGCCGCCGGCGATCGCGCCTTTGAATCGCTTGCCGCCGCGCATGCCGCCGCAGGAGTCGTTGACGAGTTTGCTCAGCGGGATGCCGAGGTCGCATTCGTACACACCCGGGCGATTGACGTGGCCTGACACGCCCATGAGCTTCGGCCCGTAGCTGGGCGGCCCGCCGACGGATGATTCGCATCCCATGCCTGTCCACCAGTCGACGCCGTTCTGAAGAATTGGCCCGACCGCGGCAAGCGTCTCGACGTTGTTCACGATCGTCGGCCGCCCAAACAGCCCCTTGACCGCCGGGAACGGGGGCTTGATGCGAGGCCAGCCGCGTTTGCCTTCGATGCACTCGAGCAGGCCGGTTTCTTCCCCGCAGATGTACGCCCCTGCAGAGCGGTGCAGGTAACACTCGACCTTGAAGTCGCTCTTGCCGTTCATCAACCCATTGCCGCCGAAGATGCCGTTCTCGTACGCCTCTTCGATGGCGCGCTGCACGACCTTGGCCTGGTGGTGATACTCGCCGCGGATGAAGAAATACGCGGTGTCGAGCTTGCATGCGTAGCAGGTGATGGCGATGCCTTCGAGCACGATGTGCGGATCGAAATCGATCAGCAGGCGGTCCTTGAAGGTGCCCGGCTCTGCTTCATCGCAGTTGATGGCGAGGTAGCGGCGGTCGCCGTCGGGTTCGGGCAGAAACGACCACTTGAGCCCGCAGGGGAAGCCCGCACCGCCCCGACCGCGCAGTTGCGATTCCTTGACGATGTCAATGATCCGAGCCGGCTCCATCCCGAGGGCCTTCTCGAGGGCCTCGTAGCCGCCGGTCTTTACGTACTCGTCGTAGCCGACGATGTGGCGGTCCTTCGGATCGCCCCATGGATGCGTGGGGATGCGCTTGCAGAGAACTGGGTCGGTCACGGGCATGAATCGCTTGCCTTGTGTCTTTCTGGCGGGTCGATCTCAAACGGTGGTGATGATAGCGAGACCAGCCCGCCACGGGGAACTCGCCTGGAAGCAGTTCGACAGCCGGAATCGATCGACGCAGTGCCCACTGATTCTTCGGTCCGCTCCGCGGTCGAAGGTGCGCATAACCTGTGAGTAAGCCATCAGCGATGCGCCGAATGTCGGCCCTCGCGCTTCGATCATGAACCTTCTCGATAGAGTCGCTCACGGATGAGCCAGACGCCAACATCGACCAACGCACGTTCGACGACCGAGTTCAAGCCGGGCGGCAAGTCCGGCGAGAGCAAGCGACCGCCCGACTGGCGGCACATGTCGAAACTCTTCGAGCAGTTGCCGCCACACGCGATCGAAGCGGAGATGTGTGTGCTGGGATCGATGATGCTCGATCCCAATGTGATCGGCGACGTCATCCTGACGTTGCGAGGTCCGGATGACTTCTCTCGCGCGGCACATGGCTCGATCTACAAAGCCATGGTCGAGTTGTACGACAAACACGCGCAACTCGACATCGTGCAGTTGCACCAGATGCTCGTCGACCGCGACATCATCGAGTCGGTTGGCGGACAGACGTATCTCGTGGAACTGGCCGACTCCGTCCCCACCGCCGCGAACGCGACGTACTACGCCCGTCTTGTGCGCGAGAAGGCGATGGTGCGTGATCTGATCGAAGCGGCCGGCGACATTCTGTACGACGCATACAACAGCCCGGATACCGTGCGCAACATCCTTGATGCTGCCGAGCAGAAGATCTTTCACATTGCTCAATCGTCCGAGCAGACATCGGCCGAGGCGCTGCACGACCTGATTCAGCAGACGATGCACGTGCTGGAGAGCAACGACGGTCGATCGATCACGGGCGTTGCGAGCGGCTTTGCAGAACTCGATGAAATGACGACAGGTCTGCAATCCGGGGAGATGATCATCCTTGCGGCGCGGCCCTCGATGGGGAAGACCGCGTTGGCGCTGAATGTGACAGAGCAGATCGCCATGCAAGGCAAGCCGGTGGCCGTCTTCAGTCTCGAAATGGGCAAGCAACAACTCGTGCAGCGATTGCTGTGCGCCCGCTCAGGCGTGGACTCCCAGCGACTGCGGCGCAACATGCTCACCGAGCGCGAGTGGGAGCGGCTTGTGCACGCGTGCGATCAATTGATGCAGGCGCCGATCTACATCGACGACACACCGGGGCTGACTGCCCTGCAGATGCGTGCCAAGTCCCGGCGGCTGGTCGCCAAGCACCAGGTGGAGGCGATCGTCATCGACTACATGCAGTTGATGTCATCGGGCGCGCGGGTCGAGTCCCGGCAGCAGGAAGTCAGCGAGATCAGCCGAAGTGTGAAAGCCATGGCGCGCGAGCTCAACGTGCCTGTCATCTGCCTGTCGCAGTTGAATCGTGCCGCGGAGCAGCGCGAGGGCCATCGGCCTCGCATGAGCGATCTGCGCGAGTCGGGCTCGATCGAACAGGATGCAGATGTCATCATGATGCTGCACCGCGAGGAGTATTACAACCGCAGTGATCCGGACTGGGCAGACGATCATCCGGAGAAAGTCGGCGTTGCCGAGTTGATCCTCGCCAAGCAGCGCAACGGGCCGACCGGGACCATCCGGCTGACGTGGGACGAGTCTTCGACGCGCTTCAAGGACTACACCGCCGAGACACCCCCGCCGGGCTACGAGAGTCGCGGGAAGTCCGATGCGGGGCAATCGCCCTATGCCGATGCCGGCGGGGCGCAATCGAGCCAGCCGCGCGGCGCGTTCGCGGCCGGGCCGGGCACCGGGCCCGTCAGCAACTTCCGCGATGGAGGCGGGCCCACGGCCGGCAGCGATGGCGATGACGGCGAGGAAGACATCGGCATCCCATATTGATATTGATTCATTCGTTCGGCCGGCCAACGCCGCAGCGCAGGGGGCGAGTGGGATGTGGCTCGTGCAGATCGACTCGAAGCCGACCGGCGCCATTTATCCCGCCGCCGTTGGCGTGGTCTCGCAGGCGCTGGTGACGCTTGGCCACCCTGCCCGATCAGTGACGCCGGGTCTTCGCTTCGCGCCCCAGGCCCGCAGCCACCGTCTGGCTTTCCGGGGCCTTCGAGACCCCTGCATCGTGCTTGCCCGGTGCAGGCCTGGTTCCATCCCGCACCATGTGGATCGTGCCTACCATTGGATGCTTGTGAAGGATTTCACAAGCCGATGTGACGACCAATGCTCGTGCAGGTTCAGGGCGACCGGTGGAAATGAAAACCGCCCGTCGGCTGATACTGGCAGATGCTGCGAGCGGGTGGCTCAATCGCGTAGAATGTCACCTGAGAAGTCATGGTCGTGAGGACGAGGCCGCCGCTGCCGTTTCGCCGAAGCGACCCATGCCGCCGCCCGGCCGAGCGTGAACTTGCGTTCCACGCAACACTGGGCAGATCCGAGCGGTTGTTCAGCTACTCACCCATGATGGGTGAGGTTGGAAAACACAGCCGCCACACGCCCGACGAGGAGTCAATCCATGTCCACCTCAACACCATCCATGACCGATCGCCTGAAAAATGTCGCGGATAAGGATCGCCAGCAGATTCGCGATGCAGAAGAGATGCTCGGCCCCGATCCATCCGAGATGGGGTTCATCAAGAATCTCTTCTGGGGCAACTTCAAACAAAGTGAAGTGCTGCCATTCCCGGAATGTGATGCTGAGGAAACTGCGCGGTGCGATCAGTTGCTCGCAGCGCTCGACGAATACCTCAAGAAGGAGCACCCTTCTTTTGCGATTGATGAGAAGCAGGAGATCCCGCAGTGGGTCATCGAGCGGCTGTTCGCGCTGGGCGTGATGGGCATGATCATCCCGCAGAAGTATGGGGGTGGGGGCTTCAGTATCACCAGCTACAACCGCGTGCTGGCGCGCATCGGCGAGTCCTGCGGGGCAACGGCGGTCCTCGTCTCAGCACACCAGTCGATCGGCTGCGGCGCGATCAACCTCTTTGGCACTGAAGAACAGAAACGTCGGTATCTGCCGCGCATGGCAACGGAGATGCTCAGCGCGTTCTGCCTGAGTGAACCGAATGTCGGCTGCGATGCCGGTGGCCAGGAAACACGCTGCGAACTCTCCGAAGACGGCGAGCACTACATTCTCAACGGCGAGAAGAAGTGGGCGACGAGCGCCGCAATGTCCGGTTTGTTCACGGTCATGGCCAAGCAGAAGATGAAAGATCCGAAATCCGGCAAGGAGAAGGACAAGGTCACCGCGCTCATCTGCACGCCGGACATGGAAGGCATCGACATCTTCAGCCGCAACCGCGCGAAGTGCGGGATTCGCGGCACATGGCAGGCGCGCGTGCGTTTCACAAACGTGAAGGTGCCGCGCGAGAACCTGCTTCACGAGGAAGGGCGCGGCTTGAATGTCGCGCTCACATGCCTCAACTACGGCCGATGTACGCTTTCCGCGGGCATGGTCGGTGCCGGCAAAGCTGCATATGAACAGGCTGTCAAGTGGGCGCAGTACCGCTATCAGTTCAATCGCCCGATTGCCGAGTTCGATCTCATCAAGGAGAAGCTCGCGAAGATGGCCGCCTACGTGCATGCGATGGATGCAATGTTGTACATGACGACCGGGATCGTCGACCGCGATGACGAAGACATCATGCTCGAGACGGCCGTGTGCAAGGTTTTCTGTTCCGAGTATGGATTCCGCACCGTTGACAATGCCATGCAGGTGATGGGCGGTGAAGGCTACATGACAGAGAATGTCGTGGAGAGACTCTGGCGTGACAGCCGCATCAACACCATCGTCGAGGGTGCCAACGAAGTGATGCACAGCTTCATCTTCGCGTATGGGTCAAAACAACTCGGCGAGTACATGCTCGACATCAAGGACAAACCCTTCAAGTACCCCGGCGCAGCGATGAAGATCGCGGCCCAACTGTTCCTGGGCATCAAGCCCGCGGCACCGCGCATCACCACCGTGCATGCGAAGATCGAACGCTTTGCCCGGCAACTGGAGAAACTCGCGCAGCAGTTCAGCCATGAAGTCAAGTTGAGCTTCAAGCGGCTTGATGAGAAGATCGTGACCGAACAGCACACGCAGCGTCGCTTGAGCATGGCCGCCATCTGGATCCATGCACTGACATGCTCGATGTCCAAGGTCGACATGTTGCTGAAGAAGGGCGTGAATGGCAATGACATCCGGCAGGAAATCACGCTGCTGGAGCACGTGTTCTCGCTCGGCGAAGAAGAGATTCGTCTCGCCTTCAACGGGCTGCGCGAGAACCCGGACGATACCATCGCCGCAGCGAGCGACGTTGCGCTGGATCGCATGGCATCGCTGCCCAACAACGAGTATGTGCTGCCGGAGAAGACAATGGACCTCGATGCCCGCGGCACGGGGCGCGAGCCGGATCAGACCAACATCTCGCAGTTTGGATCGGGTACAACGGTCAAGCCGGAAGATGCTGTTGTCTGACGACAGAACCCGCAAGGAAGGCCAATCTTCGCACGGAAGCAGGTATGGAGCGTTTGAGTGGACTGGGACATGAACACCTTTGAGCAGATGACCGACCGTGGGCACGAACGTGTCTGTTTTCACTACGACAAACAGACCGGGCTTCGCGCGATCATTGCGTTGCATTCTTCCGTGCTTGGCAATGCACTTGGTGGCACACGCCGCTGGCACTATGCAACGGAAGCCGATGCTCTGTATGACGTGCTGCGGCTGTCTGAGGGCATGACATACAAGAGCGCGTGCGCCGGGCTGCCGATGGGTGGCGGCAAGAGC
>CAZVXI010000095.1:10866-11850 GCA_964631295.1 uncultured Isosphaeraceae bacterium
TGCTGCCCAAGCCGGGGTTCAAAGCGTCAGAAGCAGAAGCCCGGGCGATGGGCCGGTTTGTCGATACGTTCAACGGCGTGTACATCGCTGCGGAAGACGTCGGCGTGGACACACACTATGTCGACTGGATGGCGCGCGAAACGCAGCATGTGATGGGCGGCGAAACAGTCTCGCGCGGCGGCGATCCCTCGCCACATACCGCGCGTGGCGTGTTCAACGGCATGAAGGCGGCACTTGCCCACATTGGCCGGCCTGAAGACTTCTCCGGCGTGACCGTGGCGATCCAGGGTGTCGGCCATGTTGGCTATTACCTCACGAAGGAACTGCTCGAAGCAGGCGCGAAGGTCACAGTCACTGACATCAAGCCCGAGAGCCTCGCACGCGCGACAGCGCTCGGTGATGTGACAGTCGTCGAGCCGGATGAGATTCTCACGACGGAATGTGACATACTCGCGCCGTGCGCGCTCGGCGGCGTGGTTGGCGGCGGGAACATCAAGCAACTCAACTGTCGTATCCTCTGTGGCGGCGCGAACAACATCCTTGTCGACCCTGATGAAGACGCGGTGCTGCTGCGAAACGCAGGCATAACCTACGCACCGGACTTCGTCGTGAACTCCGGCGGGGTGATCGAACTCAGCGGCCTGCACCTCGGTTGGTCGCGCGAGGAACTTGATCGCAAGAACGATGAGATCGAAGCAACGACCGCGGAGATACTCAACAAGGGCCAGTCCATGCAATCGAACTATGCTGCCGCAGTGGCTGTTGCGCAGGAGCGCATCGCATCGGCGGCGCAGGAGAAAGTCCATGCCGGTTAAGACCGTCCATGAGATCGCCATCGAGAACGTGTCGATTCTCGATGAGCATGGCAACTTTGACGAACAGCTTGGCGCGGGGCTGATTCCCGATGCCGATGCGGTGAAGTTGTACCAGCACATGCTCACATGCCGGCATCTTGATGAAGTTGCATTCAAGCTGCAGCGGTCA
>CAZVXI010000096.1:0-11812 GCA_964631295.1 uncultured Isosphaeraceae bacterium
GCATGTTTCCACGCGACGCGGAGAGAAGAGAGAGAGTTCAGCAGGCGTCGCCGCCCGTGAAATCCACGCCGCATGTTTCCACGCGACGCGGAGAGAAGAGAGAGAGTTCAGCAGGCGTCGCCGCCTGTGAAATCCACGCCGCATGTTTCCACGCGACGCGGAGAGAAGAGAGAGAGTTCTTTGGGTGCTCTCCAGTCACCCCAAACGCCGCCTGCTGGCTCTCGCCATCGGACGACGACTCCTTCATTCCCGGATCCAACGCCGGGTCCAATTCTCCACCGGTTCAGGTGCTTGTGGCCGCGATGGCTCTCTCTCCACAATGTCCATGACACGCCAGACATCGCGACCAAAGCGACCAGCACATGCAGTCGGCAACTGACTATCAGCAGTCCACGCCTCCAGTTGAGATGCAGTCATGAACGTCTCAATGATGCGCTCAGGATTCATTTTCTCGTGCAGATACCAGTCGAGCCCGTACGGCGCGACGTCGCGCAACTGTCTTGATGAGTCCAGCAGACCAACGCATCGCACGTTTCCGGGAAGTGTCTGCGCTGATGCTGCAAACTTGGCGAGATCTGCTGCCCACGCTTCACTTGGTGTGCCGCCGAATCCCGCAATCAGCGTCGTTGACTGCGGAGATTGTTCAATCACCATTCGCCGGATGCTTGCAAGCAACTCAACAGGCGTTGAACACACCACGCCCCGCTGAGCGCACTGTCTCTGCACACGCCGGAGTGCTTCCGATGTGCCCGTCAGGATGACAAGATGATCCTCGCGGAGGGACATGCCAGTCGAATAAGGCAACCCACGTGCCAATCACAAGCGGCAGTCGAATGTGATTCTCCCGCTTCAATAGCGGGTCAGGCGGGAGAAAACCTGTCGCGCTCGCTTCGACATACTGGCGCTCGTCGCATTTTCGCGGCGCGTTATCTGCTCCCCGCTCATCGGGTTGATTCGTTAAGGGAACATCGGATGCGACGGTGTGTCGCACGATTGCGACGAGTGTGGAACAGGCCGCGATGATCGCGCCAGATCGGCTGTGACTTTTTTGATTTTCTTCTGTGTTTGAGCGCGTGGGTGCGATTTACTCGCCGAGCCAGCGATAGAGCGTGCTGCGATGCACGCCCAGTTGCTCCGCGGCCCTGGTCATCGATCCGCCCGCTTCCGCCAGAGCTCGACGGGCTGTGTCCTGCCGCGCCTGATCGATCTCACCGAGCGGGTCGACTGGTCTGCTGGTTCCAATACCGCCGAACTTGACCAGCATTTCCGAGTCGATTGTCTGGCCGGCGCAGAAAACATGCAGCCGTTCGATCACCGATCGCAACTGCCGAACATTGCCGGGCCACGCGAATCGCATCATCGCCTCGCGGGCGGAGTCACCAAACACGAGCGGCTCATGTCCGTACGCCCGGGCACACTCTGTGTTGAAGCGATCTGTAAGCGGCTCGATTTCTCCCAGCCGATCGCGCAATGGCAGCACGGTGATGCGAATCACATCGAGCCGATAGAGCAGATCTTCACGGAACTTTCGCTCGCTGACGCGCTCCTGGAGATCAACGTTGGTTGCTGCAATCACACGAACATCAACATGACTCGGACGTGACTCACCAACCGGCTGCACTTCACCTTCCTGAAGAAGCCGCAGCAGTCGGAGTTGGGCAGTCATCGGCAATTCGCCGACTTCATCGAGCAGCAGCGTACCGGTGTCGGCCGCGCGCACGAGTCCGAGATGCTCTGTCGCTGCGCCGCTGAACGCACCCTTGGCGTGGCCGAACAGCTGGCTGTCGATGATGCCATCGGGAATCGCACCGCAGTTGACGGGAATGAATGGCGTGTCGCGTCGCTGGCTGTGGCTATGCAGCCATTTGGCAAGGTGGCCCTTGCCAACACCGGTCTCACCGGCAATGAGGATCGTGCACTGCGACTGTGCAGCACGTGCGACCATCTCCGGGCTGAGATCGCATGATGAGGCAGCACCTGCAACTGATCTGGGATGAGCACCGATTTGATTCGGCGATGCCTGACGAGCCATTGTCCCTGCCTTCCAACTCGGCGCACCAGCACCGAAGGAATGATCCACTGCCCTTCCATACGGCAGGGCAGTCATCTTTCATATGCTCGACGGGAAGCCTGTCGCGGGACGCCGTGTTCGCTTCGCGTCCGGCTGGAACAGTTCTCTCTCTTCTCGTCTTCGCGGGTCCGAGACCTTGGTATATCCCAACGCGCAATGCGTTGCGAGTCAACCCCTTATTTGGTTGTTTCCAGTTCGATCGGCGTTTGATGCGTGTGAACGGGCTGCCGGAACACCGCAGGCACAGGTTATCCAGAGTCTCCAGACACACGCGATTCCATTTCGCCTGATCGTTGCTCCGGGTACTGCACGAGCCGAACCCCGCGAGCGTGCCTCGTCGTTTCGTCAATATCGAGGATCGCACCGGAGATGCGTGTGTCACCAGTCGCCACGGGGAATGGATTGTGCATTCCCGTGGTGAGGTGGCTCACAACGGCGTGGGCATCACGCCCGATGACCGACTCATACGGCCCACACATGCCCAGATCCGTCACCAGTGCCGTCCCCCGCGGGAGGATTCGGGCGTCGGCGGTGGGCACGTGGGTATGAGTGCCAACGACTGCCGCCACACGACCGTCGAGGTGGAACGCGAGCGCTGTTTTCTCGCTCGTCGCCTCCATGTGAGCCTCCACGATGACAATCGCGTTCGGGTCCGGCAGGGATTGCAGGGCGCGATCCACCGTCTCGAACGGGTCGCCAACTGGCTGGGTGATGAACAATCGGCCCAATACGGTCAGAATGAAGACGTTCGAGCCCGTTGGCGACGTCAGCCGCAGCAGGTGCTTGCCGGGAGCTTTCGCGGGCAGATTGGCGGGCCGGATGATTGGCTCATTCGCTCGCTCCAGAACCGGGGTAATCTGTGGTTCCCGGTGCCAGTGATCGCCCAGCGTGACACCATCCACGCCGTAGGCTCGCAGTTTGGCGTACATCTCCGGCGTCAGGCCGGAGCCGTTTCGGGCGTTCTCGGCGTTGATCACGATCAGATCAGGCTGCCACTGGGTTTTGAGAGTGGGGAGGTTCTCGTGGACGGCTTTGCGGCCAGGCGAACCGACAACATCCCCGAGAAATGCGACACGAAGCGTTGGCATAGGTGCCATCGTGGGCAATCTGATGCGGTTCGGCAAGCTGGAATGCTGCTGTGGAGCAAATGTCAAGAGACGTCGCTCAGCCAGCCGTGCTATACTTCCGTGAAGTCAGTGCGTGTTCGAGAAGCCAATCGCTGGCATCCGTTCGCGTTTGATTGAAACCAACAGAATGGCAGGCATCTGCGGCGTACTGCGCTGCTGGGCGATGTGTCCTTGGTGTACGGCACTGCTGTCTCCAGAGCCGCGGTGAACAACGCGGCAGAGTCGGGCGAAATGGAAGAAATGATGACTCGCTTTGCGTTCGGCGATCAGGTCAGGCATCCTCGGCGCCCGGAGTGGGGGACCGGTCGCGTGACGGCCGTTGAGGCCCACCGTGTCAACGGAAGAGATGCACAGCGCGTGTCGGTTCGGTTCAGCAATGAGGGCCTCAAGACAATCGTCACCGCGACAGTGCAACTGGAACTCGTCACCGATGAAGACAGCAATGCCAACACCGAAAACGATCAGACGGCAATGAACGAGATCGACAACATGGCCAACTCCGGCTGGCTGGCTGGCGTGGCGGAACAGAAAATCAGTGAGCGTATGATCGAGTTGCCCTCGGATGTCCGCGACGCGTTTGATCGGGCGGAAGTCAGGCTGGCGCGAACGATTGATCTGTTTCGATTTGACCGTTCCGGACGTGGGCTGATGTCATGGGCGATCGCCCAATCAGGGCTGAACGATCCGCTCGTTCGCTTCTCTCGGCAGGAACTCGAGCAGTTTTTCGACCGCTGGGAGTCTGCTCGCGATGAGCATCTGCGGGCGCTTGTCCGGGAAGCGGGTCAGGCCGCGTTGCAATCGGCACTGGCAAAGCACAGCAGGTCGCTGCAAATGGCGGTGACTCAAGTCACCAGCGGCCGTTGATCTGGTGCAACATCCGTTGCGGCTGTCACGAACAGACTTGCAGAGTCCTGCAGCCAGTTCCGGTAAGAGCTTCTCAGTTTGCCAGTGAGATGCGTTTGCCTGTTCTGGCCCGCGTTTGGCACGCAGCTTCGGCGCGGTGGTTGTTCCTTCGTAAGCCTGAACCAGAGCCCGGCTTCGAGCTGGAGGAGGAACCAAAGACATGGATGAGCAAAGTTTCCAGGATCGACTCGCTGAGTTGATGGAGAAGATCAAACGACTGCCCGACAAAGCAGGGCGGGAGGGCAATACACCGGCGGCCGATCCAGAGGGGCAACGGGATCGCATTCAGGCGGCGATAGGCGAACTTCAGGATTCGCTCGACTACCTTCGCTTGAGCGTGAAGTACCTCGTGTTCGATCTCGAGGCAACACGGCGTGAAAATGCGTATCTCAGACGGCTCGTTGAGCAGATCAACACCGACCAGTCCTCGGAGCAGCAGCGCGATTCCGACAACTTTCTGGATGATGATCAGTCATCAGCCGATTGACATACGGCAGGGGAACACCTAAAGTCCCCGTGTTGCCCAACTTATTGCGACGAGACCGGCCGTCGGATCAGACTCCGTTCAGGGAGCGATCCGCCGGCCGTTTTTTTCTCGATCGAGCACATTGATCTCGCCTTTGCCGTCCTCAGTGCTGCCGAGCGTCACGACTGGCTCGTCGAATGCGTTGAACAGGACGAACGCTGGGCCGATGTCACTCGCGGCAAGGGCGCTCATGCGATGGCCTTCAGAATCGAACAGGTACAGTTGCGCTTCATGTGCTTCCGAGGCAGTCATGGTGATCAGCGGCCGGCCACTCGGCGAGAATGTGTCGATCCGGCCATGTCCCGCGGTTGTCGCACCAAGCGTGACAAGCCGTGGGCCGGCGGCAGTGAACGTCTCGATCAACCCGCCGCCTGTCGCATCGCCGCCGATCGAGACGGACATGGTTCCACCTCGGCTCTCGGCAAGGAACCGCCCGTCCCCTTGTTCGCTCACGCCGATGTTGCATAACCCCTTGCCGGCAGTGTCTTCGATCGTAATCCAGCCCCGCTGGCCGTCCGTCCCGAGCGTGACGGCGGGCTTGTCTTTCGCGAAGATGGAGCACTCGCCCCCCCGCGCTGTTGCCCGCAGAGAGGCACCCGACGAGCCTGATCGCGACTCATTGACCATGATCGCACCCCCGTCGGCGGTGGCGCCGGCGATGACAATCGTCCGGCCGAAGTCATCGCGAATGCTCAGTGATCCGCCACGATCATTGGCTCCCAGCGCCATGACAACCGTCCCGTTCTCATCCACGAGGTTCACCCGCCCCGCGGTGATGGTTTGCTCATGAACGGCGGGCTCACCGGCATCCTGGCCCTGCGGGTCGGATTTCGCTGTCGAGATCATGCCGGCCCCGAACAGGGCACCGCCCACAATCATTCCGGAGACAAACGAGCGATTGATGGTCATGGCTGTGTTTCCTCGCCGGTTTCCCGGGCTGTCTGAGTGAGCAGGAGGATAGGAACCCAGCGCCGCCGCCACAAAACGACAAGCGGCCGGGGTCAGCCGGCCACGGGTCGTTGGGGATTGGATGATCGTGCAGAAGGGTGGAGTGTCGTTCCACATGTCAGCACACCCGACAGTTCGGATGACCACGCCTCGCTGTTGAGCGCAAGTCCGCAAAAAGTGTGAATCTTGTTCCATGGGCCGAGTCCTTCCCCTGGTTCGCAACGATTCTGGGCAGACAGTGGCTAAGAAACCGCCAGCCGGGCCGTTGAACTACATGGGCGGCGACATCTGCCAACACACCGAGGATCTCAAGTGCCCGAACACGAAACGAATCCCCCGATGGCCGAAGCCGCCCACTGGGTGCGACAGATCGTCAGCAAGTACGAGCGGCCGCTGATGCGCTACGCCACCGGTCAACTGGGCGGCGACATCGAAACCGCTCGCGAGGTCGTGCAGGACACGTTCCTCAAGCTCTGGCAGGCAGATCGCGGGGAGATTGCTGATCGCATCGCTCCCTGGCTGTACACAGTCTGCCGCAATCGCGCGTTCGACGTTCGACGAAAGGAGAGGCGCATGTCCACACTCGGAGAAACCGCGTCACGCACTGTCGATGAGGCCACCAAGCCGCAGCGGCACAGCGACGTCCCGATGACCGAAATCGGTGATGCCATGACCGAACAGCATGACCGCATCCAACAGGCGATGCAACAACTCAACGAGCGTCAGCGCGATGCACTGCGGCTCAAGTTTCAGGGCGGACTGAGCTATCGGGAGATTGCCGAGGTGCTCGACATAACCGTCAACCACGTCGGCGTGCTCATCCACAACGCCATAAAGAACATCCAGACACAGTTGTCAGCCGAAGGCGAGCAAAGGATCGGCTCCAACGCGACCGCCACAAGGTGACCCATGAACACCCACAACGACAACGACAACATCAACTCGAATCCAAGCGAGCCCATCACCATGGACTTTGAAGCCAGACTCACTGCCTACGCACTCGGTGAACTTGAAGAAGCCGATGCGCGTGAGATTGAACAGCGGCTGGAGACAGACGACGCAGCACGCGCAACGCTCGAATCGCTGCGCGGCACAGCCGTCACGCTCAGTCAGCACTTCCAGCAGGGCGAGGCACCGACGCTCACTGATGCCCAGCGCGAAAGTGTCAACACCGGCAGTGCCGGAGCTTCAGTTTCCGAACCGTCATACGCCGGCAATGGCAACCACTCGTCGGTGATCTTCACATTCGCGCGTGTCGGCGGCGGCCTGGCTGCTGCGGCTGCGCTCGCGCTCACGGCGGTTGCCGGCTGGTGGTTCTTCGCACCGGATCAGGAAACCGGCAACTCATCAGTGGCGACAGAGAAGAACGGACTGTCGGAAGGCGCTGCCGTGACCAGTCGTGACCACGCAATCGATGCAAGCACCCGGTCCCTTCCTTTGGAACGAATGCCAGCGGCCGGTGCTGATACATCTACCTCGGTTGACTCGCCCATGAAGCAGGCACAGGCACTTGCAAAGCTGGGAGGACCGACCAGTCCGCCACCACCATCTGCAGCCGGCTATCGGAACGACGAACGTCTTCGCGCAGAACTGTATTATGTTGCCCCCAGCGACCAGTTGGCTGTCGCGGGAGGTGACTTCCAACCGAACGCCGAAGCGAAACAGTCGCGCGTGCATGTCTTCGAGGCTGAAGATGATCAGATGGCTGCCGCTGACGAGCCGCGCGAGTTCAACCGCGAGGAATACAACCGCATTGTCGACAATCCGTTCATCATCCCGAGGGGTGAATCAGCGCTTTCCACTTTTTCCATCGATGTCGACACCGCATCTTACGCAAACGTGCGGCGATATCTGAACAGTGGCGCGCTTCCGCCCCCTGATGCTGTCCGCATTGAGGAACTGGTTAACTACTTCAACTACGACTACAAAGCGCCCACCGAATCCGAAGCCCATCCGTTCTCGGTTGATGTTGCGGCCATGCCCGCGCCGTGGAAACCGGACCACCGTCTCGTGCGCATTGGCCTCAAAGGTCGCGAAATCGACATGCACACGCGGCCTGCCACGAACCTCGTGTTCCTGCTCGATGTCTCCGGGTCAATGAACCGCCCGGACAAACTCCCGCTGCTCAAGCAGTCGTTCAAGATGCTTATCGACAACTTGCATGGCGATGACCGTGTCGCGATCGTCGTCTATGCTGGCGCATCAGGTCTTGTGTTACCTTCCACATATTGCACTGAGAAGGACAAGATCATGGCCGCAATCGATCGTTTGCAGGCTGGCGGCTCGACCAATGGCGGCGCTGGCATCGAACTGGCGTACAAGATCGCAACGGAAAACTTTATCGACGGCGGCGTCAACCGCGTGATCCTCGCCACCGATGGCGACTTCAATGTTGGCGTGAGTTCCGAAGCAGACCTCGTGCGTCTCATCGAAGACGAACGAAAGAGCGGGGTATATCTGAGTGTCCTCGGTTTCGGAACGGGAAACTACCAGGATGCAAAGATGGAAGAACTCTCCAACAAAGGCAACGGCAACGCTGCCTACATTGACAGCGAACGCGAGGCACGCAAGGCGCTGGTTGAACAGATGAGCGGGACGCTGGTGACCATTGCGAAAGATGTAAAGATACAAGTCGAGTTCAATCCCGCGCATGTGCAGGCATATCGCCTGATCGGCTACGAGAATCGCATGCTCGCAGCCGAGGACTTCAACGACGACACCAAGGATGCCGGAGAGATTGGTGCGGGCCTGACGGTCACAGCCTTGTATGAAGTTGTCCCCCCGGGTGTGGACATGAATCTGCCCAGCGTTGACCCACTGAAGTATCAGTCAAATGAGAACGATGCCGAGCAAGAAGCAGCGACTGCGGATGCAGAGCCATCACCTGAAATGCTGACAGTGAAGCTGCGCTACAAGACGCCTGAAACACCGGAAGGCGGACAAAGCATCTACCTCGACAAGCCGTTTGTCGATCCGGGGATGTCGATGAATGAAGCCTCGGCTGATCTGAAGTTTGCAAGCGCTGTTGCGGGCACCGGCATGATCCTGCGTCGTTCCCCGTATCGCGGCGATGCCACGCTGGATGTACTGCTTGATCTTGCAGAGCAGGCAGCGGGCGAAGACACGGGTGGCTATCGCGGCGAGTTTATCATGATGATGCGCAAGGCATCGGAACTGCTGCCTTCGGAGCTGACGATCTCATCATCAGCGGATGAGCCTCGCGAAACGCCGACGGCTGAGTCCGAGCGTCCGGCAGATGCGAAGAACAACCCGTCGGGCGATGCTGTCAAGCCAATGTCATCAACATCCGGAAACGGTGGGGGAGGCGGCCACTGATCGCCAACAACCAGATCGAAGCAGCGATGCACCTCGCCAGCATCGCTGACTTGCGCGGCGTCTCGGGGACGCCGCGTTTTTTTTATCACAGCTGCAATACCGCGTGCAGAGAGGGGCTGCGAGAACGCAGCTTGCGGCATTGCATCTCGCCTATCGTTCATACATGTGCGGTCGATATGCCATCGGGGCGTTGCCTGAGGAAATCTTCGCAAAACTGCGAGTGGACATGCCCGCGCAGTTCCAACAGCGATTCAATGTTGCGCCAACGCAGGCAGCGCCGATTGTCCGAAGAGGGCGCGATGGCGCGCTCGTCTGCCGTGATCATCGCTGGGGACTCGTGCCGTTCTGGACCGATGATCCAAGCATCGGCAATCGACTGATCAATGCACGCAGCGAGTCCGCCGCGAGAAAGCCTGCCTTCAAGGACGCATTCATCCGCCGCCGCTGCATCGTGCCAAGCACGGGCTTTTACGAGTGGAAGCAGATTGGGAACGTGAAACAGCCGTTTCTCGTCAGCCGTCGGGACAACGAACCATACGTGTACGCCGGGCTGTGGGAGCGATGGAAGCAATCGGACGCCGATCGCGATGACCCGCCGTTGCTGACATACACGATCCTCACCTGCACGCCGAGTGCATCGATTGCGGCGTTGCATGATCGCATGCCGGCGATGCTGACTGATGAAGATACGATTCACGCCTGGCTCGATCCTGAACAGCACGATGTGGATGCGTTGCAGAAGCTGCTCAAGTCAGCACCTGATGATCTGCTCGAGGTGCATCCGGTCAGTCGTCGAGTCAACAAGCCGGAGAACGATGATCCATCGCTGATTGAGCCGATCCCTGTGACGCAGTTGCCGGGCGACTCGCCCCCGGAGGATGAACCGACTCTGTTTGGCTGACCCGCACGTCGGGGAAGGTCGCTACGATGTCTGCACGCATCGCAGCGCTGGCCACCGGAGTGTGTATTCCGGCCGGTCGATGCTGCGCGTTTTGCTTCGACCACGCTGATAATGACCACGCAGGCACCTCCAACTGATATCGACCAGATTGCCGCGAGCGACGCGGTAGCCGCGTTGTGCGAGTGCGTTGCGGTTGGCGGTATCGTCGATGCCATCGGCATGCAGGGATCGAGCGGTGTCCTCACGTCGGCGGCTCTGCGCCGCATCACTGAGCGCCCACTGCTGCTTGTAACGGCGCACCTCGATGATGCGGATGAAGCGATCGATGAGTTGATGCCTCGCGGGATTGAAGCGGTGCGTTTCCCAGCGATGGAACTCGTCGTCGGCCAGACAACCGTGAGCCCCGACCTTGTTGCAGAACGCATCGCCATTGCGCAGCGACTCACCCATGGTAATCCGCCAGCAGTAATTGTCGCGCCCATCCAGGCGCTCATGCAGGGCATCCCGGGTGAGGAAGCCATGGGCAGAGTCATGCGCGTTGTGAAGCCGGGCGATCGGATTGATCCGACCGAACTCGCCGCCTGGCTCGGAGAGAGCGGCTATGCCCGCGTTCCCGCGATTGACTCGCCGGGCGAGTTTGCGATTCGCGGCGGAATTGTTGATGTCTTCACGCCCGGTGGCCTTGCGGTGCGCATCGACCTCTTCGGCGACGAGATTGATGCGCTCAATGAGATTGACCTCGACACGATGGGCTCTGATCGTCGTCTGGAATCCGCGCAGATTGTCGGCGCATCGCTGGACCAGTTGCAGTCTGACACGGGCAAGCAGTTGCTGACCGCCACGCTGCCCGAGAAGACTGTTGCTGTACTGCTGGATTTGCGCGAGATTACGGAGCAGGCGCGCAGTTACTTTGATCGTGCGCGCGAGACAGGTGGGTTGTTCGGCCCACCGGCCGTGTTTCAATCGCTTGGTGAACGATGCCATGCGACCATCCAGTTCGCGCCGCATGGCGATGATCGATCGGACTCAGTTAGTCTACATGTGTCGCCTCTCCCGTTGTTTGATGAGAACGTCGGGAAGGCGGTTGATGAACTACTGGAGCTGTCGCGCTCGCACGAGACGGTGGTGTATTGCAATACGCCAGGCGAGTCGCAGCGAGTTCGCGAGTTGCTGGAGGAGCACGCAGCAGCGTATGCGATTACGATTTGTGAGCAGTACCTGCATCGCGGTTTTATCTGGCCGCCCACGGAGGTGAGTCCGGGAAGCTCTGGGGATGGAGAAAGACCTGCCGATGGCCTCGCACTTGTGCCATATCATGAGTTGCTGCACCGCTATCAGACCCGACGCCGCGTTCGTCGCATCGCATCGTCACGCGCGATGGATACGTTTGTTGATCTTGAACCGGGTGATTATGTCGTGCATCGTGACCATGGTGTGGCTCGGTACATGGGCATGCGCACGATGCAACTCAAGGATACGGATGCGGATGAGGAATACCTGACGCTTGAGTTTGCAAAGAATGCCAAGCTGCATGTGCCGGCCGCGCAGCTGCACCTTGTTCAGAAGTACATTGGTGCGTTTCGTGGCGAACCGGAACTCGCGACACTCGGCGGAAAGAAATGGAAGAAACAGAAGGAGAGGGTTCGCGAGGCAGTCAAGGACCTTGCGGCAGAGATGCTGCGCATCCAGGCGGCGCGCGAGGCCATGCCGGGTATTCGCTATCCCGCGGATACTGCGTGGCTACAGGAGTTCGAGGCATCGTTTCCCTATGAGGAAACAGATGATCAACTTGCGGCCATTGAGGCGGTGAAGGCCGACATGACCAGCCCCCGCCTGATGGATCGTCTGATATGCGGTGATGTTGGTTTCGGCAAGACCGAAATCGCGATCCGTGCTGCGTTCAAAGCTGTCGAATATGGCAAGCAGGCAGCGGTGCTCGTACCGACGACCGTGCTGGCGGAACAGCATGAACGGACATTTCACGATCGATTTGCCGACTA
>CAZVXI010000097.1:0-11789 GCA_964631295.1 uncultured Isosphaeraceae bacterium
ATGGCGGTTCCAATCGTGGGGTGATGAATACTTCAGCTTCGAGGATGGCCGGCTGGCCGGCGGGCTCCGCAAAGCCGAGAGCAACACAACCGGCGGGCCGCTGGTGGTCATCTACGCGGTCGATCTGGAAGCGGTGCAGTCGCAGGTGGTGCAGGCAGGCGGAACGATCAGCGTCGACACATTCTCATTCCCCGGCGGACGGCGATTCCAATTTCTTGATCCGAGTGGCAACGAGCTGGCCGTGTGGACTGATCAGGGCCTGGAAGCCGAGTAGGGACGCGGGAAGCGGGGTGGAAGTTGGTCGAAATCCACACACCTTGGAGACAGGGATCGGAGATGCCGGCTCGAAGCGCGCATGGGCCGCCGGTGAGCGATCGCCGTACGATGCAGCATGTGGTTTGGGCCATCATCTGTTCAGTACGACGAGTTGTCCGAACAAAAGGACCAAGTCATTGGCTGTTCACATAGCTGCCGCCTGCCCTTGCAGGGGTACGCACGGGGGATCGTGGGCGGCGAATCAGCCACCCGGAACCACGACAGATCGAGAGGTACCTCTTGAATATCGAAACCAGACTTGGGCGAGTCGACCGGCTCGCGAGCGGCGTGGGCGGGGTTGGCCTGATTCTCTTCGCATTATTCGGCGGCATTGATGCCTTGTGGCTGCGCATCGTGATGATTGCGGTTGGCGTGGTCTTCCTGATCGGGTTCATCGGCGGCATCTGACTGTTCCGAAAACTGCTCAGTTTGGGCAGCAAGAAGAACCAGTGAGCCGTGCTGTCGCTCAGGGGTCTCATTCGGGCACCTGAACAACCTTTGAACCGCAATCTCCGGGATTGGTAGAAACACAGCGGCGGTTGGTGCGTCTGTTCCGATAGAGGGCGGATATGGGCATTGGCTCGATCCTCGTTGAACGGGGACTCATCTCGACAGATCAGCTCGAGCAGGCAATAGCCGAGCAGAATCACACCGGCGAACGGCTGGACTATGTCCTCGTGCGGCTCGGGTACTGCACCTCGGCTGATGTGCTCGAAGCGATTGGCCAGCAGTTTGCGATGCCGATCGTCGACCTGAACTCGGTTGACGTGAAGCCCGATGTCCTGGAGACACTGCCGCGCAAGCTCGTGTTCAAGCAGCGCTGCGTGCCGATCGAGCGAAACAACGGCACGTTGCGTATCGCCACAAGCGATCCGTTCGAACTGACAGCTTTCGACGAACTTCGCCTGCTGACAGGGCTTGGCATCGAACTGGTGCTGGCTGATGAACAAGACCTCAGCAAGTTCATCCGCACGCACTACGGTGTCGCGGGCGACACGCTCGAACAACTGGCCGAGGCAGACGAAGCGAGCGGGTCTGCGACGCTTGACACGGAAGCGACGCCGGGAACAACCGACGAGATTGAGCAGGCGCAGGAAGCAAGCGTCATCAAGCTCGTGAACGACTTGTTGATCGAGGCGATCAAAGAGCGCGCGACGGACGTGCACATCGAACCCTACGAAGACCGGCTGCACATCCGGTATCGCATTGATGGCGTGATGGGTTACGCGGGTGTGCCACCAACGGTGAATCGCTTTCGCAACGCGATCATCAGTCGGTTGAAGATCATGGCGAACATGAACATCGCAGAGAAGCGCCGCCCGCAGGATGGCCGCATCTCGCTGCGACACAAGGGGCATGAGTTTGACTTGCGCGTGTCGGTCATTCCCATGCTGCATGGCGAAGGCGTTGTGCTGCGAATCCTTCGAAAAGATCAGGCCATGTTCGAGCTGGAAGAACTGGGCATGGACAGTGATCTGCTCAGCCGGTGGGATAATCTCATCGACCGCCCGCACGGCATCGTGCTCGTCACCGGGCCGACCGGTTCTGGCAAGTCGACGACGCTGTACGCCTCACTGGCCCGCATCGTGACGGCTGAAGTCAAGGCCATCACCGTTGAAGATCCAGTCGAGTATCACCTTGATGGCGTGAACCAGATTCACGTCAACCGCCAGGTCGGGCTGACGTTTGCCGCCGGGCTGCGATCGATTCTCCGGCACGATCCGGACATCGTGATGATCGGTGAGATTCGCGACAAGGAAACCGCGGAGGCGGCCGTGCAGGCGTCGCTCACCGGGCACCTTGTGTTCTCAACCTTGCACACGAACGACTCTGCGGGTTCAGTCACGCGTCTGCTGGACATGGGCGTGGAACCGTTTCTGGTGGCAAGTTCAGTCGAGGGCATCATGGCTCAGCGGCTTGTCCGTCGAATCTGCGGAGCGTGCTGCGAGCCGTGGACACCCGAGCCGGCCGATGTCCCGCCGGATGCGTTCATCCCGGAAGATGCGAAACTGATGCATGGTGCCGGGTGTCGAGAATGTCGTCAGACGGGCTTCCGTGGCCGGCTTGGCATTTACGAGCTGCTCCGCATGCAGGAATACAGCCGGGAGTTGGTGATGGATCGGGCCAGTTCTTCGCGTATTGCCGAGGCAGCGCTCTCGAACGGGGACCTCACAACGCTGCGCGCTGCCGGGTTTGACAAAGTTTACGCGGGGCGCACGACATTCGCTGAAGTGTTGCGCTCGACCGTTGTGTGACACTCACATGCGGTCACTTGCGTTGACTGGGCGGAGCACCTGAATCGCGCGTTTGCCGCGACAGTCTCCAATGTTGCCAACGTGCTTGCTGATGCCGCCGACAGTAATCAGCACTGGCTGATTCGATGCCTTGGCTGTCGTAATGATGTCGCCCACTTCCAGCGATCGCAGTTCGTCCATGGTGATGATCGTTTCCGCGAGCACGCCAGCAACCTCGACGCGCGCGTCGCTGAGTTCGTCAGTGATCTGATGAGCCCAGTGGGCGTCGGTATGATCGCGACCGGCGAGGAACCAGTTCTGGGCGCTCAAGTCCGAAATCAGAGGCTCGATTGCATTGAACGGGATGCACAGCGCCATCGAGCCTGCCCGGCTGGACATTTTGATCTCAAAGCCGATCACCACGACGACTTCGTTCGGCGGGACGATTTGCACGATGTGCGGGTTCGATTCCATCTCGCCCAGCGAGAACGAGACAGGCTTGACGCCTTCCCAGGCTTCCGTAAGCGTGGCGATCGCCCGGGTGAGCACCTGCGCGATCAGCCGTTCTTCAATCAGCGTCATAGCGCGCTGCGGGATGAACAGGTCATGGTTGTTCCCGCCGAGCAGCCGGTCGATGATCGGGTAGATGATCAAAGGCGAGAGTTCGAGGCACAGTTGCCCGGAGAGTTGTTCGGAGTCGATCAGGTTGAAACTGGTGGGATTGGGCAGGCCGGCGATGAACTCCGAGTAGGTCATCTGCTCGGCATGGGCGACGCGCACCTCGACGATTGTCCGCAGAAAACCTGAGAGCGATGCTCCGAAGTTCCGTGCGAATGTCTCGTGCAGCGTTTGCAACGCGCGCATCTGATCCTTGCTGATGCGCTCCGGACGCTTGAAGTCGTAGTCGCGAATCTCGACGCCCTCGAGATCCCGTCGATAGCGCGAGAATATCTGCTTCTCATCCGGCGATTCATCGACCTCGCCGTCCTCCACCGCGTTGAGCAGTGCATCAATATCAGATTGATCCAGCAGGTCTTCCATTGCGATCCATCGTGAGCAGCAGAATCAGGCCATTTCGGGGGAATGACAGCGAGCCGGTGGCGGTTTATGACAGAACTGGACTGCCACGACAGGCAGCACCCAACCGATCTATCGGCAATGTGCCGCACGGTTGGCCGTTGGATTGACAGCGTCTATCGATTCGATTGATCCAAAGGCCTCCGCTGGAGAACTATCGGACCCTTGATCGGGCCTGCTTGAGCGGCATCGATCAGCACTTGATTTCGGATGTGTTTGCATGCGATTCTCTCTGCTCATACGTTTGCTGGCCATTTTCCTGACCACAGGCACCGCCGTCGCGCAGGATGCGCCGCCAATGTTCGGCCAGGACACGAAGCTCGGGCAACCAGAGTTCTTTGATTCGCGAGATGAGGTGCGAACCTCGGCAATCCCGCTCGCAGACTCCGCGACACCGGGCAGCGACTTCGCCATCGCAGTCGTGTTCGAGATGAACCACGGCTGGCATATCTGGACTCAGCCGCGGGGTCGAAGGGATGGCGTCGCAGTCTTCACCACAGATGGCACGGCCGTCTTCTCGACGGCGATCAACACCGAGGTGTCTGCTGCGATTGCAGACGACGTTCCAATCACAATCCACACCGACGAGACCGTCTGGCCCGAAGCTCACCTCGTCGAGATGGATGTCGGAGAAGGGCTCCAGGAATATGCGGTGTTCGAAGGTCGCGCGGTCGCGATCGTTCCCGTAACAATCAATGATTCTGCAGATCCCGGCACGTATGAGGTTGTGTTGAAACTCACGTTCCAGGCGTGTGAGACACAATGCCTGCGACCCGTGTATGACCTTGAAGTTCCTGTCAGCATCTCGATCGTCGCTGGCGATCCGGTCGATGCATCCACGCTGGGCTTCACTGGTGACTTTGATCGTTTGGATGCGGCGATCTTTGATGATCTCGCGCACTCGCCGGCCAAAGTGAACGACGATGCTTCCCCGGAGTCGACCACGCCTGACACAACTGATGCGACATCTGCCGCAGGTGAACCAACTCCCCAACGCGCACGGCCGACGTTCTTTGGCTGGGAATTGCCGGAGTTTCATGGTTGGGCTGGCCTTGCATTGCTCGCAGTTTTGTCGATGCTCGGCGGGTTCATCTTAAACCTCACTCCGTGTGTGTTGCCGGTCATTCCGATCAAAATCATGACGATCAGCCAGCACGCTGGTTCGCCGGGGCGCAGTGTCATCCTCGGGCTCTGGATGGCGGTTGGTGTAATCATGTTCTGGGTCGCCATCGGTGTGCCAGTGGCGTTTGTGTCGGGCATCACAGATCCATCACGTATCTTCGGCATCTGGTGGGTCACGTTCAGCATCGGGCTGCTCATCACGCTCATGGGCATTGGCATCATGGGCATGTTTTCGATACAACTGCCGCAGAGCGTGTACGCGATCAATCCGAAGGCCGACACGGCGTGGGGGTCATTCCTGTTTGGTGTGATGACAGCCGTTCTCGGCCTGCCGTGCTTCGGTTTTGTTGCAGGCGCGTTGCTTGCCGGCGCAGCCACGCTTCCTGCCGCGACGATCATGACGATCTTCACCGCGCTTGGGGTTGGTATGGCGGCGCCGTACTTTGTATTGTCCGCAAAGCCGTCGCTTGTTGCGAAGATTCCGCGCACCGGGCCTGCAAGCGAACTCGTCAAACAGGTCATGGGCCTGCTTCTGCTTGCTGCGGGCGCGTACTTTGTTGGGTCTGGTTTGATCGCGCTGGTCAGCGATATGCCCTGGCTTGGCCGACAGTTGCACTGGTGGGCAGTTGCGATATTCAGTGCATCTGCAGGAATCTGGTTGATCGTCCGCATTGCCACGATCAGCAAACGGGTGATGCCCACGGCTGTGTTCGGTGTTCTGGGGCTCGCGATTGCCGTCGTTGGTGTCGGCGTCGCAGTGAACTCGACCGGCAAGGCACGAAATGTGTATGAAAAGCAGCAGATTGCACTGGCGGAGGCGGGCGGCGGGCAGTTCACCACGACCACGTGGAGTCACTACACACCGGCTGCGTTCGCTCGTGCGCGAGAGGAAGGCTACATCGTCGTGCTGGATTTCACCGCAGAATGGTGTGCGACCTGCCAGTACCTGAAGTCTGCTGTGCTTGACCGCGACCCGGTCAGGAGTGAACTCGAGAGGATTGATGTTGTGTTTTTCCTTGTCGACAACACCTCGAACAATGCGCCCGGCTGGACATTGCTGCGTGAACTCGGCCAGGCCGGCATACCAACACTTGCGGTCTACTCGCCCAACGACGATGATCCATGGGTTGCCAATGCGTATACTTCCGATCAGGTCGTCGCAGCGATTTCAAAGGCTCGAACGACCCAGGTAGCCCAACGATGAGCAATCGTCCGTTTCTGATTTCATGTCTCCTTCTTGTCGCGCTGGTCGCCTTGCCAGCGGCTGCGCAAGGCCCGCCGCAGCAGGGTGACCCCAATACGCCGCCCGGGTTTCCGCCCGCGCCGCCGCTGGTTGGCCCGGCAGTGCAGCTTGAGTTGCTCTCGCCTGTTGAGCGCATCGCACCGGGTGCTGTCTTCCCGCTGGCTGTGCGGGTCAAGATGGCGCCGACCTGGCACATCAACGTGCCCAATCCGCCACAGGGCGATGGATACTTTGGCGGCGCGTACGCGACGACGATTACCGTCGACTCGCCGGCCGGCTTCAGCTTCGGCGCACATCAGTGGCCGGAAGCACATGATGTCATCATGGCACGAGGCACGCCCGCCCAGCAGAAGATCCTCTGCATCGAGGGCAATGAGAACATCTACATCCCCGTGCGTGTTCCCGATGATGCGCCTGCCGGGCTTGTTGAGTTTGTCGTCAGCGTCGACTATCAGACATGCGACTACCAGAAGTGCCTGCCGCCGAAGACCGAGACGATCAACGTGACCGTGGAGATTGACCCCTCCGCGCCGGAGGTGTCCTGGGATGGTCAAGGGCGTTTCGCAGCCTACGACGCCGAGGCGGCAACGTTTGCCAATGATGCAGGCGCTACCGAGGCAAGCGGGCATCCGTTCTCCGCAAACGCATCGGTTGAACAGAGCGCGAGTGCGCCAGGTTCCGATTTCGTCGCCACGCTCACCATCACGCTGCAGAAAGACTGGCACGTGTGGGGGCCTGAACCGGTCCGCATCGAGTCTCTCGATTTCGAGACATGGCCAACCTCCATCCGCGCCACACTTGACGGCACGAACCTGCTCGTCGGTAAGAGCGCGTGGCCGGAGCCGAAACAGTTCACCTTCCTCGGCGAGACTGTGCCCGGGTATGAGGGAACATTCGATGTGCGTGTCCCTGTCCGGCTGCCGGATGACCTGCCCGATGGTGATACAACCATCGAGTTCGCGATTGAACATCAGGTCTGCGACAGCGGTCAGTGCCTTGATCCGCAGGATGCGATCGCCACGCTTCCCGTTACCGTTGATTCAAGCGTTCCGCCGAGCACTTTGAGCGGCTTCGATGCGCCCGCCGATGCCGATAATGAAAACAACCAGACTGATGATGAATCTGGTGCATCGATCAATATCGACGAACTTGGCATCGGCTTTTCGATCAACACGACCGGGTTCTTCGGCATGTTGCTGGTCCTTGTGCTCGCGGCATTGGCCGGCTTTATCCTGAACCTGACGCCATGCGTTCTGCCGATCATCCCGATCAAAATCATGGGCCTGACGCAGACTGCCGGAAATCCCAAGCGAGCATTGCTGCTTGGTTCCACGATGGCTGCGGGCGTCGTCTCATTCTGGGTGGTCATCGGCGTCATGATCATCTCGTTGACGGGCTTCAACGCGATCAGCGACATATTCCGCCTGCCTGAGTTCGTGCTCGGCATCGGTCTGTTCATCTTCGCGATGGGCTTCGGCATGCTTGGTGTATTCACCGTGCAACTGCCCAAAGCGGTGTACATGATCAACCCGAACCATGAGTCGGTCGGAGGTGCGTTCTTCTTTGGCGTGATGACGGCCATCCTCTCCACGCCATGCACCGCGCCTTTCATGGGTGCCGTGACCGCGTGGTCAACGACTGTGGGCAACAATGCGATCGTGATGACAGTCTTTGGCGCAGTCGGCGCGGGCATGGCATCGCCTTATCTCGTGCTCTCTGCGTATCCGAAGCTTGTATCGAAAGTGCCACGCACCGGCCCGGCGAGCGAACTCGTCAAGCAGACAATGGGCATGCTGATGATTGCCGTGTCGTTCTTCTTCCTCGGCACCGGCGTCCTCGCATTGGGCAGCAAATACCCCGGGCTCGGCCTCTCGCTGTACTGGTGGGTCATTGTGCTGATCGTCGCCATTGCCGGCGCGTGGCTTGTCATGCGCACGAAATCGCTGACCACCCGGCCCGGACCTGTCATCGGGACAGCCATCGGGTCGCTCCTCGTGACTGGCGCGCTCGCGTGGTGGAGCGTCGGGCAGACGAATCTGGCTCGCCAGGCAGCGATGTTCGCTCTTGAGGAACGACAGGAAAAGATCGACCGAATCCGCGAACTCGAAGCAGCGCTTCTATCCGGCGGCGGTGATGTCGCGATCGCCAAACGCACATGGCGCGAATACACACCCGAAGACTACGACGAAGCGATTCGCACTGGCAAAACCGTGCTGCTCGAGTTCGATGCAGTCTGGTGAGTGAACTGCAAAGTGCTGAAACAGCAGGTCCTGCTGTCTGACAAAGTGAAAGAGGCGTTGAGCGACGAAGATGTCGTTGCGTTCGCAGTCGACACGACGGTTGCCGGCAGCCCCGGCAAGCAGAAGCTTGATACATACAAAGCGACAGGCATCCCGTTCATCGTCGTGGAAGGTCCTGGCCTGGACAAGCCGATGACCAACACGTTCCCCGGCATCGACTGGGTTGTGAACGCGATCCGCAAGGCGCAAGGCAAGCAGCCAGACGCCGTGCTCACGTCGGGGTAATCCAACACACGCGCCCGGCAGAACGCCGCGAGGGTCGGGGTCAGTGCTTCGGTACTTCGGGCAGCCCGCCGATGGCATCAATCTGCTCCGGCGACAGAATCTGCTTAAGGTGACGCACACCGCGGCTGTTGAGTTCACTGCGGTCGAACGTAAGTCGCGCGATCAGATCTCGCCGCCTCTGCGCTTCCAGGATCTCTTCCTGCCCGGTCACCGCAACCAGCGAGAGCCCTGAATCGCCGTACAGTTCGACCAGTTGCTCGTTGATTTGATGATACGCGGATGTGTATTCGAGGGCCGATTCTTCGAGTCGGCTTCGCTGCTCGGCTGTGAGCGTGTCGAGCGCCAGCGCCGCTTCAAAATGGCGCTCCGGCGACAAGTAATCCGAGTACACCATCGGAAACGCGACACGAAGGAACGACTGGCGCAGCATCCGGGCATGCTCATCGTTCAGGTGCGCCAGAGCGTTCTCAAATGTGCTCGTGTTGAGATCTGCAAGCGTCTTGTTGGCTTGTTCAAGCGCTTCGGTTGGTCCACTCAGGCGTTCCTGATACTGCTGCCATGAGTTTGGGTCGAACGTGCCATCTGCCGTCAGTTGCTGCGCAAACGCGTTCCATTCGTCATTCGTGCGCTGCCATCGCTTGGCCGCTTCATACTTCTGCTTGAACAGTGCCGTTGCCTTCTGCTCATACTCGTCGAAAATCGGATCAATCGCATCGCGTTCTGCGTCACTGAGCCGCATGCGAAGGACGAACTTGGCAACGTCAATATTCCCTGCCTTGCCGACAATGCCGGAGTTCCAATGGCCTCGGTTGTAGATGTTGCGCTCGCGCATGAGGCGGATGCGCTCGACAGTGTCTTCGCCGACAACTGCTTCGAGCGTCACTGCAACATCATCAAAGAAAGTACGATCCAGTGCGCGCAGCTTTTCCAACGTTGTTTCACGCACCTTGTACAGATGCTCGTACATGTCCATGGTCGGCGGCGTGTAGGCTCCAGTGTCTTCATCATGTTGCCACAACGTCGACGTGACGTTGTTGAGCTCCTCAATCGAGTCGCGCTGATACTGCTGATGCCGATCCATATAGCTCTTGTGCAGTTCACGCAACAGCGTCTTGTGATCATCAGAAAGGCCCATGACGTGGCCGTACAGTCGTATATCGCTCTGCGTGATCTCGCGTGCAATGAACTGGTCCGGCCCCCAGACCATAGCAGCTTCATGTTCGTTCAATACAACTTCCGTGCTCGACTCCGCTGCCGCAGCCACGTTTTGCGAACTGTTCCCGGTAAGTCTGTCGGAGCGCGCCATGGTGAATGCGTTCATTTGGTCCGGCGTGAGGATGTCGGAAATATTCTTCCAGATATTCTGCTGAAACTCGGTCACTCGCTCCTGAAACTTGGTGATGACCTCCTGTTCCTCCTCCCACTGGGCTGGATCGAAGTTGAACGGGGTCTGTTTCCGTGATATTTCTTCGAGTACTTTGACAATGTCATCAAGTTCACGATCGAGCGCATCAGCCGGCCCGAACACTTGCGCTTCGAGTTGATCGCGCTGCTCTTCGGTGAGGTCTGTCACCTTCTCAAGGTCTTTTCGATTCCCGACGACTGAGTCGGGCATCATCCACCCGACCCGCGGATAGGCCTCGCGGTAATATCTGCTGCGAAGTGTGGTGCGCGGTTCGGATGGAAGCGTCTGGAACAGCAGGGTGAAGAGGCGTTTACCCTGATCGTGCACATCCCAGCCAAGCTCGCGTTGATCCTCGCTCACCTTCATGAAGATGCTCTGCATCTCCTGCATCATTGCCATCTGCTGTTCTGGATCTTGCGAGTTGTCGGCTGAGTAGCCGGCCTTCTCAAGTTCATTAAAGATGCGCATGAACATCCCGGTTGTCGCCTTGTGCAGGCGCGCGATGTCGCGCGTCACACGCCGCTCATACTCGAACACAAGCGGGTCGGTGGTTTCGAATGCGTCGTCTTCGAGTTCCAGTTCGTAATAGAGTTCGCTGACATCGACCGGTCGCTGCCCCATCGACCACATCATCTCGTTGGAGAGGTATCGCTCGCGCTGGCGGGTGAGGCGCACGCGTGGCAGGGTGGCGAGTTGATCCTCCGTCAACAGCGATTGCATCTGATCGAACAGCCGTTCATCGATTGCGCGAATGCGTCCGTGGATGCTGTCCTGCATGTCCAGCAGTTTCTTGACATCCTCGCGCGCCGGGAACATGCCGTTCACCTGCTGCATGAACTGGCCGAACTTGTCGAACTCCTGCTCCTGCAGTTCGCGATACTCACGCTTGTACTGATCGTGCATCGCCTCGACTGCGAGTTCCTGCTGCGGACTCAGGCGGAGACGATCCATGTACCTGCCAAGGTCCGGCGTCGACATCGGCCCGGGCAGCATGTCGTCGGCCTGGCCCAACGCGATCGTCGGAGCGGCAAGGACCGCCAACAGGCCGAGCATCGCAATGAGCCATCGAGGGCGGCAGGACCTGCTCTCGTGCATCACCAAACGTTCCGCGCACACCGCTGCCTTCGTGCTCTTTGTCATTTGATCGCTCCCTTGCCGTCGGTATTTCACCATCCAGTGACAAAAATCTTACCAGACCTCGGAGCCCTGCCAAGGGCCGAATCTCCGATTTTCTTCTGATGTGCAGAGGCAGACTCGTGCCTCCTCAGATCAGTCACGGACGATTGGAATGGGGCCGTAGGCCTCCGCGAAGCGGGCAAGATACTCTTCGATCGGTCCGAGGCCGACTTCAGCCCGCCATGTATCAAGGAGATCAGGATCCTCGAGGTGAGCCAGTTGCATTTGGCCGGTCGGGCTGGTGGTGATCTGTGTGCCATACCGCTGTTGCCTGCCAAGTGCCAGTTGCGTCCGATCGTACATGAGCGCGTACAGCGGACCGATGCGAGGATCAGCCCTGGCCTCGGCCTCGAGTTTCGGCAGAACAGTCCGCATCAGCGAGAGATTGCCACTGTGCTGGGCGATAAGGAACGCTGCGTTGTTGGCTTCCGCTCCGAATTGGTCGGCGCTGATCCAACCAACGTCGCTTAAGAGGCCGATCAGCCAGCGTGTGTTCTCTGCATCCGCCGTCCGCATGCGGTCACGCAGGTCGAGCATGACGTCGCTCTGCATGAACTCGATCTGATCGTGTGGGGTTGCCAGCGTGCGGGCAGCCCGCGCCTCGGACATCATCTCCTGCATCTCGATTCGGACCGCCTGGTCCTCTTCACGGCGGTCAAGAAGTTCATCGACGATGGATTGCCGCTCTGCCT
>CAZVXI010000098.1:0-11602 GCA_964631295.1 uncultured Isosphaeraceae bacterium
ATTCGATCGACCATGCCCGGCTCGATTCGCGAATGTCGCGCGAATCTTCTGTGTATGATCGCGACTATGGGGCGGTCGACCGACACTCAGAATCCCTCACCGATCGGGCTGATCGCGGGCAGCGGCAGCCTGCCGATCATTACCGCGCGAGGCATGCGTGCTGCCGGGAGGCCGGTCTGCTGCGTCGGCCTGCGCGGCCAGTACCATGCCAACCTGCCTCGCCTCTGCGATGAGTTCCGCGAAGTCGGCGTGGCCAAGCCCGGATCCTGGCTGCGCGCGATGAGACGCTGGCGCGTCCACGAAGCAGTCATGGTCGGCCAGGTCGCCAAGCAGCGCATCCACGACCCGCTGCGAATCATTCGCGAACTGCCGGATTGGCGCGCGATCAACATCTGGTACCGTCGGCTTCGACATGACCGACGCAACGCGGTGCTTCTCGCAGCACTTGCCGACGAACTGGCTGACAACGGAGTCACGCTCATCGATTCAACAACCTACATCCCCGATCACCTCGCAACCTTGGGCACGATGGGGCGCATCAAACCCAGCGACCAGCAGCAACGCGACATCGACTTCGGCTGGCCACTGCTTGAGCGCGCCGTTGAACTGCACATCGGTCAGTCGATCGCCGTGCGCGAGGGGGATGTGATCGCCGTCGAAGCCGTCGAAGGCACGATGCGCATGATCGAACGCGCCGGTGAGTTGTGCCGATCAAAAGGATGGACGCTGCTCAAGACATCCGCATCTGATCACGACATGCGAGCCGATGTGCCCACGATCGGCATCGATACGATCAAACAAGCCAGGCAAGCGGGCTGCCGGTGCATCGCGCTCGGCGCGACTCGCGTGATCCTGATCGACAAGCCGCAGGTGCTTGAAGCAGCGGACAAAGCCGACATCGCGGTCGTGGGGCTCGAATGAATGCGCTCTGAGACTCCATTTGTATCACGCGCGGGATTGAAACTCGCGCACGCGCTCGATGTGTTCAACGTCGATGTTTCACAACTCACCTGTGCGGATTTCGGTTGCAATGTCGGCGGCTTCACCGACTGCCTCTTGCAACATGGCGCGGCGCATGTGTATGCGATTGACACAGGGTATGGCACACTTGCATGGAAGCTGCGAAGTGACGATCGTATCACAGTTATGGAACGCACCAACGCGCTGCATTGCGATCCGCCTGATGAAGCTGTCGATCTGGTCACCATCGATCTCGCGTGGACGCAGCAGCGGCTTGCGATCCCCGCGGCACTTGCATGGCTCAAGCCGACGGGGCACATCATCACACTTGTGAAACCTCACTACGAGCTGAACGCGGACGAAAAGCGTGAACTGCTCATCGACGGACAACTCGCGTTGACACATGCCAAGCGCGTCCTGCAGCGTGTGATGGAAGCCATGCCAGCGTGGGGCGTGCGGCCGATCGAGCACACGAAGTCACCGATCACCGGGAAGAAGTCCGGGAGGAAAGCCAGTGGTTCGCGCGGCAGTGTCGGCCCGGGCAATACCGAGTATCTCGTGCTTGCCGAACCTGCGGAATAAGCCCGCCGGTGAACTTGGCAATCGTCGACTGTGCTGTGCAACTCAAGCGATCGGCCTGTTCAGCGGTCAGCCCTGATCGAGTTTCTCGCGCCAGGTTTGCAGTCGCGGATGGTCCGTCATATCGAACATCAGCGGCGTGACGGTCACGTACCGTTCGAGCAGCGCTTCAACATCGCTCTGCGGCGCGGTGTGGGCAAAGTCCATCCCGCCGCTCGCTGCCCAGTAATATACCTGCCCGAATGGGCTGACGCGACGATCATATGAGACCTGACCATGTGCGGTATTCATCGACACAACCTTGATGTCCGGCATCGGCGCATCACTCGATTCCGTGCGCGGCACGTTGATGTTGATGACAGAATGCGGGTCGAGCGTATTGTTGCAGGCATCAAGTACTCGGTCGATTGCAACGCGCGCGATCTCCGCAGCACGCGAAAAGCAGGTGTTCGAGCGATCACCAAGATGCAGCGACACAGCAATCGCAGGCACACCAATGAACGCTGACTCAACAGCAGCAGCAACAGTGCCCGAGTAGATCACGTTGATACCCACGTTCGCACCACTGCTCATCCCGCTGATGACGATGTCCGGTCGGGTTCCTTCGCCGAATCTGTCAGGCCAGAGCGCTTCGAGTGCGAGTTTGACACAGTCTGCCGGGCGGCCATCGACGGCAATACCCCGCATGCCATCGTGGACGACAACTTCATCGCACATCAGCGGTTCGTTGAATGTCACGCCGTGACTCGTGGCAGATTGCATCGTTGCTGGCGCGATCGTGACGATTTCGCCAAGCCCCTGGAGTGCATCGTGCATGGCCTCGATACCTGGTGCGTGTATGCCATCATCGTTGGTGAGCAGGATTCGCATGGTGCCTTTCATTTGTGCGGTGCTGAGAACGCAGCACGCGGGTTGTTCGATGGATCGTATGGTTTGAGGATGTATTCGCGGCCGCCCCAGTGGATCGGTCGGCGATGCACGAGGTCACTGGCTGCGTCGAGAAATATCCGTGCGACACTGATGCAGCCGAGCCAGTACTTCCAGATCGCTCGTGTTGGAGTGCCACCCATGCGGTAGATCATCGCAAGCGTTGTGTACTGCAGCACAATCGACACGAAGGCGAGTCCGAGCGTGGCGGCCGCGAGCGCGACATCACCTGCGAAGCCGATCACAATGCCGACGATGACCGCTGCCACCTGCGCGGCCAGTATACCGGGCCCGATCAGCAGCAGCCGCCATGCTTTGCGGCGCAACGAAGGCACCTGGCACCGGCACGCTTCAATGAAGATGCGTTTCCACCCCTCGCGAAATGCGTTCATCGACTCGTACATCGCGCAACGAAGCATGCCGTCAGCAAGCGCGATCCAGCCCTGACCGCCATGCCCGACGATCTGCCGCGCAAAGGCAATGTCCTCCAACAGGCAGTCATGCACAGCCGCATGGCCGCCGATCTTCTCATACCACGCTCGGTCGAACAGCAGGAACTGCCCGTTGGCGAAATGCTTCGGGTTGCGATCACGATTCACGCGACGAATCGGGTGCATTCGCATGAGCGACATCGTTGCGACAGGCTGTGCCGATTGCTCCCAACTGTGCTTGCATGAGAGGGTGCTCAGCAGGCTCAGCAGAGCCAGTCCGCGGTGCATCGCGATCGCAACAGTGCTGCGGCAAAGCGCACGATCGAACTGTGTGTCTGCGTCGGTGAACAGAAGCCAGTCTCCATCGGCCTGCTGCGCACCCACGGCGGCAGCGTGACACTTGCCCGCCCAGTCATCCGGGCAGTGATCATTCTCGATGACGATCAGTCGGTCATCGCGATCTGCAATCGGCTTGAGCACGCTGGCAGAAGCATCCGTACAGCGATCAAGCACGATGATGACCTGAAGATTCGGGTAATCCTGTCCGAGCAGCGACTCAACACAGCCGGCGAGAATCGCCTGTTCGTTGTGTGCCGGCACGATGATGCTCAGCAGCGGCCAGGCGTCCTCTGCAGGTTGCGGCATGGCAAGGCCGGCGCGAGCCGTCGGGCGATCGCGCAGAATCGCCAGCACGTGCAAAAGCACGAACAGCCAGTAGCCCGCGCCAGCCAGCGTCAGGCTGCAGAAGATGAATCCAAGCACAATCAGCATCGGAGAAGAGTGTACGTTCGCTCGGCCGTTGAAAGCCCAACATCCCGATTCACGGTCGCGAACGCGTGGAATGCAGATACCCATCGCGTGTCCACAAGTGCAACGCTACTGGTCGGAACGGTCTGCCCGCTCTACCCTCGCCCACATGTACCACGGTCTGCTCGCCAACCGATACCTGACCACGCGGGCGATTCCGCTTATCGCAGTGGCAGCCGTTGCGCTGTGTGTGGCACTGGTCATCATCGTCGTCTCCGTGATGACCGGCTTTCTCGAGATGGTGAAATCATCGGGCAAGACACTGATCGGCGATGTCGTGATCAGCCACAGCATCACCGGCATCCCGTACTATCCGGAACTGATCGATCGACTCAACGACATGGATGAGGTCGCTGCTGCGACGCCTGTTGTCGAGAGTTGGGGGCTGGTCAAGATGCCCTACCCGGATGAAGGCAACAAGCAGGTGCAGACAGTGCAGATATGGGGTGTCGAGCCGGAGAGCTTTGCCGAGGTGACCGGCTTTGCCGATGCGATCTACTGGAAGCCGTTGACCGAGCAGGAGCAGCGCGAGGCCCGCGAAGATGACTTTCGCAGAAAACTCTCGCGCGAGGTTTACGAGCAGGGCCGCATACTCACCACGCGCGACGGCAGGCCCGGCATCGTCATGGGGCTGCATGTATCAGAGGGCAACGAACGCCAGCCCGACGGCTCCTACGAACCGCTGCGCAATGGGTATTGGTGGATGCCACGGTTTGAAGTCACGTTGACCACGATTCCGATCGGCACCGAGGGCGGCCTGAGCGATCCGGAGAGTTTTATCTTTCCCGTCGTCAACGAGTTCTCCTCCGGCGTGTTCATGATCGACGACACGCGCGTGATGATTCCCATTGATCGAGCGCAGGAGATGATGCAACTCGACGAAGCGGAGATCGTCGATCCGGAAGATTTCGACGTCACGCTCGGCATCGACCCTGCACGCGCGACGATGATCCTCATTCGTGCAGCCGACGGCGTCGATCCAATGACCCTGCGCGAGGCAGTTGATGGCGTGTACGACGAGTTCGTGATGGACAAGTTTCGCGACCGCGAAGCCATCGTCAAGCCATACGAACGGTACAATGCGGAGCAGGGTTTCGGGCGGGTCGCAGTACAGACATGGGAAGAGCAGCAGGCACGGTTCATTGCGCCCATCGAGAAGGAGCGCGAGCTGATGCGCATTCTCTTTTCGATCATCTATCTCGTGTGTGCGGGCCTGATACTCGCCATCTTCTGGGCAATCGTGTACGAGAAGACCCGCGACATTGGCATCCTGCGTTCGATCGGCGCATCGCGCATCGGCATCACATGGATCTTTCTGCGATATGGTTTGTTCGTCGGCGTGCTCGGATCGATCGTCGGACTTGGCATCGCCTATGTCGTCATCGCGAACATCAACTCGATACACAATGCCATGGGCAGTGCAGCGCCGGTGTGGCTCAAGAGAACCGCGTTTGCACTGAGTGCCGTATGCGTTGTTGTCGCGATCGTGCGCTCATTCGCGGGGCTCATGCTGCCGGTCGTGCTGTGGGTGCTCGGCGCGCTCGCTTTGCTCGGTGCAGCGATCGGCCTGCTGTTCCATCGCGGCACGCTCATCTGGGATCCACAGGTATATTACTTCACCGAGATTCCAAGCCAGATGGACCTCATCACGGCCGGCACGACGATGTTGGGCGCTGTCGCGTTCAGCCTGATCGGTGCGCTCATTCCTGCTGCTCGGGCTGCTGATACTGATCCGGTAAGGGCGCTGCGTTATGAGTAACCCGCCGCGCACAAACGCGAGCGATGCGCTGCTGGCTGCATCCAACCTCAGGAAGACGTATCGGCTTGGACGCGTTGATGTTCCGGTCCTGCATGATGCAACGCTGACGGTGAAGCGAGGCGAATGGGTTGCCGTGCTTGGTGCGTCCGGGTCCGGCAAGAGTACGCTGCTGCACCTGCTCGGCGATCTTGATCAGCCGGATGCCGACAGCGGCAGCGTTCTGTTCAATGATCGCAATGTGACATCGATGTCGCGCGGCAAACGCAATCACTACCGCAATCGATCCGTCGGGTTCGTCTTCCAGTTCTATCACCTGTTGCCCGAACTGACAGTGCTGGAGAACGCGCTCGCGCCAGCGATGGTCGATACGCGCGGCACGTGGTGGACGCAACTGCTGCTTCCCTTCGGGCTTGTGCCGGGCTTGATCGCTGAACGAATCGTCAAGCCGCGCGGTCTGGCGGACGCGCAGCAACAGGCCGTCGAACTGCTGCGCGCCTTCGGACTCGACCACCGTCTCAAACATCGCCCGCGCGAACTCTCCGGCGGAGAGCGTCAGCGAGTTGCCATCGCGCGAGCGCTCGTCAACAAGCCAGAGGTTCTGCTCGCCGATGAACCGACCGGTAATCTCGATGAAGAAACCGGCCGGGAAATTCTCGACCTCATCAGCAGGCAGCACGCGGATGGGCTCACGATCGTGATGGTAACCCATGACCCGAAGGTTGCAGGGCTGGCCGATCGCATCGTGCATCTCCATCACGGCCGGGTCGTCGACAAACCGGAAGCATAAACGAGGCGCATCTTGCCACGCCTTACGCCAACCGCTCGCAACGGAGCGGAGCAAAACGCGATGCGCGGTTCAGCTCTCGAGAACCACTGACATTTGGTGATTTGGCTACACTTAACGCGCATGGGACAGGATTTCTATCTCCTTGATCGAGCGGCGACGCGATCTGTCGATCAACGTGCGATGGACGACTTCGCCGTTCCCGGCATCGTGCTCATGGAGAACGCTGCGCGAGCCGTCAGCGAACAGGCGAGGCGCATGGTCGCTGATGCGCCCGGACGGATTGTGGTTGTCTGCGGCGCAGGTAACAACGGCGGCGACGGCTATGCAGCAGGCAGGCATCTGCACAACGCCGGGTATGAGGTGACCGTCGCGCGATTCGTGACGCCCCGGCCGGATTCAGATGCGGCAACGAACGCCGGGATCTGTGAGCACATGGGTATCAATATCGTCGATACGAAAGACATCGTCGAGGTTTCGCGCGATGCCGATCTGCTGATCGACGCGATCTTTGGAACCGGGCTCGATCGCGACGTCACCGGCGACCCGGCTCATCTCATCGCGGTCATGAACGAACTGAACAATCCGATTCTCGCCGTCGATGTGCCGTCCGGCATGGACTGCGAATCAGGCAGGGAACTCGGCGAAGCGATCCGCGCGCAGCAGACTCTCACGTTCGTCGGTCTGAAGCCCGGCTTCCTCGTGGACGGCTCACAGCAGTTCACGGGCACCATCTCGGTCGGCGACATCGGCGTACCGCGGGAGCTTGTCGCAGAACTCGGCAGCGCGCTCGATTCTGCAACACTGCCTGCCCACATCCAGGCGTGATCGGGTGATTATTCGCTGATTTGCAGCGATGCGATCGATGTTGCGACGTCGTCGGTGAAGTCGAACACCTTGTCGAGTCCGGTGATCAGCAGGACAGACCACACGTGATCGCTCACGGAACACACGCGCAGTCGCGCGGCGGTTCCCTGCATCTTCTTGCGCAACCGGAGCAACTGGGCGATGTTCGACGAGTTCACATGCGTTACCGCCTGCATGTCGATGATGACATCCCGAGGAGATTCGGTCGAATCGACCCGACCAATCAATGTTTCCAGGTCATCGGAGAATGACGGCTCGTCGTTCATTTCCGCGATCATGATGTTGTCCGACCACTCGTTGAGCGGCATGGGCGTGCCTCCGTTGCTTCTGGGGAAGCAGCATACCGCGCCGAGGCGGAATCCCCAAATCCACGGTCATTGTGCCGGTCATTCGACGGGTTCGGGGCCTTCCTCTTCTGGAACAACCGCGGTGGCGATCAGTTTGTCGCCATCCTTGAGGTTGACAACCCGTACGCCCTGCGTGTTGCGGCCGATGCGCGAGATGGCACTCGCAGACACGCGGACGATCATGCCGCGCTCGCTGACGAACACCAGCGAGTCCGCATCAGTGACGGATCGCACGCCCACGACATCGCCATTGCGCTTCGTGGTGCGGATATCGAGCCGACCCTTGCCACCACGCGACTGAGGCCGTGGGCCGTCTTCAGCGTGCACCAGATACTCCGTCAGTGCGGTGCGTTTGCCGTAGCCATTTTCGGTGATCGTGAGCAAATCAGCATCATCGTGCTGGATACAGATCAGTCCGACCACGCGGTCCCCGTCGCGCAGATCGATCCCCTTGACGCCTGCGGCATTGCGGCCCATCACGCGAGCGTCGGCTTCATCGAAGCGGATCGCCATGCCCAATGCCGTCGCGAGCAGGATGTGATTGTTTCCAGTCGTGTACTCCACGCCGATGAGCCGGTCGCCATCGTTGAGGTGGATGGCGATGATGCCGGACTTGTTAACGTTGCGGTAATCCTTGAGCGAGGTACGTTTGACCTTCGCCTGTTCTGTCGCGAACAGCAGATAGTCCTCTGACCGCTCGAAGTCTTTGATCGTGATGGAGGTGACGATCCGCTCATCGGGTTTGAGGTCGATGATGTTGACAAACGCTCTGCCTCGCGATGTGCGAGATCCTTCCGGTATCTGGTACACCTTCGTGCGGAAGACGCGTCCTGTGTTGGTGAAGCACAGCAGGTCATCGTGTGTGGATGCGACGAACAGCCGTTCGATGAAGTCATCGTCCTTGAAGTCTGCACCCTTCACGCCTCGCCCGCCGCGCCCCTGTTCGCGATAGGTGTCGATGGGCAGCCGCTTCACATATCCCTGATGGGAGATGGTGACGACGACATCGTGCTCCTGAATCAGGTCACCGATGTCGTAGCCTTCTTCTTCGCCGTCTTCGATGTCTGTCAGGCGCTCGCTGCCGAACTTCTCGCGCAACTCGAAGCAATCTTCGCGAATGATATCGAGGACGAGTTGTTCATCTGCGAGGATGCGTTCGTATCCTTCGATCTCTTCAAGCAGCGCGCTGTAATCGTTGACGAGTTTCTCAATCTCGAGCCCGACAAGCTGAATGAGCCGCATGCCGCCAATAGCCTCTGCCTGCACGCGTGTCAACAGCGCACCATCAGCAGCCTGATCCTTGAGGCGCTGCGGAATCTGCGGGGCGAAGCGATGGTCTGCCGGGATGCGGAACGCGCGTGCCATGAGCTTTTCGATGGCTTCATCGCGCGTCGAACTGCCCCGGATCAGCGCGATCACTTCGTCAATGTCACAAACCGCGTAGATCAGTCCTTCCAACCGGTGCGCCTGTTTGAGCGCTTCACGCAGCAGGTGCTCGGTTCGTCGGCGGATCACCACCTTGCGATGACTGATGTAGTGCTCGATGATCTGTTTCAGCGGGAGCGTGCGTGGCTGGTTGTGCACGAGCGCGATGTTGATGATCGAGTATGTCGACTGCAGCGGGGTGAACTTGTACAACTGCTTCTCGACGACGTCCGGATCAGCCCCGCGCTTGAGGTACACGCAGATGCGCGTGCGATGCCGTTTGCCTGAGAAGTTCTTGATGTCTGAGATGTCAGCAATGCGCCCGTTCTTGGCAGCCTCGACCATCTTCTCGATGAGATTGTTCTGCACGAGTTGATACGGGATCTCATCGATCACGAGCATCTCGCGATTGCCCTGCGTCTCGTGATGCACCTTGCCACGAACCTGGATGCGCCCGCGACCGGTCGCATACGCCTGCGCGATGCCGGCACGGCCTTTGACGACGCCGCCGGTTGGAAAGTCCGGCCCGGGAACAATCCGCAGCAACTCTGCAAGCTCAATATCCGGGTTGTCGATGACCGCGACGATCGCATTGCAGATTTCTGTCGGGTTGTGCGGCGGGCTGCTGCACGCCATCCCGACTGCAATCCCACTGGAACCGTTGACCAGCAGATTCGGGAACTTGCCGGGAAGAACAGTCGGTTCCTGACGCGTTTCATCGTAGTTCGCGCGAAAGTCAACCGTGTCGAGTTTGATGTCTTCCAGCATCGCGACCGTCGCAGCGGTCATGCGAGCTTCGGTGTATCGCATGGCCGCGGGCGGGTCGCCGTCGATGGAGCCGAAGTTGCCCTGCTTGTCGACGAGCAGCGTGCGCATCTTCCAGTCCTGGCCCATGTTGACCAGCGTCGGGTAGATGACGGACTCACCGTGCGGGTGGTAGTTGCCTGAGGTGTCGCCGGCAATCTTGGCGCACTTTCGGTGCTTTCGGCCGGGCGAGAGGTTCAGATCGTTCATGGCGACGAGGATGCGTCGCTGCGATGGTTTGAGCCCGTCGCGCACATCTGGCAGAGCGCGGTCCATGATGGTCGACATCGCGTAGGTCAGGTAACTGTCGTGCAGTTCCTCTTCGACGGGGAGATCGACAATCATGCCGCCGGGCGGAAGGCCCGCAGGCTCGATTGGCTGGTCGGGTGTGAGGTCGTTGGTATCGTCTGCCATGGGCTGCTTCAGGGGTTCAAATGCCAGTACCCATGGTATGCAATCCGACCGCTGAAATCGCCTCTGGTGGCCATGACACACAGGCCGGGGTCGCCTCCGAAAACGCCACTGGAGTGCACGTTGCTCGTGCGTTCTCAACAGCAGTCTGCTCATGATCGCCGATATTGGGCTGCATGACTGACCGCGCGACTTTCCATGGCCGAAAGCGCGGGCGCGGGGTCCGCCCGTGGCTGCTTTCCGCGAAGTTCATCGGGCTCACCGGGTTCCTCGGCGGGCTCACTTCGCTCGGGGCAATGGGCATCGTCGGGCCGACGCCCTCGACGCAGGAGGGCTGGGAGCTGCTCAGGGCGCTCAGCCGGGCGATCTTCTTTCCATGTGTGTTCTGCGGGCTGGTGTTGGCAGTGCTCGCAGGAGCATGTCTGTTCGGCAGGCAGGCGACGGTCTATTTCAAGCTGCGCTGGTTCCGTGTGAAGCTCGTGGCTCTGACGATTTTCATCCCCGGCTGCCATCTCTGGGTGCGCGGGCATGTGACGCGGATGTACGACGCCATCGAAGATGGTCGGCTCGCCGATGCTGCCGCGTCTTACCAGGTCGTATCGATCGCATACCTTGTGAGCGCTGGGATCTTCATCCTGATCGCGCTTGTCTCACGACACAAACCACGGCTGGGCGAAGCGCTCGGCGCTCGTTCGCCGCGACCTGCCCCGAACAAGAGCAACGCGAGATCATAATCGCCAGCCGCACGAACGATGCCAGTGTGATTCGAGGTGGACCTGGAACTTGCTCAATCAACGATGTTTGGCGGTCGATATCACGTCGAGAGGCCCTTTGCAAGCGGCGACTCCACAACCTGCACGATGACCGATAAACGTATAGCATCGAATTGTCCAATACCTCGTCGAGGGCAGCAGGCAAGAACGCTGCTCGTGGGGGGAATGCCCCCTCCCCACAACGATCGACGGGATTGGGGCTCTCAAGGATTTGTTATGAGACAGAGATTTGGTCTCGCAGGTGCAATCGTCGTCGCATGTGGGGCGGCAACTGCTATCGCCACATCCCCAATCCCAATGGAGACGATGCCGGCCCGGGTGAGCCTCGAGTTGCCGGGGCTCGGGAACACATTCACCGTTGAGGAACATGATGGCGAACTCATCTTGAACAGTGATGATGGCCTTGTCACGGCAATGTTCACGCTTGCGTCTTATCCACTTGAACACAGTAGCGGCGTATTCCTGCTCCCGGGGCCGGATCGCGTTCTGCTGGGATGGACCGAGGACGTTCCAAAAGCCACGGTCATCCATGTCCTTGACCTGCGTTCCGGAGCAGTCGTCGGCACTGCAACTCGGCCGCACGATTCAGCACTCGATTCATCTGCCATCGTGGGTCTGATGGAGGCGATCGTCATGAATGGGTGTGATCCGGACTTTTCCAGTGGCGTGCAGAACGCCCGCGAAGCATGTAACCCGCTGCTCGCTCAAGTGTCCTACTCCTGTGATCC
>CAZVXI010000099.1:0-11029 GCA_964631295.1 uncultured Isosphaeraceae bacterium
TACCTGCGGTTGACGGTCGTTGCCGAATCTGCGGAGTCGCTTCACTGGCATGATGAAACGACACGTTAGAGCGGTTCCCCTTCATCTGTAGCGGTGTAACCGGCGTGGCGGAAGCAGTTGAGCGCATCCGAGGCGTTCACTTTGTCGAGCACCGATTGCATGGATTGCCACAACCTTGACACCATGCGACACGCCAAGCTGCGCAACAGCTGTTTGATCTTGCTGAAGACCATCTCGATCGGGTTCGGGTCCGGGCTGTATGGCGGTTGGTAGTAAAGTTCCGCGCCTGCTCCTTCGATCATCTCGCGAACGCGAGAACCCTTGTGGCTGGAGAGATTATCCATCACCACGACATCGCCGGACTTCAGATGCGGCATCAGCCATGCCGGATGAACTGCCTGTGTCTGAATGCATGGTTGTACCCAGGCTCGCCGATCCAGTCATCGCGCGCCGACAGAATCGCCGGGATAACAACTGATCAGGACCATGGGCCGCCAGTTGCCCAATGGCGTTCGAATGGAGCGTCTTCGGCCACCCCTTTGTTCCAAGCTCCGGTACCCTCAATCAATCCAGCGCCCCATCAACTCAAGCCCCATGTCCTCGTTCGCCAGGTTGAAGACCACCGTCACAGCAATGAAGAAGCAGGGGACAAAAAGCAGCCTGCCTGCCCGCACGCCCAGGTGTCTCGCCGCGAGTCCCGCGATCGTGAACGCAATCAGAGCATGGACGACGCCGATCAGACTCAGATGCTTGATGTTGCCGGACATTCCCAGCGCAACGATGGCAAGATAGACGAGCAACGCCACCGCAACCGCCTCAAGCCGACCGACCTTCTTCGTGACCAGGACCGCTACGAGCATCAGCGGCAGCGCGCACGCAATCGTGATCTGCGCCACTCCCACGTAATGTTCAAAAATGAAATTGTTCATCATTTCGATCATACCCGTTACTGATAGACTGATATCGACAGGAAATCTGATTCCAGCCCGGCCGGTGTCCGGAGCTTGGGGGGATGATGGGTTGACCATCACGCCCACCCCGTTCGCGAGTGGCGCGGGCATGACTGCTGCGAGATCCGTTTCACGCGAATGCGCCAAGGAATGCCAGGCTAGGCTGCGTCGTGCCAATAGCAGCCAACGGCATGGGCCCGCGCGATATCGCAGAGTGTCTGCGCTGCTTCTTCGTCAACATCGCTGAACTCCACGCCGATCTCGTGTTTGCGGAATCCGAGTTTGCGATGCCAGACAACTCTGCCAGCCAGTGAGAACGTGCCGGAGTTGCTGAACAGGTCGACGGTTTGCTCGCCTTGACGGTCTCGACTGGAGAGGATCCGAACGCCGCCTGCGGAGAGATCGAGCACGGGGCCAAGGTTGCTGCTCAGCGATTCCTGCAGACGACGGCCGGTGCGGCGGCGGCCGGAACCGGTCGGCGGAGGTTTGTCCATGCTGCGTCCAATGGGAAGGTGATGCACGAGTCTGCTATCGGGTAGATTGGCTCGCCGCTGGTGCCCGCAGCGCCATCTGAATGCGGGCCGGCACCGGCCGCCCGGAACAATCAGGAGTCTTCTGCAGATATCGGACTGACGCAACCGGCCGGCTCTCGCAAGGGCTTGCTGGCACCTGACTGATGCTTCGCCCGTCGAGTGGCCTCGCACGACATTGCTCGCAAGACCACCGTTGTCGAACATCTGGCCATTCGCCAGAGTCATGCCCACGAGAAGCACGTTCCCCTGCGTTTGGTTTCTATAGATTCCCGGGCGTGGCGGCTCTCGAGCTGACATGCCACCCCGACTGATACCACTGGCAAGCACAGTCAACGCTGAGAACACGGCGGCTGTGAGCCATAGTCTTCACGACGCCTCTGGCCGAGAAGGCTGCGTTTGCTCGCGCGGCAAAGCGGGCTATACTCGATGCTCCCCGCTGCGGCTGTGGCGGAATTGGCAGACGCGCATGGTTCAGGTCCATGTGGGAGTAATATCCCGTGGAGGTTCGACTCCTCTCAGCCGCATTGCTCACCTTGTTCGCCGGTGTATCTCCAGATCACCTTCCGATTCCATCGGCCCGCACAATCTCTGGCCCGGCGCGGCCATCAATCACTGCGAGCTGAAGATCGGCTGGCGGGTCTGCCACCCACACCACCCACCGGACCGCTGCGCTGCATCACGCCGACGACGCCGGTCTCGGCCCGCGTCATCATCGCACCAGCAGGCCGGCCCTCGCGAGGCAAGTGCGCGAGCAACGGCACGCTCATCCCCGGACGACGCCGGCGGCTTCAGCCGTGTCTTGAGCATCACTCCCATCGAGACGCCGTGCAGCACAACGCAATCGATCCAGTCTACTTCCCGCAGCATATCGCGAGCGTTCACCATAACATTGGTTCCGTCCAGCGATGCTGCCCTGACACGGCCCAGTGATATCTCGCATTCCTTCAAACGGTCTATCAGATGGCCGCGGCGATCGGTGTTCTACCAGATTGCGTTTGTCCTTGTCGCGCTGATGTTACTTACGTTGCCGTTGCTGTACCTCGGATTGAATGCCGGCGTTGGCTGGCTGCTGAATTGGCATGTGACATCACACCCGAGCGTGTCGAAGCGGCAATGGCCTTCCGCGACTCGACTTGCCACCACAGCCACAGCCACAGCCATAATCACTACACATCGAATGATATGATCCTCCAAATTCTGATGGGCGTATCTCATTCACGCGCGATATTATCTTGATCTGCAGGTGTATCCATGCGCTCGGTGACTTCGGCAATCACGTTACCATCGACAACGATGTTGAACCCGGTAAACAGACCGGCATCGTCTGTTGTCTGTTCGAGCCAGACATAGCCGACGCCGAACAGCACCATGCGCCCCTGTTCATCCGGCTCCATAATGAAATCCCGCTCGCGGCCGGGCAACTGCATGGTGATGAACCCCTCGTCAATGCCGATCGTGAGCGGAGTATCCGGGCCACCGTTGCGGCCGGGCCTCGCCCAGGTGCCGAGCATGTGTGCAAACTTCTCGCGCAGACGGGAGTTTTCTGCCTCTTTTTCGGCATCCGAGCGCATCAGCAGCCTGACGGTATCCGGTATGGTGAAAGCATCGTCTGCAATCCGAGCATTGATCTCACCATCGACAAAAGATGCAGCATACATCGCGCCGATCTCAGGCTCGTAAAATGTCCATTGCATGGGGAGTTTCACACCATCCACCTCGCGATAATCGCGCAGCACCCACATGGGCGAGCCGGGCGACTCATGGCCTGCATACAAACCGCTCTGCACGTCAAAGTACAGTGTCCGTTGCGAGCCGCTGTGTGTCGTTACCTCGATGACGAAGCAGTCGCGTTCATCAAACTTCCGGATGGCAACTGTACGCATCGATGCGTATGTCTTTTCCGGATCTGCGAGTCGTCGGAAGTCGCCCGTATCGCGCAGTGCGTCAAGTGCATCACCCTCAACGATCGCGGGCGGATCATCAGTTCGCACGAACCAGCCCATGGTCGCATCATGCGCGAAGACAAAGCCGTTATCAACCGACCACGAGAAGCCCTCGCCGGCCTGCCATACGAGATCGACTTTGCCTTTCTGCACCACATTGTGCAGCGACTCGCTCTCACCTGTCAGATGGAACGATCGCAACTGTCGTAAAGCTCGCTCACCTCCGACATTGCGAACATGTGTAGCGAACAACTCCTGCGCCGAGGGAAGCGCATCGACAGACGGCCCGCCTTCTGAGCGAGCCATATCCGCACCAGAGTAATCCATACACACCATGCTGCCCATACTGTTGCGGCAATATACACGACCATTGCTGAGGACAGGCGTCGACCAGTACGTACCATCGTCGAGCACATCATGCCTGGACAGTTCGACGTACGCCTCCGGGTTTGCCTCGGCGACGATGATCTCGCCTTTTCCATCGACCAGAAGCAATCGTCCGCCGAAGACGAGCATCGAGCCCGTGCCGAGCCCCCGTTTGCGCCACTTTTCGTTGCCTTGCAGATCAATGCACTTCAGGATGGCTTCATCGAAGCCGTAGAGGTGGCCTTCAAACAGGACCGCGCCCGACATCTTGTTGCGCATCACCCGGCTCTCCCACACGGGCGTCAGGCCGTCATCGGTGAGTTGCAGCATCGCGCAGCCGCGGTTGTAGCCCGCGGAGATGAAGATGCGATCATCAATCACGACCGGCGTCATCGGGTAGATCTGCGGTGTCTTCTGCCAGTCGTATACGGCAACCGTGGAGCCACTTTCCTGCGCGACCACAACCAATCCTCTGCCATTGAGCACTGCCAGCATTGGCGTACCTTTGTAGTCGAAAGGCATCGGTGTCGAGTACGCGTTGCCAAACGACTCCGTCGTCCAGACATTCTCGCCGGTGTGTTTGTCGAACGCGGCAACTTTATCGACGTTCATCACGATTATGTCGCCAACAACGAGTGGTGAACAGGAGAAGCCCCACGTCGGCGGCGTGACTCCAACGGTGTCTTCGAGACTTGTCTGCCATCGAACATCTCCGGTGGATGCACTCAGGCACATCAGATTGCCTTCGCGATTGGAGGTATAAAGCCACTCGCCATCAATGGTCGGCGTCGTCAGCGCGCCGCCGTCATGTGCATTGTCCCAGAAGTCTGCGGGGTACGTGTGTGTCCATATCTCCGCACCCGTTTCGGCATCGAGGCAGTAGATGACATCACGGGCGTTCTCAAGATCATATCCGAGCGTGTACAGGCGGCCGGCAGCGATGGAGAACGATGAATGCCCAAAGCCCAGCGCTTTCCGCCAGAGTGGCTCTGGTGTGCCAAGCGAGTTCCAGTTGGTCTCAGCGGACACGCCAGTGTGATGTGGACCGCGCCATTGCGGCCAGTCGTTCATTGCCTTGTCATCATCCGCGATTGCGGCCGTGGTCAAGCAGACAATAAGAAGCGTGATCATCGAACAGACACAGTGCTGCGGCATTCTTCGGGTCGGGCGAAACATACAAGACTCCGTTGGTTATCTGATCCGGTTTCGGGAACCACATACTACACACATCTCGGCTGAGCAGTGTCACCGGAATCGCTGATTTGCAGAAAGAAAATCGCCTGCAGCATTGGCCACGGGCGTTGAGTTTATTGAATATGCTGCATCAGGTTCAGTCGATATGCAGGATGGGCAACGCGAGCAGTTCGGTCAGTGCGAGCGCGCCCAGTGCTTGCGTAAATCCCTCGACCGCAAACACTTCCCGCCCACGCAATACGACGTAGCCCGCACCGAGTCCTTCGCCGCAATCGAACGCGACGCGTCCTGTCTCGACATCGCCGGCAAGCACTTTCTTGTCCTGGTACTTCCCGTCGGTCCCGAGAAGGTATGCCTCGAAGAACTCGCGTGCTTCATCTTCGCTGTCCCATGTGCTCGCAAACACAATCGCGGTGTCGCCTTCGGCGTTCTGGAACGCTTCATAGATGTCGCCATCCCAGCCGTTGGCTGCCTGCCTGGCCTTGCCGCGCTGCACGCCACACTGCCGGAGCATGAGGCTCAGATAGAACTCGCCGTGAATCGCACAATCGACGCGCGTCCAGCCGGCTGCATTCAAAGTCGGGACTGCCGGCAGTGGGATTTCCGTGCGCGCATCGCGCCGGAGTGTGTAGCGTTCAGGATGCATGACCTGCTCGGTCGACGCAGGCAGATCGCTGTACACATCTGCCACGCCCTGCCAACTGTCGCCTTGCTCCATCGCGCGCTGTCGTGCACGCAGAACAAAGAACGCCCCGTTGGTGTATGCAGCATTCAGCGGGTAGAGGATGTACGGCGGGATGTCACCCATTGCACGGGCCGCCTCTGCCATCGGGTTGTCGTCGCCCATCATTTCCAACTGCCGCTCCGCCATCTTGACCATATCTTCCACATCCATCTCAGCCATGGTGCGAAAAATCATCTCCTGGCTGGTCTTGTTACCAACCAATGTGGGTTGCTGGAAGAGCATCTGCACGTAGGTTGCTTCGCCTTCCACGAGGTAGCGTGCTGCGAGGATTCGATCGTCATCGCGCGGCACTGCCTTGCCGAGCGCCTCGAGTTTGTTCTGCAGTTCCTTCAGGTCGTAGTGCTGATCCTGCAATGCGTGAACCAGTTCGTGCGCCGCGACTGCGTTGATTGTCATGCCCGGCATATCGACAGCGAGATAGTAGAACCTGCCTGATTTCGGATCGTAGTATGCAGCAGCCTGGGTCTTGAGTGCATTCGTGAACTCCTCGCCGAAGTCGATCGGTTCGGTCAGAAAGCCAAGCCTCATAAGTCCCTGAACGATGCCCGCGCGCTGCTCTTTCGGGAATGTCGCGTCCATCTCCTCGGTCACCATGTTGCCGAAGTCATCGAGACTCTGTACGGCACTGGGAACATCGCGTTTGAACTCAAGCCCGCGCAGCTCGGTAAGTTTCTGTTTGATCGGACCGAGATCAGGCAGGTCCGGGTCGGCGGTCTGCGCGTCCTGTGCGAGGGACTGACCTGCGAAAATCGATGCGGCGGCGAGTGCGAGAATCTGTCGCTTGCGAGGCATGTCGTACTCCGTGTGTGGACTCAGATGATGCATCGTATGCATTTGATCTTCACGCGGATGTGTTATCATGGCTGGAACGCGATGGCCACTGCACATATCACATCGATCATCCGCGAGGCAGCGGGAAAACGAAACCGCGAACTGACAACAGAAGCCGTGATATCTGCTGTGCTCGGCGGCGTGTTCTGCCTGCTCACGTTCGGGGTCCTCTGGTGGCTCGCGTGGATCGTCTCGTGGTATGCGATCGGCTCGGACCATGCCGTGTTCGTCGCGTTCGCTGTGGCTGGCCTGTTTTTTGTGGTGGCGGTGGCGTCGGCGTGGCGTTCAGTCGACCCGCTCGAAAATGTCTCGCCGATGTCCGACCGGCAGATGGCCGCACAGGATGCGGCTGGTGCTCTTTCACTTGCGACAGGTATGCCGATCATCACGCGACACGGCGCTGCGGGCGGTGCGGTGGTTTTGATCGGCGGGCCGGCAAATATCTTCGAAGCGATATCGCTGCTGCGGCATCGAATCCCGTGTGATACGCGCTGCGCCCGGCAGGCAGCAGAGATCATTGAACACATTCCATCGCAGGGTATGGAACTCAAAGGCGTCGAACCGGATGAAGCGAGGGCAATCTGCACCCTGAGTCGATTGTCGTTCGTCAAGATCGTTTACGCGCCCGATGCAGACCACCCGATGTTGCAGACGACAATCAAGTGGCGCGAGCGGCTCGCATCAACCCAATAGCGCTGCTGATTCCGTCGCTTTCCCTGTGAGCAATGAACGCTCAGGCATCATGTGATCGTGTCATCCGCAGCGCGCGCGAGACTCTTTAAAAGTTCGGCGTGGGCGCTCGGAACTGCGAGAGATCAATCGACTTGAACCATGCAATGGTTTTTTCCAGGCCTGCACGCAGCTCGATATTGGGGACCCAGTTGAGCTTCTCACCCGCAAGCGTGATATCCGGCCGACGCTGGAGCGGATCATCTTCTGGCAAGTCGCGTGTTTTGATGATCTTCGAGGACGTGCCGGACAACTCAACAACCAGTTCGGCCAGTTCCTGGATCGTAAACTCATTGGGATTCCCGAGGTTCACTGGCCCGGTGAATCCATGCTGGTTGTTCATCATCGCGATCATGCCATCGATCAGATCATCCACGTAGCAGAACGAGCGCGACTGCGTGCCATCGCCGTAGATGGTGATGTCCTGCCCTGCCACGGCCTGACGGATGAAGTTGCTCACGACACGGCCATCGTACGGGTGCATGCGCGGGCCGTAGGTGTTGAATATCCGAATCACGCGAACGTCGACGCCGTTCTGCCTGTGGTAGTCGAACATGAGCGTTTCTGCGGCGCGTTTTCCTTCGTCATAGCAGGCGCGCGGGCCGATCGGGTTCACATTGCCGCGATAGCTTTCTGGCTGTGGATGCACGGTCGGGTCGCCGTACACCTCGCTGGTGGAAGCATGAAGTACCTTCGCCTTGACGCGCTTTGCGAGGCCAAGCACGTTGATGGCGCCCATCACCGAGGTTTTCGTTGTCTTGATCGGGTTGAACTGATAGTGCCCGGGTGCTGCGGGGCATGCGAGGTTGTAGATTTCATCGACCTCAAGCCACATGGGGTGGGTGACATCGTGACGGATGAGTTCGAAGTTGTGCCGATCGAGCAGATGATCGATGGTGCGTTTCTGGCTGGTAAAGAAGTTGTCGAGGCACATGACATCATGGCCCTGCTCGACCAGGCGATCACACAGATGCGACCCGAGAAAGCCAGCACCGCCGGTAACAAGTATCCGTTTGATCGCAGCCATGTTGTATTTGTCTCCTGCGGTTCACAGTTCGCGCATCGATTCCCATGAGGCGGTATCGTATCGGGCATGGGCGAGATCTCAATGCCATCATCGACTTCTGTTGAACGCTGCGCGATCGGAATCATGACCGGAACGAGCATGGACGGGCTGGACGCAGCACTGGTGCGCGCCGTCGGCCGCGGGCTTGATCTGAAAGTCTCGCTGCTGGGCGAACACAGCTGCACCATCCCAAAAGAGATCAAGAATGTTGCGACCGGGATCCGCAGGAACGGCGAAGAGATGCGGCCCGCTGCGATCGCCCCGGCGATGCTTGAGTTCGGCGAGGTGCATGCGCGGGCCGTCGAGCACCTGCTGGCGGAGCATCAACCAGAGCGGCTTGCAGTCGTGGCGGCACACGGGCAGACATCGCATCACCAGCCGCCGGTGTCCTGGCAACTGCTCAATCCATTTCCGATTTCGCTTGTCGTCGACTGCCCGGTTGTCAGCGATTTGCGGCAGCTTGATCTCGCGATGGGCGGCGAGGGCGCGCCAATCACGCCACTGACCGACTGGATCATGTTCCGCGATAAGCGCGAGTCACGGATGATTGTAAACCTTGGCGGCTTCGTGAATCTCACATTCCTGCCTGCCGGGTGTCGGCCGGATGAAGTCCGCGGCGGCGATGTATGTATCTGCAATCGCCTGCTGGACACCATCGCTAATGATCATCTGAAAGTGCCTTACGACGATGATGGGCAGCATGCTGCGGGCGGCACAATTCATCAGGATGCAGCGGCCGATCTGTGCGCAATCTTCACCAGAGAATCGAAAGATCACGTCTCGCTCAACGACGAGTTTCCCCAGATGAACTGGCTCAACAACCACGTTGAAGCAGGTATGGCCGGCCCGGACATGGCAGCTACAGCAATCGATGCCATCGCGCGGCAGATTGGAACGCGCGTGCGGCAAAGTAAGCCTGATGTTGTGTTTACCGCCGGCGGAGGCGCTCACAACCGAACGCTTTTGCGAGCAATCGAGCAGCATGGCGACGTTGTGGTGAAGACGACAGACGACATCGGCGTGCCCGTTCAAATGCGCGAAGCCATGGCAATGGCCATACTCGGCCTGCTCGCGCTCGACGGTGTGCCTGTGACGTTGCCGAGTATCACCGGGCGCAATCCGCAGGCGAGCAATCGCGTTGATGGGTCATGGCTGCTGCCGCTCTCAGCAGTCCGGGCGGTCAGCGAACAACTGATGTCACCAGCAACTCATGGTCGCGATCCGCAAATACCGGACCATCAAACTTCGAGGTGACAGTGCTGCCGCGTCGTGTGTTCGCGTTGTGCCCGACAATCTCTCCGGGCATGGCAACTTTAATCACGAATGTTTCATCCTGAAGGTCTTCGGTGACCTCATGATATCTTCGGTGCCAGGCAAACCGGCGCGCGAATGCATTGAGCTTCGTCGGACCAAAGAACTGTGATGACTGCACCGCATCGTCAACTGCCTGCAGCACATCCTGTTCGAACCGCTCACCTTCCTGTCGCAGGCCACGCTCATCCGGGGGGATGTCCGGAGGCGACCCGAACATTTTTGCTATCCGCGTGAAGTCGCGATTTTCTGACGCTGCGTGCATGGCGTGGCGAATCGTCAGCCAGACATCCTGCGGGACAGTCGGTGCAACATCCAGGAATGCCCGCCGGGTGATTGCTTCGAATCGCTCTGTCTCTGCAGCGGCGAGCAGGGCGGACGGCACTGCATCGCCATCATAAAGTTCGTCTGTCGTTGCATTGGGGAACTCCAGCCGGGCCTGCACAGACGCATCGGCGCGGACGGTCCATGTCTCGCGCCGTTCCATGCAGCCGGGCACAGCAGTACTGAACAATGCGAGCGCCAGCCCCGCAACGATGCTTCGTGCGGCCGGGATTCTGCGGATCATATTGCACCTCGCAATCAATGGTGCGCATGTGCCGCCGCCCTGTTGTTGTGCTGTCGATCAGAGCCCGTAGATCGGCCGCAACTTGCCTTCCAGGTGTCGCATCAGTGGATCTGCACTGAGCGGTTTTCCGGTGACATGTTCGCACAGGTCGGCAGCACGATATCGCTTGCCATGCGCGTGGATGTTTTCGTTCAGCCAGGCCTTGAGTGCGGCAAACTCGCCGCGCTCGAACTGCTGATACATATCGGGAATGTCTTCCAGCACCTTCTCAAAGAACTGGGCTGCGTACAGGTTGCCCAGTGTATATGTCGGGAAGTACCCCATGGATGTCATGGACCAGTGAATATCCTGCAGGCATCCTTTTGCATCGTTGGGCACATCAAGCCCGAGGTATTCCTTGTATTTCTCATTCCAGACACCCGGAATATCCCCCACCGCCAGATCGCCTTTGAGCACCGCACGTTCAATCTCAAAGCGGATCATCGGGTGCATGTTATACGTTGCTTCGTCGGCTTCGACGCGGATAAAATCCGGAGTGACGATGTTCACCCCGCCATACACATCATCGAAAGACAGATGACCGGCTGCATCGCCGAAGAACTCTGCAAGTTTCGGGTGGCACCATTTCCAGAATGCCTGTGATCTGCCGACCTGATTCTCCCACATGCGGCTCTGGCTCTCGTGAATACCAAGCGACACGGAACTGCCCATCGGCGTGCCGATGTGTTCCGCCAGCAGGCCCTGCTCGTAAATGCCGTGCCCGCACTCATGCATGTCTTCGCGCTGCGAAACA
>CAZVXI010000099.1:11039-11453 GCA_964631295.1 uncultured Isosphaeraceae bacterium
TCGGCAGAAAGTCCCTGGTTGTAAATTCCGTGGCCGGACTCGTGCATCGTCGAGCCGAGCGCATCGTTGACGTTGTCTTCATGGAATCGCGTGGTGATGCGCACATCGTTGCAGTGCGAGCCGTCGCAGAACGGATGGGTCGAGGTGTCGATCCTGCCGCGTGAGAAATCGAAGCCGATCGACTCGGAAACGAACCGCACGAACTTCTCCTGCTGATCAACCGGCAGCTTGATTTCGTTGAACGCATTGCTCGGGTGCGTGGCGCTGCCCATCAGGTCATCAAGAAGCCCCTGCAACTGCTTGCGCAATGGTGTGAAGACCTGTTCTACTTCCTTTGCACTGCAGCCTGGTTCGTAGTCTTCCGCAAGCGCATCCCACGGTTCGCCGCCATCATCCCAGCCGTAACACTTGCAC
>CAZVXI010000100.1:0-11303 GCA_964631295.1 uncultured Isosphaeraceae bacterium
CGAACTGAGGTTTGTTTGGGGACCTTAACCGGCGGTCTGGGCTGTTTCCCTTTCGACCACGGAAATTATCTCCCGTGGACTGACTCCCGCGATAAGCCCTGTGGTATTCGGAGTTTGATTGGAGTGGGTAGGCGGAAAGCCCCCCAGCCCCATTCAGTCGCTCTACCCCCACAGGGTATTACGCGAGGCTAGCCCTAAAGCTATTTCGAGGAGAACGAGATATCTCCGAGTATGATTAGACTTTTACTCCTCCCCACAGGTCATCACCCCACTTTTCAACGTAGGTGTGTTCGGTCCTCCAGCGGGTGTTACCCCGCCTTCAACCTGCCCATGGGTAGATCACTCGGTTTCGCGTCTGCTCCCTGCGACTCGGCGCCCGTTTAAGACTCGGTTTCCCTTCGGCTCCGTGAGGATTTCACTTAACCTTGCCGCAAAGAACAACTCGTCGGCTCATTATGCAAAAGGCACGCGGTCACCCACATGGGGCTCCCACAGCTTGTAAGCAGATGGTTTCAGGTACTTTTCACTCCCCTTATCGGGGTGCTTTTCATCATTCAGTCGCCTTACTGGTTCACTATCGGTCGTCGAGGAGTATTTAGCCTTGGAGGGTGGACCCCCCATGTTCACACGGAGTTTCACGAGCTCCGTGCTACTCGAGGGCAACCCAGCTACCACGCTACAGGACTCTCACCTTCTTTGGTCGGACATTCCAGACCGTTCACGTCGCTACTGGTTTATCCGCTTTCGCTCGCCGCTACTTACGGAATCGCGTTTGCTTTCTTTTCCTCCGGTTACTGAGATGTTTCAGTTCACCGGGTTCGCTTCACTGCCCTATGCATTCAGACAGTGATGACCATATAGGTCGGGTTTCCCCATTCGGAGATCCCAGGATCAATGCTCGGTTACCAGCTCCTCTGGGCATATCGCAGGTTCCAACGTCCTTCATCGCCTCTCGACGCCAAGACATCCACCATCAGCTCTTTGTGACTGGTCAAGCCGACCTGACCCCGACGCTTCCAACATTACCCGACTCAGCGATGAGTCGAACAACATCAACAACGACATGGGCAAATCAACAAGACTCCTGAGGGGCATAACTCCCTCAGCCGCCAGCTGAACCTTCGCAGCAAGTGGAAGGTACAATCCAACGGTCACGTTGCGCCACGAGAATCGTTACGTTCTCGGTGTCAGTCACACGTTCGACGCCTCCGGGGATGGCGACGCCAGCCAGCGTGACTGCACATTTTCTATCTTGGGTGCTACTGCAAACCGACGACGGTCCGGACCGACCTTGCGACTGGCGAACCAGCCATCGATCAGGCCGACTCGTCTCGGCTGCAAACACTTGCCAATCATTGACTTGTCAAAGAGCAGACCCCTCTGAGCGGAGTCGAAATCAGCGGCAGGGCAGCCCCAACCGCTGAGCGGAGCAAGGATATCCATCCCAAACCCCCTGTCAACACGCTCGAAACAGTTTTTCGCCCAAATTCAAGCACAGCAACGAGAACGGCGACCGGCCGAGAAGCCGATCGCCGTCATTGTTGCCCGTGAAACTGGCCAAATCAGCCGCATTACTGCGTCATCGGGTCAGTCATGTCGAGATCAGCCTGCTCGACGAAGCCGTCCAGACGCTCACGATCAAGGCTCTTCGTGTCGCTTCTGGGCATTCGCCACTCCACAATTTCTCCACTATCAATTCGCTGGAGGATGACGGTCGCGCCATGGCCACGATCGAGATCATCCGAGCTCGCATCGAGATCTTCGACCACATCGACCACAAACCAATCCGTGCCGAAATCGATAGGCTCTGCCGTTAACGCCTGGCCCGAGCGACGTGGGGTGCGCGGTTCGCCGATGCGTTCACCAGGCTCGACGCTGAATCGCTCACGCCACCAGCGGCCGTTATGGAAACGGAACACATCGACGCTGGTCTGGCCCAAACCGAGTCGCCCCACCCTCCGGGAAGAATCCGCAGGTTGCGCTGATGCGACGAAGAACCGTGACGGCGGCCGGGCTTCGATCGCCTCTGTCCACTCACTCGCCTGCGAGGCGATCGTAAAATCGTCTGCAAGCCCGTACTGCTCTTCGATCAGGTTTAGTCGGCGAGCGAAGAATGGGTTGTAGACCTTGACGGTGAACCGATAGCGATAGGTCTTGCCCGGCTCAATTTCAATGTCGTGCGCCCAGATGTTCCACTCATCGACTTCATCGAGGCCAAGCTCGTCTGCGACATCATCGGTCGCGATGAAACCCTGCAACTCGGTCAGCTCTTGCCGCGTCTGCTCGATGTCTTCAGTGAGTTTGTCGACAGTTCTCGTAAGGCGACGACGAAGCGCTTCATTCCCCTGTGAACCGCCGGCATCCGGATCGCGACGACCAGTTCCCTGACCAGCACCGAGGCCACCACCCGGAGGAGCACTACCCCCGCCATCGCCTGTCCCGCCAGAATCACCACCACCCGGGTCTCCGCCTCGCAGAGGCCCGCCGGCTTCTTCAAGCCGTTGCGATACGCGCTGTAGTTGGCGTTGCTTATTCCGGAGGTCGCGGCTTAAAACACGGATGCGACGTTCCTCAGGCGTTTCTTCCTCCGCGATCATGACTTCTTCGCGCACCTCAGGCGGGCTCCAGTTGCTCGCAATCGTCTCGAAGAACTCAGGTTGAATCACCGCACGTTGAAGCTCGGGCTGGCCAAGTTGCTCGAGGATGTCATCGCGCATCGGCGCGGTGATTTCTTCGGCAAGCACATCGCGTAGTGGCTGTGCCGTTGCACCCGGAAGCAGGTCCAGCGTCACGGTGTTCGTCCATTGTCCATCGACCAGTTCCTGCCGTTCAACTTCGACATCGACGACATTCGCGCGTCTGCGATACCAACTTTCCGGGATTGCAGCCTGCATGCCACTGCTCTCACGGAACTCACGCAGGAGCGCAGCGACATCGAACGTGGCAGCAGCAGTGATCCACGAGATGTCATATGGTTCCTCCGTGTATCGATCCTGCAATGTAACCTGCGACGCGAGCGCCGATTCTGTCAGCGTATCGTAGTACTGCGCGGCAAGTACGGTGTGCGGCGTCGGAACGGTCGGCTCGACAAAAGGCACGCCGACGGGCTCATCCGAGTCCGGCACGAGAACAATGCGATACTCTGGCAGGTTCAAAGATCGATCTGGTGCGATGCCGCTGGCAAGTTCCCGGGAAAAAGTGTCGCTTCGCTGTTCTGGATCTTCGATCTCGAATGCAAGTGGCGCATTCGCTGCTACGAACGAGTCGATCCGTTCTGCCTCCTGAACCAGCAGTTGATCGACATTGCTCGGCGTGACTTCTTCGTTCAATCCTGCAACGCTCTGCGACGTACTGCTCGCGAGGAACTGCCAGCCGATCAGGCCGACAGCCACCAGCGCTGCAACTCCGAGCACGATGTATTCAAAGTACATCTCCCAAACTGGAATACCCTTGTTTTTCATGAATCAGGTCTCTCGCGCGGTGTCAATGTCGACTCTCTTGATGCAGTAGTGTTGATCATGGCATGGGGGCGGCTGCGTCCGGCGGTGACGGAGGCAAGGCAATCCCAAGTGCTGTCTTGAGGTCATCAGGCATGTACTCAGTTGTCCATTCCCGGAGCCAGACGGTCTCGATGAGCATCGATACCCGCATAACCGGATCGGACCCGTACATGAAGCCTTCCCGAACATCCTCGAACGGATCAGCAGACTCAATGTCCATGTCGATCACCGTAAAGAAGTTCTGCTTCGCAATCGAATCCATTACCTCGGGGAGCCGGTCAATGTCCACAATCAACCCAAGGGCGACATCGCGGACGTCATACAGTGGATTGCTTTGGCGGCCCGTGAACGACGCGTTGTAGTCCAGCGGAACGGGAGCCTTCGGGTTGGCGGACAGGGCGGGCGCGCCGCTGGCATCGGGAGGTTTCGGGCCGCGATTCACGCCAAACCCGGCCGGACCCGCGCTCGATGAAGACTGCTCCTCCTGAACGCTTAATGGATTGTCCAGTACCTGTAAATACACAACCCTCTTGACTGGCGCATCAAGCACGTTTCGACTGTCGTCGTTCGCAGCGGCTAACGCATTGAGGATATCGCGGACGATCCACTGATCCCACTGCCAGACAAACATCTCGGCGAGCGACGGCAACTCCATCTCATTGAGCGATGGGATGGCGAGCTGCTCAGTTGATCCATAGAAGCTGACGGCCTTGGCGACCTCACTGTACCGGCCGAGTCGAACCTGCTGCAGATGATCTCGAAGTTGGGCCTGCTCTTCGACCGTCAGTTCATCTTCGCGATTCTTGAACAGTTGCGTCAGGCGGAACTGGCCATCAGCACGTTGAATATCGTCGGCGATATCGGCCGGTGTCGGCGGCAAGCCTGCATTTGCCCGGTCGATGAGCATCTCATACTCCGCCGAGAGCATCGCCCAGAAATCTCTCGGCCAATACTCCAGAACAGTCGGGTCTTCCGGTGCCGGGAAAAGGTATGCCACGCTCGAATCCCACCCCTGCGGCAGCAGCAGTGAGAAATCTTTGCGATTATGAGCGAGTGCCATTTCGCGAATGCGCTCGGCATCGCGAGACTGCTGTTCGACAACCTGGCGATAGCGTTCGAGCAGCTTTTGATTGATGACAGTCGTGACAACCTCGTTTGATGTCGGGTTGGTCACCTGTGTCTTTTCGAGTGCAGACAACTCAGAGAACTTCTTCGCTCGATCGCTGAGGCGCTGCTCAACACCTTCGCTCATCTTCGACGCCATAATCGGACCACCGATCGCGGCTCCGAGGATTACAACGCCGAGCACAACGACGAAGACGTTCTGCTTGACCCATGTCAAGACACTGTTGAAGTTCATAAAACGCTCCCAGCACTGCCTGCATCAGCCTGCATCGGCGTCGCCGGCTTGTTCGGTTCGATCAACTCGATTGTGAACGTGATCGGCAGGCGATAGAAGGTGTCGCCCGCTTTGTAGATGGATGGTCGTGTTGGCACGGGCGCGACTTCATCAAGATCGCCCAGCACTGCTTCAGAATCACCCGAGCGATCATCCCCACTGAACTTGAATCCCTGCTTGGGCTTCTGCTGACCCGTCGTCCCGCCTGACGCGGCACCTGCACTGTCACCGGAACCAAACTGCGCACCGCCAAGATCAGCACCAGGCGACTTGACCTGGCCCGAACTCTGCTGTCGTCGCGCGCCCTTCTGCGATGTGCCGCCACCAAGGCTGCCGCCCCCCTCACCAAGCGTCGGTCCCTGCCCGCCTGCCGCAGGTGGGTTCGGTCGGCTCGCGCCACTGCTGCCGGTAAGCGGCGCACCGGGGTTGTTCCCGCCTTGGGTCATAGCCCCGCCCGTGGCAACTGCATTCCCGTCAGCGTCGACCTTCCATACGGTCTGCGTGCGTGGCGTGATCGTGATTGAATCGCCAATGATCCGATAGGGAACATCCGCTCGATCCTGGTCGGACATTTCGCGAAGCCAACTGCCCACAGTGTTGTGCAGGAACTCGATCGGCTTGTCGCGGCTGAGTTCCACATTGAGCGTCACCTGGATGCGACGATTCTTCGACTCAGGGTTGTAGACGTATTGGCCATCCAGACCTTGCATTCGCACCAGACGGCGCTGCGATGCCGGGACAGAGGCCGCCTCTTCGATCTCGTCGCTTGTCAGTTGTTCCTGCGGATTGGTCGATGCAAGTGCTGCTGCTGCATCATGTGTGAGTTGCGGCCAGACACGGCGATAGTCGAGCAGTTGCGTCATGTTGGCCGCAGATGCGCCGAGGTCGCTTGATGCCTGCAACTCTTCAAACTGGCTCTTCCACTTCTTCGCGATCGCAACGGTGCTGGCGACCTGTTCCGGTTCGCTTACCGCCATGGACTTGCTCTCAAGCACGGGCTTGAGAACCGCAATGCCGGCACCAGCAACAACAATTGCGGCGGCAGCAGCGAACCACTTGGTTTTCTGATGCCACATCTGCTCGCGGAGCGTATTGACCGGAACAAGGTTCGCATCGATCTGGGCCATGCCCACACCCTGCAACGCGAGGCCGTATGCCGTCGCCATATTCACGGTGTGCTCGGCAAAGGATGCCGCCTCACGACCGGCAACCTGAATCTTCTTGAACTCATCCAGCCGATGCACATCGACCTGTAACTGCTGCCCAAGGAACTTACGAAGACCCGGGATCTTGAACGTCGAACCGATGCCGACGATGGAACCGATCTCAGACTCTTTGTGCAGCGAGGCGTAGTATCCGATCGACCGCTGTAAGTCCTGGAGCAAATCGCTGAAGACGGGCCGCATGGCTTGCATGATCTGCTTGGCATACTTGCTCGTCGCCGCCTCGATCTTGAGTTTCTCCGCTTTCGAATATGTCAGTTTGAATGCGCTTGCGATTGCCTCGGTGAAGTGCGTGCCACCCAGTGGGAAGGTGCGAATCCAGCAGCGCCCCTCTTCAGCAATGATCACGTCCGTGGCCTGTGTTCCAATGTCAAGGAACATGACCGGCTTGCCCGAGGTCATCAGGTCGAGGTCATACGCCATGGCGTTGTAAACCGAAACCGGACTGAGCGTCAGCGATTCAGGCGAGAGGCCCAACTCGCTGTAGAGATCGAGTCGACTGTGCACGCGCTCGCGCGTAATCGCAAAGATCCCGACCTCTGTCTCAGGCGAATCATCGCTCGTAAAAGTCTCATAGTCCCATTCGACCTCTTCGATCGGAAACGGGATCTGCTGGACTGCCTCAAACTTGACGATGTCCGGCACCTTCTTTGGTTCGACCGGAGGCAGTTTGGCGAACCGGGCGAAGGCTGCGTGACCGGGCACGGACATCACGAGATGCTCACCCTCAAGCGACTTCTCGCTGATGAACTGGCCGAGCGCCAGCCGAGTGACTTCGTCCTGATCGAGGTCTGGTGTGGTCAGTACGCGCTTATGGGGGATGACGCTGAAATCGCTGACCGATACATCGTCGCCATTGCGTTCGAGTCGGATTGCCTTGATGGCAAATGACCCGATCTCGATGCCCCACGCTGTTAATTGTGCCATTTATCATGGCTCCCAAGATTGGCGTCTCGGACTCTCTCGCCCGCCGAGGCGCTGTGAACGAACAATCCGGATCGCACCTTCGGCGACCCGATGAACTATCGAATATACCCGAGTTCGTGCTTGAACCCCTCACCAAGCGGCGGAATCGCTGCCGTCGCGAACTTCTCTGTCAAGAGGATGTTAATCCCGCCGCCGGGTGAACGCCAGTCAGAGCACCAAGCGAGCTGAAAAGCGGCTGTGAAAGCTTGACGAACCGCGCTGACCGGACCGCCAACGACCGATAGGATGACTGCAGAATGCCCACTTTGACGTACAGGATCTCGATTCTCGGGTGCCGGGTGAACCACGCTGAAGCGCGCGATCTGGAGTCGATCCTGATCGCCCGCGGGCTCACCGAAGCGCCGGACGGGACCACTGCTGATGTGGAAGTCGTCCACACCTGTTCCGTGACGAACACTGCCGCCGCGAAGAGCCGGCAGGCCTCGCGCCGCGCGCAGCGACGCCAGAACGCGTTGGAGCAATCGGCAAGAGACGGTGTTGCCGGTGTCGGTCAGCATCTCGCGGCGCATCAGTCCTTCCAAGGGCCGAGCGCCTCGCCAAGCCGGCTGACTTTTGTCACCGGCTGTTACGCATCGACCAACCTCGATGAGGCATCGGCGATCTTCGGCACTGCGCACGTGATCCCGCAGGATGCTGGCGATGGCCGGTCACTGGCCGAGCGGTTCGAAAACAGGCTCGACGAATGGCTTACTGACCACGGCATGCCTCACCGAACGACCATACGGCCTGCCACGCGCTGCAGTTCCGAGTCTTGTGAAACAACCGGCGACGGGGTGCTGCCGCTGCCCGTCGTGCGCGCGGCGGCCGACGCGGGCTCACACATTCGCGCAGAAATCCGTATCCAGGATGGATGCGATGCTCATTGCACATTCTGCATCATCCCAAAGATCAGGCCGACGCTTCGCAGCAAGCGGATTCGTGACGTCGTGCGGGAAGCGCGGATGCTTGTCGAACATGGCCATCGCGAAATTGTCCTCTCCGGAATCTTCATCGGGGCGTACGGACACGAGACGGCCCTGAGACGCAACCAGCAACGTAAGCTCAGGCAGCCGCTGGCCGACCTCCTCGACGAAGTTGCACAAGTGCCCGGCCTCGAACGAGTGCGGATTTCGTCGATGGAGCCCGGCGATATGACCGTGGAACTGCTCGATGCGATGGTCGCCAACAGGCCGGTGGTCGTCCCACATCTGCACCTGCCGCTTCAGTCCGGCTCGAATCGAATACTGCGCCGGATGAACCGGCAGTACACCGTCGAGGACTACCTTGAGATGATCGATATGGTCAATAACCGGCTCTCGCTGAATGCAGGAGACGTCGGCGATCCCCTGCCACCGGCGATCACGACGGACATCATCTGCGGCTTCCCGGGCGAGACCGATCGAGATTTCGATGAAACGCTCCGCGTCGCCAGACAGGTTGGCTATCTCCATATGCACGTGTTCCCATTTTCGGCGAAGAAGGGAACTGCCGCGGCACGGTGGCAGCACCATTTCGTCGCTGACGACATCCGGAAGCAGCGGGTTCGCCGTCTTATTGACCTCGAGACCAATCCGGGGAACGGAACCGCGATTGAATTCATGCGTCAACTCGTCGGCCGAACTGTGCGCGTCATGATCGAGCAACCTGATCCGAAGCGTTCGGGCCACATGATTGGTCGCTGCGATCACTATGCGATGGTTTCTCTCCCGGTCCGAGCAGCGCGCGGTACGCTGGTGGAGGCCAGGATCACGTCCGCAGCCATCGACAGCATCGTTGGCCGGCCGGTCAGTACCCGTGTTGCCCTTCCCGTGGTTGCCTGAGGTCTGGTTACTTCACACCGTGACGTCTGACGGATATCCTTGACACCCTTCAAAATCCCGGCCTAGAGATATGAGCAACGACCAATCGCCATCGCGTGACAACGAGACTTCAGCGCTTGATCAGCGTCTTGAAGCGGAAATCGAAGCAGCCCTCGGCGATATGTCGCTCGACGACATGCTCGTTGACGAGTCGCCTTCACGGCTGAACCAGCCGACGGTCGATCGACCGGTGCCGCCGCGAGAGCGAGATTCCTCGGGCGAGTCGGCCCCACGCCAGAAGCGAGTGGGCACGATTGTTGCTCTGCATGGTGGCAATGCCATGGTCGAGTTCGACCCGAAGACACAGGGGATGTGCCCGAGGGAGTACTTCGACGAGCCACCTGCCCTTGGCGCTGAGATGGAGTTCAACCTCGACCGCTATGACGACAACGAAGGTCTGTACCTTCTGTCGCGTCGCGGAGCTGTGCAAAAGGCTGAGTGGGAGTCGTTGGAAGTCGGACAACTTGTTGAAGCACGCTGCACTGGAACGAACAAGGGCGGCCTTGAGATGGAGGTTGCCAACCACCGCGCTTTCATGCCTGCCGGCCAGGTCGATCTGCGTCACGTCCCCGACCTTGGCGTATTCGTTGGTGAGAAGATGCCCTGCGAAGTGATGGAGATCGATCGATCCCGTGCGCGTATTATTCTCAGCCGCAAATCGCACCTCGCCGCCGAACGCGCAAAGAGTCGTGATGAACTGCTTGGTGAACTCGAAGTGGGTGAGACGCGCAGTGCCGTCATCACCAACATCAAGCCGTTCGGTGCCTTTGCCGACCTCGGTGGAATCGACGGTCTCATTCACGTTTCCGATCTCAGCCACGAGCGTGTGAAGGACCCGGAAAGCGTTGTCAACCTCGGCGACCAAGTCGAAGTGCGCGTGCTCAAGATCGAGGGTACGGGCGACGACACCCGCATCTCTCTGGGAATGAAGCAGCTTCAGCAGGATCCGTACGAAGCGGGCTTACAGCAGATCGAGGAGGGCGGAACTGTCTCGGGCCGAGTAACCAAACTGATGGCATTTGGCGCGTTTGTTGAGATCGCGCCCGGTGTCGAAGGACTGATACACATCTCCGAACTCTCGCACGATCGAATCAATCGAGTGAGCCAGGTCGTCAAGCCCGATGAGGTCGTCACTGTGAAAATTCTGAGTGTCGATGCGGATTCGCGGCGGATTTCCTTGTCGCTGAAGGCCCTCACTGATGCGCCGGAACAGCAGGAAGCGAAACTCAACCGACACGAGGACCCCCACATGCGAAAAATGAAAGCAATGCTTGGCGAGAAGTTCGGAGACAACCTCAAGGGTGGTCTTGGGTAAACTGCAACTGAGAGGAATAATTCCACGTCATGACGAATACGGTGATTGCTGTCCGTGAAAAGCTCGACAGCGCAGCCAACGCAGTAGAGGTACTCGTGGAGCGAGGCGTTTCGCGCGACAACATCAGTATCCTGATGTCAGAGCATACGCGTGACGCGCACTTTCCTGTTGAACCAGAAATCGCCGGCGAAACGGGGAAAGCGAAGACTGTCAGTGTTGGTGTCCTCGTTGCGGCGCTTAGTTTTGCCATCGCCGCAACCGCCACTGGTGGAGCGCTGCTCGCCAGCGGCCCGCTTGTCGCAGCACTTGCGGCCCTCGGCGTCGGCGCAACTGCATCGAGAGTCGCCGGCGCGCTCGTTGCACTTGGGGTGGCGGAAGTGGATTCGAATGAACTCGAAGCACTGCTCGAGGATGACGGCACTCTTGTCGCAGTAGCACACGACGAACCCGTCGAGGATACCGCGCACCAGATTCTCGAATTCCACGAACCCCGGCTCATCCGAACGATGAGATGCTCCGGCGGATAACTACACGCGAGATGGAAACCCGATGAGCACCGTCATCCACCAGCGCGTCGATGCAGCCCGCCGAGGTGATAACCCGATGGTCATCACGCAGATGGCGTCCGGCTGGCTGGTACTCGCAGACACCCAGGTATTGCGAGGTTACTGCATGCTACTTCCTGATCCTGTGGTGAGCGACCTCAACGCGCTGCCAGAAAGTGTGCGCGATCAGTTCTTGCGAGATATGGCTGCCGCTGGGGATGTACTGCTCTCGATCACTGGGGCGGCACGCATCAACTATGAGATTCTTGGAAACCTCGAGCCAGCACTGCATGCGCATATTCTTCCTCGCTACGACGATGAACCGGAAGATGTTCGCACCAAACCAGTGTGGATGTACGACTGGCAGGCGGCGCCTCGCTTTGATGCGGAACGTGATGCAGCGTTGATCGAGGCGATCCGCGATGCACTTCGCTCGTAATCTTCACATCTGGTGCCGTGCAATCGTTTCTCGCAGTGAGCGGAGATCAAGCGCTGT
>CAZVXI010000101.1:0-819 GCA_964631295.1 uncultured Isosphaeraceae bacterium
CTGAACTCTCTCTCTTCTCTCCGCGTCGCGTGGAAACATGCGGCGTGGATTTCACAGGCGGCGACGCCTGCTGAACTCTCTCTCTTCTCTCCGCGTCGCGTGGAAACATGCGGCGTGGATTTCACGGGCGGCGACGCCTGCTGAACTCTCTCTCTTCTCTCCGCGTTGCGTGGAAACATGCGGCGTGGATTTTGCAGGCGCCACCGCCTGGAAGAGTTTCTTCTCTCTCTTCTCTCCGCGTCATGTCGAACACGTGACGTGGAGTTTTTTCTTGAATGTGGCCTGTCTGTCGTCGCGCCTTGAGAGGGTGATGAGACTTACGCCGACTCGAACGTATATCCGAATGTCTCGATGTCAGGCCGGGTCGCTTCCGCGACGAGTTGCCGTGTCTCATCCGTGTAGTACGCCTGGTATGGTTTGCGTTCAGACACGTTCAGGTGCGGCAGTGTTGCTTCAATGCCAATGCGTTCACAGATCGATGCAAAGTCGGTGTTGAGATTCTCGAAACGGCCGATGGAATCGACAAGCAACTCGCCATCGTCTGAATACACGAAGTCGCGCTGCGAGTCGACGCGAGATTCAGCCCACCAGCGGATGTACGCATCGAAGTCAGGCAACTTTCGGACGATGTCGTAGTCGACGTGTCCGGAGTCTCGGAGGATGTACTTGTACGTCGACACCTGCCAGTCCCACGGGTTGCGCACAAACGCGAATGAGAAGTAAGAATCGAATACCTCCCGTCCCATCGCATCGACCATCTCCCGAGCGCGAGCGTGGCCATCGTAAGGCTGAGGATCGTATTCGCGACCAAACAGCCGC
>CAZVXI010000101.1:829-11279 GCA_964631295.1 uncultured Isosphaeraceae bacterium
ATCGCTGCGGGCCTGTTAGCGCGTACGGCAACAGTGCATCCACAACGCTTGTGCCGGCTGTCTTGTAGATGTGTACGAAGATGAAGTTGTGCGAGCGTGAGAGCAGCATGGTTTCTTCAACGCACTGACCAGTCACAGCAAAATCAAGGGGTTGGCGATCATCGAATTCGGCTGAGGCATCATAATCCGTCCGCCGGAACCATCAACAGGGCGAGCGCCTCGTGAAATTGATCTGGCGGCGCGTCGGCTTGCATTCTTGAATCATGAACCGCAATATACCGTTCAGGATTTCACAAGCAGGGAGATGCCATGAAGTACTGCAGTAACCGGATGGGATGGGCCGCGATGTTTGCTGGCAGTTGGCTGTCCATGAGCGCCGCCGCCCAGGATCGTGAGGTGCAGACCCACTCGGAAACGATCAATCGCCCGAAGCCGGGGTTTCTGCGGTTCAACGAAGACTGGTCCGTCCTGCGCGATGTGGACCGCACGAACACAGGCGATTTCTGGGACCGCATGAAGCACATTCCGCTCAACGAGCGCGGCGATGCCTATGTATCGATCGGCGGGCATATGCGAGCCCGGCTTGAGGCATGGGATGGCTTTGACTTTGGCGCACCGACACCCGATGACGATGCCTTCGTCCTCTGGCGGCTCGCATTGCACGCAGATGTCCACTTCAATGACAACATCCGCGCCTTCGTCGAAGGCAAGAGCGCGCTGGCAACCACCCGCGAACTTCCCGGTGGTCGACGCACGCTTGATGTCGACACACTTGCTCTCGAGCAGGCATTCGTCGATGTGAAACTCGACCTTGCCGATGATGTCTCGCTCACCGTCCGTCCGGGCCGGCAGGTGTTTTCCTTCGGCAAGCAGCGACTCGTGAGCCCACTGCCCTGGGCCAACACGCTGCGCCGGTGGGACGGCATCAGCGCAGTTCTTGACGCGTGGGACTGGCAGTTCACGCCATTCTGGTCGCAGTTCGTGCCTGTGCGCAAGCACGACTTCAACCAAGCCGATGCTCAGACCGAGTTTTACGGCATCTACGCGACAGGTGCTGTCCACGGCACCAACGCGAACGCTGATGTCTACTTCCTCGGCCTTGACCGCGACGGACCGGTGACCTTCAACGGCACGATCGGCTCCGAGCAACGCTACACGATTGGCGGCCGCGTGTTTGGAAACACAGGCGACTCCGGTTTCGATTATGACGTCGAAGCCGCTTATCAGTTTGGCGAAGTTGGAGCAGGCGACATCTCCGCATACATGTTCGCCACGCAACTCGGCTACACGGCTGCGAATTTCTGGTCAGCCCCGCGATTCTTCATCGGATTCGATTACGCAACCGGCGACGATGCTTCCGGTGGCGATGTTGAGACATTCAATCCTTTGTTCCCGCTCGCTCACGCCTATTACGGGTTTGGAGATTTCGTCGGTCGGCAGAATGCCATTGACTTCAACTTCGGTGCTACGCTCAAGCCGCTTGACAAGCTCACGCTTGGAGCGAGCGTGCATGCGCTGTTCCTCGAGAATGATAACGATGCGCTGTACAACGCCGGCGGTGCCGTGGTTCGACCCGCAACCCCGGGAGCAAGCAAAGATATCGGCATAGAACTCGATTTCACAGCCAGCTATGCGTTCGACCGCCACCTCACGGCGCTCGCTGGCTACAGCCACATCTTTGCAGGCGATTTCCTCAGCGACACGGGTTCGTCAAGCGACCTCGACTTCCTGTACCTGCAGGTTCAGTTCACTTTCTGAGTGACTCGAAACTGTCAGAAAAGAGTGTCGGGAGTCGATTTGACGGAATGGAGCTGAATCTGTCGTAGGTGTGCATGCGCATCATCAGTGGCCGGGGATCGGGCCGGTGTATCGCGATCGGTAGAAGTCGTTTCCGATCGAGCAGATCTTCAGCAAGATCAAACAGCTCCTGCGCAGCCTGACGTGTCGCATGGTGTCGAGGGTCTGGCAATCCATGCAATCAGTGCTCGACAACGTGAACACCTCAGACGCACTCTACTGCTTGCGCTAAACCCGTTGCACGGCTACGGATCAAACGGAACCGCCAAGGACTCCTCGGCAGACACGATGGCCGGGCGCAAGTTCGACTCCAATCTTTCTTAGCGTTGTGCCGCCCGCTTCGATGCCGCAGCGCACTTCTTTGAGCAGTACTTCACCTGCTCCCAGTCGCGCTCCCACTTCTTTCTCCAAGCGAAGTCTCGCTTGCAGTGAGCACAAGTCTTCTTGGGTAAGTGATGATTTGGCACGACGGCGTCCTCCGGTGATGAGTATGAACTGCGGCGTTCCTCAGATGCTGTGCATCCGAGTCCCGCGTACTTCTGCCTTCACTGCTCAACGACCGTTTCAACGACCGAAAGCGGCACAGCTTATGTTTGTCTTCGGCGGTCACCTCGATCTGGATGCCACGATAGAGCATGATCGCAGTTTCCGATCCCCGCCCACCTGCTCTGCAGGAACTTCGCGATTGACCTTCATGACCGTCGCCGGGCGTGAATCGTGCGAACGGTTCAACATGATGAAGCGTGCCGAGATTCAGTCTGATGGAAGAAACACCCAGAGTGCTGGCCTGCCGCAGTTGCAATGTACCGCTCTCCCCAGCAGTCCCAGCCCCGAGGCGCTGAGGAATACCGCGGTCCGCGCCGCATCGAGAAAACCGCGACGGCGCTTCTCCAATGGGCCCTCGATCCGATTCCGCACGGCGGGAACGGGGTGGAAAATAGTCTCCACTCCTGCGGGACGCTCTGACTCGCGATCTTGGAAGGCATCCAGACAATGGATGGCATCGTTGAGTGTGGCCGCATCAACGCCGGATGACCGCAGTGCGGCATCCACTTCAATGACACCTGCTCGCGATGGGGTTGGAAGTGTCAGCAGGCCGAGAAACGACCAGAGGGTGAACCAGAGACTGAACGTAATGACGCCCTCACCAGTTCCCAGCTCTTCCGTCCCTGTCAGGAAGGCCGCCAGTGCGATGCCGATCCATGTGAAGACCAGCGCCAGCCCACGTCCACGCAACCACGCTCCGGTTGTTATCGCGAGGTCTCTTCTCTGAGTCACAACTTGGAGATTGTCCGCGCTGAGTTCATCGATCCAGCGGGCGGGAAGCAGAACCTCACGCGGCTGAATCACCCCTGTGTATCCTCCGGTGAAACCCTCGTCGGTGCTATAAATGACCCGTCGTGTTGGTCTCTTGTGATCACCGCGACCGGTGTTGACGATTTCACGCCGTTCGGTCAGCGGCGCTATCAAGCCCGCCAGGGACTTGCGAAACATCAGCAGTACGACGGAGATTAATATGCCGGTCGTTATCATGCCGGTGAAACCAAAGTATTTCCCAGCGAATAATAGCGCGACCCCCAAAGCCAGCAACAGGGCGGCGTGCGAAGTTGCTCCGCGGAGCAGATTCCAGCTAAACTGCTTCGCAGACGGGTGTGCCCGGCCGAAACGCTTGGGCAGAAGGTATCCACCCAAAAGGTCAAAGGGGCATTGGACCATCACATACACAAGAATGAACGCGAGCAGCATCAGTACCTGACCAAAGGGCGCGTCGTGTATTACGCCCGCGAGCCAACGCGGGACTCCGAAAATCAGGGAAGCAGTGGCAAAGACGACGATGCTCCCGACCGCGCTGATACCGAGCCAGAGCCGAGCCCGCCCGTAGCCCGGCGGATTCCTCGCCCCTGACTTCGACGTTCCTCGTGACGTCGGTGCGCTTCTGCCCGTCAACGATACGACAGATTTGATTTCGTCAATCGGCGTCACTGAGTTCTCCTCGAATGATGCCAGCCCGGGAGGATCTATCGGAGGCGATGCGTGTGTGAATCGTCACTGCTGGGCGTTATCAAACCGCACTTGCAGCACCACTTCAATCAGTGTTGAAACACCCGCGATACCAGCTGGGAGGCGTGATGTTATTAAGTGAAACTTGTGAGCGACTCAAAGCAATGCGACCCCAGGGATGAAAATATACACATCGAGGTTCAACAGCCAGAGCCGGCCGTCAACCATTTCGGTGGTACGCCTGACCAAAGTCAGGTTGGACCAGAGTTCATTTCCTTCGTCCGAATCTTCACCGTGCCACTCAGCACCCAGTCGGCGTGTTCTGCATTGGGCCCAGTGCCGCTTGGAACTTTAATCCGCAGGTCTGTGAAATCGTACGTTATCTCAGCGTTGCAACCGGTGAGGCGGTCGTAAAGCCCAATCGCCAGGTCCGGCCACGTGGTAGTCTTCGCGGAATCATTCATTCTTCGAATCCTCCTGTTTGAATCCAAAACGCGATGGAAGCGTTATCGTACGGATCGATACTTTTGTCTCCGCTTTATTGCAATGTGTAAACTCAATGGAACGCAAGCGACCTGCCCGTATTCACTCTCCGCGATGCGAGTAAGCAGTCTGGTCACCAAGATGACCACGAGGCCATCGATCGGAACAAGGCCGCCTGCGATAATCTTCTGAAAATGCTGCTCTGCCAACCCTCGCGTCGCGAACGTAGACAGAGCAGCCAGGGGCGAGGTGTTTTTCGTTGGTAAAACTACCTGCTAATCTGAGAAAGCTTGGCCTTTGATCGCCACCGTTCGCCACATAGACGCACTCAGGCAGGCATGATAACCGAATCGATCACATGGATCACGCCGTTGTCGCACTCGATGTCAGTTGCGATCACGTTCGCATCGTCGAGCTTGACCTTCCCATCCACGACTGCGACCTTGGCCGACTGACCGTTGACCGTATTGGTCGAGGTAAGATGTACGACGTCGGACGCCATCACCTTGCCAGCAACAACGTGATAGGTCAGGATTTCGGCGAGCTTCGACTTATTCTCTGGCTTGACCAGCGATTCGACCGTACCGGCAGGCAACTTTGCGAAGGCAGTGTCGTTGGGCGCGAAGACCGTGAAGGGGCCTTCGCCCTTGAGGGTTTCAATCAGACCGGCGGCGTCAACAGCCGCGGCAAGGGTGTTGAATGTTCCGGCTTCGACAGCGGTATCGATAATGTCAGACATGGGACTCTCCTTAAGCGGGTATTTCCAGATAGAAGACAAGCAAACGAACTTTTCTCCTTTATCTGATCAGAATATTCCCGCCTACAGGAAAGGTTTCGCCGAATGCAACGGTCTGGATTCAGCCACATCCAGAGCCGTTGGCTCTCTGCTTCACAATTCACTCTACTTCGCCAACCTGGTTCGTGCGCTGTCGAGGAGAACGACCGCCGAAACTTCTTCGCCGAACTCGAGTAGTTCGGCGCTCGTGTCGCTCGCAGCCCGAGGTCTTCAGTAGCGGTCAAGCAACGACGTGCGAATCTTTTGGAGGTCTCGCGACGAAATCCGTAACATGCAATGGCAGCAGCGATACCGCGTCGGGTGCGATATCCTTGCGGTTCGGAGGTCTGCCGCCCGAAGCTGCGTGCGAGCAAGACGGGAGGGCGAAGCGATTGACGATACCGCATGCTGCTGGAATCGGATTTCGGCAAAGCCGCCGACCTTGTAGGATCGATTGCTATGAAAGGACATTCTGACAGGCCAGTGGTGATCGTGGGCGCCGGGCTTGCAGGTCTGGCGTGCGCCCGAGCGCTCCGCCGCAAGGATGTTCAGATAATCATTGTGGAAGCTTCGGACGGCGTCGGAGGTCGGGTAAGGACCGACAGGGTCGACGCGGATGGCGGCGCGTACCAGATTGACCGGGGATTCCAAGTCTACTTGACGGCATATCCCGAAGGCCGTCGCGTTCTGCAAACTCCCGCACTCGAGCTTCGATGCTTCGTTCCGGGCGCTATGGTTCGATTTGAGGGGCGATTCTGGCGTATCGCGGATCCGCTTCGTGCACCATTGGCGCTGCGAAGCATGCTTCGGTCGCCTCTGATGACCGCGCGGGACATCCCCTCAATCGCTCTACTCGATACATCGCTACGATTCGCCAGCGAAGCACGCGGCTGGACCGCGACGGAACAGACCACCGAGGAGCTTCTTCGCGGTGCTGGCATCAGCGATCGTGCCATCGATCGCATCTTCCGGCCGTTTTTTGGTGGGGTGTTCCTCGACCGATCGCTCAAGACATCGGCCCGGAAGTTCCGATCGACGTATCGCATGTTCGCCAGAGGCCGAGCAGCGCTTCCCGCCGCGGGGATGGAAGCAATTCCTCTGCAACTCGCCAGCATTCACGAAGCATCGACGCTGCGAACTGGACAGGTTGTGTCCTCCGTTGGTCCGGGCAAGGTAACATTGAAGTCCGGGGAGACTCTTCACGCCTCGGCGATCGTCGTCGCTACCGACGGCGGCACCTCGGCAAAGCTCCTGCCTGGATTGCCGACGCCAAGCTGGAAGTCGACGGCATCGCTCAGCTTCGCTGCCGATACACTTCCGTCGCGCGAGCCGATCCTTTATGTAGATGGCGATGGAACCGGACCCGCCAACCATGTGGCGGTGATCTCGAACGTGCAACCACAATACGCCCCCCCGGGACGCTCGCTTATCTCCGCTTCGGTGGTCGCACCGCATGATCCGTCGCTCCAAGACTCGGTACTTGAAGCGCGAGTGCGATCGCAACTGCGGGAGTGGTTCGGAGGTCACGTGGATGACTGGCGACACCTCAGAACTGACTTCATTGAACACGCGCTGCCAAACGAAGATGCACCGGCATTGACGATGCCGCGTCGACCCGTCTTGACGCAAGCCGATCGCGTATTCGTAGCCGGTGACTATGTCGACAACGCATCGATCAACGGTGCTCTGGAGTCAGGGCGCCGCGCAGCGGAGGCGGTGCTCTCATGTCGATAGGTGGTGCCTTATCGGTGAACCCTGCCTGGGGGAAATGGCCTTGAGTGTGAGTGCCCACTTCGCGAGCACGCCGATGGGATGGCCCTGCGCGAGTACACTGAGGAGATGTCCATGATCTCGAAAGGAGACACACTGCACGTCGCTGTGGTAGGAGGTGGCATGGCGGGGATGACCGCCGCGCGGATGCTTGCAAATCAGAACGCTGACGTCACGGTCTTTGACAAGAGCCGTGGCACGGGCGGGCGCATGAGCACCCGCCGTCAGGACGATCTGTGGTTCGACCACGGCGCTCAGTACTTCACCACCAAGGACGAGCGGTTCACACGTTTCGTTGAAAGCTGGATAGACGCAGGCGTCGCCGGTCGATGGCGCGGCCGGATCGGGCAGGTGAACACCGTGGGCAACATTGTCGACAGGTCGGATGATCGGGTGCGGTACGTCGGCATCCCTGGAATGAACGCGGTGGTGCGTCACCTTGTCGACGCACTCAAGAGCCACGGTGAGGTGCGATTGGGTTCACGGGTCGTCGCAGCTCATTTCGCCGAAGGCCGTTGGCTTCTCAGGGACGACAGCAACGTGGACCTTGGCATGTTTGACGCAGTGATCGTCGCGCTTCCAGCCCCTCAGGCCGCCGATCTTCTGGTCCATTCTCCAGCTCTTCGCGGTCAGGCGCTGTCGGCGAGGATGCGACCCTGCTGGTCAGCGATGGCGTCGTTCGACGCACGCATGCCCACAGATTTCGACGGCATCTTTGTCAATTTGGCAAGCTCGCTCGACAATGCCTCACTCTCGTGGATCGCACGGGACTCATCAAAGCCCCAAAGGCCTCTGCGTGAGACCTGGGTGTTGCACGCGTCGCCCGATTGGAGCGAGGCAAACATCGAGCGCGACAAAAGTGAGGTTGCCAACGAGTTGCTTGGCGCCTTCTTTGAAGTACTTGGCATCCCGTCGGTGCCGACCATGACACTCGAAGCGCATCGGTGGAGATTCGCCAACACGGATCAACGAACAAATCAGGGATGTCTCTTTGATGCCGAACGTCTTATCGCCGCGTGCGGGGATTGGGCACACGGCGGCCGCGTTGAGGGGGCGTATCTCAGTGGTGTCGCGGCGGCAGAGAGTGTGCTTGGTGAGATGCTCCGACGTGTTCGCAAATGACCACAGTCTTGCAAGCGACGCAATGTCCAAGCCGCGTTGTTCCCACGAGTAGCCGCACTCAGCCCACGATTGACGCCGAGCTTGAGAGTTCTTCGAGCAGTTTGAGTGCCAACGAATCCGACATCCCGAACGGATCAAGCCGCGGCTTCTCGGAGCACTTCCGCACGAGCGCATCAAGAACCTGCTGGAGATTCTCCTCAGTCTCGGTCTGCATCCCTTCCGGTTCACCCGGCAGAATAAACTCAGCGATGGGGTCGTTGACGTAGAACCGTCGATTGGCTGTGATCAACCTCGAATGGATGCTCGCGGCCGCAGATTCCTGACCAGTATGACCTGAAGCACTGTGCATCCCGAGAATATGCATTGTACCACACCCCGAAATCGGACGTATGTATTTCTCCAATACCCGGTCCCGCCTACCGTGAAGAATGTTCGAAACGTCCCGCACTGCGCGCTTCAGCATCAAAGACGGACCTGCATCGTCGGGCGAGCCCGCGCAGAACTCGTCGGCGCCCTCTTCCTCGATGTCGCTTCTCGGACGGCACTACAAGCGCGATGTTCGATGCCGCGGTCAGGTCAACCCCATAACCTGCTGCGGCATGAACAATAAAGACATCGATCGCGCGGTGCGTACAACGGCGATCTCTGCAATCACCGCGGCGTCTTTACTGCGACCCAGCCAGCACTCTGCCATCGTTTTGCAGGACGCCCCCGCTGGTCTCATGCATGAGAGTCTCGGCAGTGTCCAGACACCTGCTGTTCGTTTGCAACTGAGCCTCGTCTGTCTGGTCGAAATGTCTCCCCCAGCACCCACGGTCGCGCCGCTTCGGCAGCATCTTGATTTTGCCGCGGGACATCCGCTGCGAGTGTCGACACTTTTGGAAGCAGACAACCGGCGGAGTCGAAGCAAGTGCAACAAGCCAAGCCGCTGGCGCACTACCTGGACGAGTTCGAGCGGCTCACGATCGAGCACATCATCGCCTGATTCGACGACACCCAACTCAACGAGGACACTGCCGAGTTCAATACCGCACGCGGCGGAATCAATCCATCGGTCGACACTATCGCCCGGGTGTGTTTCAAACTCCTTTCCCCGACGATCCAAGTGGCGGCACCATGAGCCAAACTCCGAAACGTCACAGTGTGGGAGACAGACGAAACCAACTCGACGTATGCTGGCGAATGACGGGGCATTCCCCCGACTACAGAGACGCGCGGATATTGGCCATGCTGGGCGCGCTGTGTGAACCATGCCGTCGTTCCAACGATACATCGGAATAGACTACTCCGGAGCGCAGACGCCTGCTTCGAGTCTCAAGGGGCTGCGTATATACATGAGCGACACGCGGTCTACGCCCATCGAGGTACTTCCATCATCGGGGCCCAAGAAATACTGGACGCGACGCGGTGTTGCCGAATGGCTCCTGCAACGGCTTGGCGAAGATCAGCCTGCCGTCGTGGGAATCGACCACGGGTTCTCGTTCCCACTGAAGTACTTCGAACGCTACGGCCTGTCGCATGACTGGCCGGCCTTCCTCGACGACTTCCATCGCTACTGGCCGACAGACGATGACCACACCTATGTCGATTTCGTGCGCGATGGCATAGTCGGCGATGGGGCCGCCCGAGCAGGCGACCGCAGTTGGCGACGCATTGCGGAGATACGGGCGGGCGCTGCCAAGTCCGTCTTCCACTTCGATGTGCCGGGTTCTGTCGCAAAGTCCACCCACTCCGGGCTGCCCTGGCTCAGGTACATCCGTGAGCATGCGAAGAGCCGTGTTCACTTCTGGCCTTTCGATGGTTGGGCTCCGCCTGAAGGGAAGTCTGTCCTCGCCGAGATCTATCCAGCCATGTGGAGCCGCGGATTTCCATCGGACGGCCGCACTGCTGATCAGCACGATGCATGGAGCGTCGCCGAGTGGATGCGCCGCGCTGACAGCGATGGAACGCTGCCCAAGTACTTCGCCCCGCCCTTGCCCGAACCCAACCGAGCGGCCGCGACCATCGAAGGCTGGATTCTGGGGGTGATGTGATTCGATGTCGGGCACGTATCATGGAACGACTCCCCGTTGGGCGGACGACCCTGGAGACGCAACCGGGCCGCGCCGGTGTGACGGCTCAGGTCGCCGAACCGACAACGCGGCACGGCGTCTACCGGATGACATGGATGGACGACACGGTGCCGCGGCCGACCAACTCGATCGCAGCGATCAACCGACTGCCGGATATCAGCGCCGAACTTCAATCGAACGCAGCGAGGGGAACGACGGACGCAAGCCGAGAGCGTTGCAAATCAGCCCCCCGCCTCTACCCCCACCATTTGGGGCGCGAAACGATGCGGAATTCCGCAGCGACCCGTCGATGGAACCTGATCGGACCGGTGCAGCAAAACCCCCGCCACCACAAAGATGTGCGCCTCTTTTTGCGCCGTCAGGGTCAAAGCGGGTGACCGGACTCGAACCGGCAACATTCAGCTTGGAAGGCTGACGCTCTACCATTGAG
>CAZVXI010000102.1:0-11238 GCA_964631295.1 uncultured Isosphaeraceae bacterium
ACAAGGGTTGGACGACAATAGTTGAGACGGGCGGCGACCTCGGCGAAGCACTGCAATACGTCGAGTTGGGCGACAATCTCGCCGAAACGCGCGAGCGCAGCGGTGTGTGTGGCGGCCTCATTGCAGAGTTTGTCGAAGAGCGCCTTCTCGCGATCGATGGCGCGCGCCTCGGCGGTCGTGATCTTGTCTTCGAACTCTTTCAGCTTCGGTGTGATATAGCGCTCGGCGTTCTTGAGCGTCTGTTTGCGGGTGAAGGTGTCAGGCACTTTCGACGAGTTCGCGTGCGACGCCTCGATGTAGTAGCCGAACACTTTGTTGTAGCCGACCTTGAGGGATGTGATGCCGGTGTCGTCGATGAGCGATTTCTGGTAGTCAGCAAGCCAACTGCTGGCATCCCGCTGGAGCCCGCGCGCTTCATCAAGCTGCACATCGATGCCATCACGGAACAGCCCGCCTTCGCGCATGTGTGGTGGCGGGTCATCCACGCAGCGCTCGACAATGGTTGTTGCGAGAGGGGTCAGTGTCTCGGCGAGGCCTTCGAGTGTCGCAAGATGGTGTACGAATGCTGGTCGATCAGCGAGCCACGCACGAACATCGCTGAGGCAGGCAGTTGAGCGGCCAAGTGCGACGACGTCGCGTGGCGTCGCGCGTCTCATCGCGATGCGCCCGGCGATTCTTGCGACGTCCTGCACGGAGCTGAGGTGCCCGGTCAGACTGCGAATATCCTCCGGCTGATCGACGAGTGATGCGACGGCATCCTGTCGCTGCTCGATTGATGCGCGATCCAGCAGGGGAAAGCAGAGCCAGTTGCGCAGCAGTCGGCGGCCCATGGATGTGGCGCATGATCGGAAAACGCTCAGCAGGCTGCCATCAGTCTGGCCGGTGCGCATCGTGCGCTCGATTTCCAGTGATGCAAGCGACGCGGCATCAATGACCACGTGTGCATCCGAGTGCGCGATGCGCGGTGGCTGAATATGACCAAGCGGGCGTGCATGCGTGTGAGTCGCTTCATCACCCTGCGCAGCCTGGGTCTCCTGCAGGTAACGTACAAGCGCCCCGGCTGGCCCGAGGATGGTGGCTGTGTCATCCAGGCCGAATCCGCTGAGCGTTGCTGTGCCAAAGTGCTCGCGCAGGATGTCACCCGCGTCGATCGTTCGAAAAGACCATGTCGGTCGGGGCGTGAGCGCGCAGTCGATTGCATCAGTGACTTTCTGCACGCGCGGCGGGACCTCGCCATTGGCGGTTTCTGCGTAGAGCAGTTCGGCGGGCGCCAGACGAATCATCTCGTCGACAACGCGGTCGCCCGGAAGTTCATGGAGGGTGAACGAGCCGGTGGAAAGTTCGACGAGCGCAAGTGTGGCAGCGGAGTTATCTCCCGATTCCGTGAACATGATTGCGCCGAGCAGGTTGGCGGCGCCTTCGTCGAGAAGCGATTCGTCGACGAGTGTGCCGGGCGTGACGACGCGCGTCACGGCGCGGTCAACCACGCCCTTTGCTTCCTTCGGATCCTGCACCTGTTCACAGACGGCAACGCGATACCCGGCTTCGATCATGCGCCGAAGGTAGTTCTCCACGGAGTGATATGGCACGCCGGCCATCGGCACGCCTTCGGTGCGCTGCGTGAGCGTGATGCCAAGCACCTTGTGCGCGAGCGTCGCATCATCGTAGAACATCTCGTAGAAGTCGCCCATGCGGAAGAACAACACACACTCGGGGAACTGTTGCTTGAAGCGCGCATATTGACGCATCGCAGGCGTGAGTCGTGGCGTGGGCTGTTCTTCGGCGGGTTGGGCTTTGCGGGTCCTTGAGCGGGACTTGCCGGGCTTCTGCTGCAGCGACGCATCTACAGAGAGATCGACTGGCGGCGCTTTGGCGGAAGATGTTCTGGTTGAACCCATTGCGATACAGAGTACGAGCGCGAGATCCGCAACATGGATCAGCAAGCGGGCAAGTGGAGCAGATGAGACTCGAACTCACAACCTCCTCGATGCGACCGAGGCGCTCTCCCAATTGAGCTACTGCCCCAAGACGCGGGACACAGGGGACATCCGAACGATGTCTCCAGACACGTGGTCTTGCGGGCCGATACTATAGCACCCTTGCCAAGTTCGTGAACAGCTGACGACTGCTTGTTCGAGCAATCTCTCGTGCTAGCATGCACCTGTAACGAGGGTGGCCTGAATCATGGATGTCCCGCTCAGGTGCGTCGGCTCGGCCGATAGAAAGAAGAGGTTCAACACGATGCTTGAGAAACTGTCAGCCAGTCCCGATCGCATTGAGCATTTTGTGCATATCCTGCGAGTCCTTGGTGATCCGACGCGTCTTCGTCTGCTTGGCGTTCTTCAGGGCGGTGAGGCGAACGTCACGGCTCTGTGCGAGCGGCTGGACCTGCCGCAGCCGACGGTTAGTCACCACCTCGGCCTGCTCCGGCACGCGAAACTGGTATCCAACCGGCGAAGTGGCAAGCAGGTGTTTTACGCGCTGAACGACAGCGTCGTGTCGAATCTTGATGAACATGGCGGAATTCGAATCGCCACAGGTGCGGTCGACCTGCATCTCTCGAGCGTCCCAGAGCTGAACGAGACGCCCGCCGACGATCAGATTCGCAACCCCGCCGTGGATGCGGTGATCGAGACGATCCGCGACGGGCAACAGGTTCGGGCGGAATAACAGGGACTTCTCAAGGCATCGCGATCACAGCTTGACCGCCGCCGGCCGATGTGTACGCTAGGTTCATGCGACAGTTCGCTCGGCCGGCAATTATTGCGTTGATTCCCGCGCCCCGTTGAGGGCGAGAGCGGTTGGTGCAACTTGATAGCCTCACCAGTCGGCCTCGCTCTTGCGGGGCCGATTGTCGTATTGATTTGATGCCCGGTTCCTCCGGCCTTCTGCCGATATCTCAAACCCAGTCCCCAGACGATTCCCTTCTGTCCGGATCCTGAGCTATGCCAGATACGACGACAACCAAGCCGAACTACAAGAGCACGCTGAATCTGCCCAAGACTGGATTCCCGATGCGGGCGAATCTTGCGCAGAATGAGCCAGCGTCGCAGAAACGCTGGGCTAAGGCCGATGTCTACAACAAGATCACCGCCTTGCGTGATGAACAGCAGGCCGAGCCATTCGTGTTCCACGACGGGCCGCCATATGCAAACGCATCGCTGCATGTCGGGCACCTGCTGAACAAGGTGCTCAAGGACATTGTCGTTCGCAGTCGCCTGATGATGGGCAACCAGTGCAGATACATCCCGGGGTGGGATTGCCACGGCCTGCCGATCGAACATCGTGTGATGAGCGAGCTTGTTGATTCCGGCAAGGTCGAGAAGCTCAACGCGCTCAGCGAAGATGATCGCAGGATGGCGATCCGGCGGGAGTGCAAAAAGTACGCGGACAAGTCAATCAAGCTGCAGATGACTCAGTTGCATCGCATGCTGACACTGGGCGACTACGAGCATCCGTATCTGACGATGGTGCCGGCGTACGAGAAGGCTGTGCTTGAAGTCTTCGCTGACCTCGTGCAGCAGAAGCTGGTCTACCGTGCGCTTAAGAGTGTGCACTGGTCGATCGCAAACGAGACAGCGTTGGCGGAGGCCGAACTCGAGTACGAGGACAAGGAAGATGTTTCGGTTTACGTTGACTTCGAAGCGGCAGACAAGGATGCGGTGGGTAAGGCGTTCGGTGCAGAACTGGATGCAACGCCATCGTTCATGATCTGGACGACCACGCCGTGGACGTTCCCGGCGAACTGTATGATCGCAGTGCATGAGCGCGTGACCTATTCGCTCCTCGAAGTGGATGGCAACGTGACCATCCTCGCGAGCGAACTTGTGGAAAAGGTCACGCAGCAGGCCGGTGCTGAATCGGTGAAGGAACTGGGACGCTGTCAGGGCGCAGACCTTGTCGGCTTGCGCTATCGGCATCCGTTCTGCGCTCTTGATGCGCCGGATCGGATGGGCGAATCGGTCTATCGCGTTGTCGCGGCTGACTACGTGACGGTTGAGGATGGTACAGGCCTTGTCCACACCGCGCCCGGGCACGGCGAGGACGACTATCACACTGGCCTGCGCGAAGGCGTCGAGGTGTACTGCCCGGTACGCGGCGACGGCACGTACGATGAGACCGTGCCGGAGTGGCTGCGCGGCGTGCTGATCTGGGACGCGAACGAGCAGATTGTCGAGCACCTGCGCAACATCGGGCACCTGTTCCACGATCACAAGTTCATGCACAGCTACCCACATGATTGGCGAAGCAAGACGCCGGTCATCTTTCGCGCGACGGATCAGTGGTTTATCGGTGTCGATCAGCCCACCAGGTGGGAGAATCAGTCGCTGCGCGAAATGGCATTGCAGCAGACGGCTTCCGAGGTCGAGTTCTATCCGAGTTGGGGCCGCAATCGGATGCGGGGCATGCTTGAATCTCGGCCGGACTGGTGCCTGTCGCGTCAGCGATCGTGGGGGCTGCCGATCCCGGCATTCAAGACAGTCGATGGTGAAGTGTTCCTCACAGCAGAATCCGTGCGTGCGGTTGCCGAGCGCTTCGGTGAGAAGGGAAGTGACGCGTGGTTTACCGAGTCGCCCGCTGAGATCCTCCAGCACTACAACCCAGCGGACGATCCGGACTGCCCAGCCGACCTTGACGTGAACGGACTTGAGAAGATGCACGACATCTTTGATGTGTGGTTCGAGTCGGGTTCATCATGGAATGCGGTGATGCGACAGCGCGACCTTGGGTACCCTGCTGACTTGTATCTCGAGGGGTCCGATCAGCATCGTGGATGGTTCCAGTTGTCGCTGCTCCCCGGCGTGGGTGTCACCGGGCAGAGTCCTTTCAAGGCATTGCTTACGCATGGATTCATGGTGGACAAGGACGGCCGGAAGATGAGCAAGTCCGGTGGCAACGCGCTGCAGGTAGATCAACTGCTCAAGAACTTCGGCGCGGACGTCTGCCGATGGTGGGTGAGTTCACTCGCGTTTGAGAACGACATCAAGGTCGACCTCTCGTTCTTCGAAGTTGCAGGCGATAGTTACCGCAAAGTGCGCAACACGCTTCGGTTTCTGCTCAGTAATCTCAACGATTTCGAGCCGTGCACGGAGAAGAATCCAAACGGGATGTGTGTCGACCTTGCCGGGCTCGACCCGACGTCACTTGATGCGTGGTTACTAGATCAGACTCGAACCCTGCAGGAGAAGGTTCTGGCGGCATATGCGTCTTATGAGCTGCGCCGTGCGCATCAGTTGCTTTATGACTTCTGCAATGACACATTGAGTGCGTGCTACTGCGCTGCGGTAAAGGATCGGCTCTATTGCGACAGACCCGATTCGGAGCGTCGCCGATCAACGCAGACGGTGATGTGGGATGTGCTTGAAGTTCTGTGCAGGCTCCTTGCACCGATCATGCCACACACGGCCGATGAAGCCTATCGCGCATTGTGGAATGATGAAGCGCGATGCATCCATGAGCAGCAGATTTTCGAGCTCAAATCGGCGGAAGCGGATTCAGCGTGGCCGAAGGTGATGGCTGCCCGAGACCAGGCGCTCAAGGCGATGGAGGATGCCAAGCAGCGCGGCATCGAGAACCCGCTTGATGCGGAGGTTGTGCTACCCGACCCGGACGGAACCTTCGCGCGTTTTGCTGCGAACCTGCCTGACCTTCTGGGCGTCTCACGGGTGCAGTTCTCGCTTGATGGGGCGGTCACGGTCAACAATCTCAGCGATCAGCCACGATGTGAACGATCGTGGAAGCGCGACGGTACCGTCAAGCAGCGATCGAACGGCAGCTATCTGACTGACCGTGATGCGGAAGCAGTGGGGGTGGCGTAAGCGCAGCTCGGTCGCCTGTAGTTCGGCGCGATCCGTTCGATCGGCGGCTCTTTCAGTTCGTCGGCTTCGGATCGGACCAGTAGGCCCACCAGTCCAGGCGCTTGAGCCGGTACTTCACGCCGTACGGCCCCTCGTACTGCACGAGTACGTGTCGCATGTCAGTTTCGTCAGCAGCGAACCAGTAGTGGCTCTCACGCACTTTGTCCATCGGCTCATGGGTGACGCGCAGGTGATGCGTCTCTACCGACCCGTAAGGAACGCTGATTGTCTCGCGTCCTTCGTAGTGAATCCGGGCCTCGGCAACCTCAACCGGTGTTGGACGTGTGTGTGTCTGATCCGCGATGATCTTCAACGTCACATCACCTGAGGAAGGATCATCGAACGGAAAATCGCGCAGCGCGAGCGTGAGATCATCGTGCATATGAAAATGTGCGGATTCGCTTGGCAGACGAAACGAGTTGTTGTGATCGCCTGCATCTGGGAAGTAGCAGTGGCTGATGGAGTCGACCTGTCCGCCGTCACCGCCTTCGAAGGAGATCTGTTTGTATGTCGCGCCGCAATCTTCCTGTGAAGACATCACAAGCTTGAACGGCTCGAGCGTGTTTGTGCGAATGAAACTGGTGGTGAGGAACCGGTAGTCGTAATTGTCTGTCGGGATGATCTCACTGACATTGTGCTTGAACACTTCAACTGTCGAGGGACTCTGGCGATCGGCCTTCACTCGACTCCCATCGCGCGTCTCCATGTGCTGCTTGTTTGTGAAAATCGTTGCTTCATAGGAGCGTGCCTCGCCGTAGATGACGCGCTCGGCGTCGTACAGCGCCCATTCCGCTTTGCCGTGATACCACGCCGGGTCGTTTCGCCACGATGGCTCCACCTGTTGTGAGTCCGGTGGCGTGTTCACCGCAGGCGCGGGTGGGCCGGAGGTTGCCATAGAGAGCAGGCCGGCCCCAATCAGGAGAAGGGAAGTGACTAAGATGTGGTTGTTCATGCTCGAATCTTAGGTAGGTGCAGCTTGCGGGAGTCGAACACGCACCGGGGTCGGGTTAAGATGATCTCATGGCTACCACGACGATCGAACCCAAGCAGCAGATTGCTTTCGATGACTTCATCAAGCTTGACCTGCGTGTCGCGACTATCAAAGCTGCCGAGCCTCACCCGAATGCGGATCGCCTGCTGAAGATTCAGTTGGACGATGGGACGGAAGAAGGTCGGCAGGTATGTGCGGGGATCAAGGCGTGGTACGAACCGGCATCGCTTGTGGGCAGGCAAGTTGTCATCGTTGCCAATCTTGAGCCACGCAAGATTCGGGGCGAAATCAGTCAGGGCATGATCCTCGCTGCCAGTGATGTACGCGAGGTCAACGATGATGGCGAGCCCGTCGAGCGCGATGTGATGGTGCTCACACCGGATCGCGAAGCAAAGCCGGGTTCGGTCGTCAGCTGATCAGATCAACTATTCCGATGCGTCTGCGACAGTGGTCATTTCGTCGCTCGCCTCACCGTTTGCATCCTCGTCGGTGCCGGTCCGCTGGAAGTTGTGACGTTCGATGAGTGCTTCCTTGGTGAAGGCCGCTCGAATCGTCTCACCCTTGGCAAACGCATCCGAGATGAGCAAGATGTCGAGGTCGCCGTCCTGCACCATCGTCTGATATCTCTGCTGGCTCAACGGACGCTGTTGCATCAGTCGAACAATGACGAGCGCCAGGTGCTCGTCAGAACCGACAGTGAATACGCGCTCGGTGGCCGGCACAGTATCGAAGTTCGAGATCGAAGGATCAAACTCCATGGTGTAGTCGATGATTTCCGCCATCGCCTCATCGTCCTGCGCATCCTGGCCGGTCTGTTCGTCGCGCAGACCAGGGATGGGGCTTGACCGAACATCAAAGGCGCCCTGGCCCTGCTGGCGAAGAATCTTCTGTATCTGATAGCCCTGTGGGTTATAGAGCGCGACGCGCGTTGCCCGATTCAGCGTGGTGTCATTTTCCATCGCCAGATGAATGAGACCATTCGTTTCTGCCTTCTGCTCGAATGCGTCACGATTGGCGATCAGTGCTTCGTAACTCTTGAGACGGCGGAGGTCTTCAACCACCTCGTCTCGCACTTCATCCACATCGTGCGGGACACGAGCGAGATCACTGTCCGTGAGGCGGAACAGATAGACACTCTGATCTGTACTGTCGGTCAGCGGCGGACCCGCGATGCGTGTCTGGATATTTGCCGTTCCATCGCCGCCAAACTCCGGTGACATGCTCAGCATTCCCTGAATGTTCAACATCCGACCGAATCGGTCCGTCCGGGCAGCAGCGACGCGGCCGAGATCCGAGAGTTCCATAATCGGCACCCATCGATCACCGACTGCTTCGTACTTCGGAAGATCAATCTCGAAGCGCTCGCGAACCAACTCAGCAAGCTCAGGGAACCCAAGTCGCCGGTCCGACCAATCCTCGGGTATGAGATACTGGCCGTCGACCTGTTCAAGTTGCTGTTGGCGTAATCGCAACTGGTCATATGCGTATCGCGAAACCTCGTTGAGGCGTTCAGTGGTGAGTTGGTTGAGCAGATCCTCGCGAACAACACTCGGGATATCGCCGCCATCAACAACAGGAGGAATGCCGCGTTGGTTCTCATTTTCGCGCCAGTGTCGCCGAAGCGCGATGCCGTTCATCCGTTCGCTGTTGGCGACTGACTCGCGAATTGGTTCTGCTGGAATCTCAAGCCACTCGAGTTTCACACGGATGGGCAGTTTGTAGCCAAAGCCATGCTCGCCCTCACCGGGTGCAGCATCCTTGTATTGCTCGAACTGTTCCTTGATCTCCGCTTCAGTCGGCTGATCGTTGGTGTTCTCCGCACTGGCATCCACAACGACCGTCTGGATGACGGCTTCGTGCATGAGCCGCTCGGCGAATCGCTTCGCGCGATTGTCGGAGGCGATCGTCGACCGGCGATAGAGGCCGATCAGCGTGTTCACCGCTGAGATCTTCGCGTACGTGCGCGCCATGATCGGCGTTGGAATCTGGAACAGCAGTGCTGTCTGGTTGAGCTGCTCCTCCGACAGGCCTGGCGGGCGATTGGCAACCAGACCGGCCTGTTCCGCTTCGTACGTCAGCAGGAACCAGCGGTCGGGGTCGTTGATCTCGCCCACAACCGGATCGAGCAACAGTCCGCTGTTGCCGAGGGCCCGCGACATCTGCTGGAGCGCGTTGACCTCTTCCTGCACGTCTGACCACTCAACGGGAGAAATCTTGCGATTGTCAGCACCGACCGTGGCTGAGATCGAGACTCCCAGGGCGGAGCGCTGGGCACAGGACTGGATCGCCTGCGGAATGAGAAATGCGATCATCAGCAGGGTTCCGCCGACGGCGAGAATCCACGTGTTGTACTTGCGTAGGAACTTGAACATCAGTGCGTATCTGAGCGAAGTATGGACAGGCCGCTGGCAGACTGCGGGCCTTTGCAGGAATGAGAGGCGGCAACAACCTCATGCCGCCGTTGAGCGGTGATTCTACTGGCGATATCGGCAAAAGGCCATCGGCCCGCCATCTGCAAACGCTGGCTGAGCGGATTCGCTGGAAGAAAAAACCCCACGTTGGAGGCGGGGCTCAGGTGATCCACTGCAAAATCCGGCGAATCGCGGATTACTTGTAAAACTCGACGATCAGATTTGTGTTGACATCGAACGGAATCAAGTCGGCGGTCGGAATGGCAGCAACCATGATGACCATCTCAGCCGGATTCACCTCCAGCCAGTCCGGCGTGACGTGGCCAGCCAGCGATTCCATGTTCTCGCGAGCAAGATTGTGCGACTTGGTGCGGAGAGAGATCTTGTCACCCGGCTGGACGGCATAGCTGGGGCGGTCGACCTTGTGGCCGTTCACCAGCACATGGCCATGCACGACCATCTGGCGAGCCGCCCAGATCGTCCGCGTGAAGCCTGCCCGCCGAATGCAGTTATCCAGCCGCGATTCGAGCAACTGCATCAGCACTTCGCCTGTGTTGCCCTTGCGACGGGCTGATTCAGCCACGTAGCGGCGGAACTGCTTCTCCATGACGCCGTAGTGATATCGCAGTTTCTGCTTTTCGGTCAGTCGGACGCCGTAGTCCTTTTGGCGTCGGCCGCGATAGCCGTGAACGCCCGGCGGCGACAGTTGCCGCTTGCCAGTGTGCTTGGGAATGTCGGCGATGGGCACGCCCACGCGACGAGACAGTTTGACTTTCGGGCCCAGATATCTGGCCATAACGGGAGAACCTCGGGCGTTCGTGACTTTGGTTGGATTCAACTAACACCACTCGAAGCCCATGGATCGCGGGCCAGCGAGCCGCGTAGTTAATCACATTCGGCTCGATGAGTCAAGTCAGGCGACGGTGGCAACATTGCCGGAAGCCGCTGCCGGGCCGATGCGGCCGGCTGTTTGAGGCGTGGTTTCCGAGGCATATTTCTGAGAGCGACAGAGTGCAGTGATTGCAGCCATTGTCTCCCCGAGCGCAGCTTCACACAGGCCGATATTGCTCTGGATCGCAGCGAGATTGGCACCCGTCGCCGATTCTGCGGCCTTCTGCAACGTGCTCCGTGCATCCTCAAGCAATGGGGTGAGGACGCTTGCGTGGGCATCGCGCCCGGCCAGACGAGCATCGCGTTGGTTTGCCAAAACGTGGCCGAGCAGAGCTCGCCGCCACATCGCGGCCATTGAGTTTGGATCGATTCCCCTGGATTGTCGGCGAAGTCGTCGGATCAGTCGATCGGCGAGGGCCGACCGCCCGCACGACGCAGCAGCGACGATGGCCGCATGTGCTGCGTCAGATCGGATCGTATCCGGGCAGGTATTCGATCGAACGATGCTGATGGCAAGTCGCAGAGCGCTGTCGAACTGACCGCCCCGCAGCAAGCACGCTGCTCCTGCCAGCCGCGCCGAATGAGCATCTCGTGGAAGGGCAGCAAGCAAACCGGCAAGACGAGTCTCATCGCCAACAGATTGAGACAATTCGATTCGTTTGCAGAGGAGGTCATCGTTTGGCGATGCTGAAGGCTCAGCGATCTGCGCGACGCGGTCGAGAATCTCCATCGCTTCCAATGGGCGGCCGCTGCGGTCCAGTGCTTCGGCGAGGAGCATCGTCGGAGCATCCTCGCCTGCGCGAAGCTGCTTGAGCCCATCGTCCGCGCACCCCAGGCAAAGCAATGCGTGGGCATAGCGGTGGCGAAGGTCTGCATCGTGCGGATGACGCAGCAGCGCCTCGTAGAGCACATCCGCTCGCTTCGCATGATCTCCCGTTGCAGCGTACACGCGGTCGGCAAGGTCCACTGTCGAACGCTGCAGTGCGATCGTCGATGGCGTCAGTTGATCAAACACGCGGCCAGACTCTGCCACCTCGCCTCGGGCCAGCAGGTTCTCGGCAAGAATCGTCATGAGCAGACGATCATG
>CAZVXI010000103.1:0-11171 GCA_964631295.1 uncultured Isosphaeraceae bacterium
CAACACCAACTATGAAGTGGTAAAGGAACAACGCAGCTGGCAGGCAGCTGCCAGCATCAGCAGCACGAACATCGCGCTCAATGGCGTTGAGCGCATCGAGTTTCTGCGCGGCCCGCAGGGGACATTGTTCGGGCGCAACTCGATCGGCGGCGTCATCAAGATCGAGACGCGCCGCCCGAGTAACACTCCCACGTTTGAAGCCCGCGCAACTCTTGGGACATACGACCTGCGGGAAGGTATGGTCAGCTACTCGGGGCCGATCGAGGAAGACAAATGGTTCTTCGATGTTTCAGCAATGTTCTCCGAACGGGACGGTTACACGAAGAACAACCTCACGGGCAACGATATCGACTCGAAAGAGTCAACTTTTCTGCGAGGCAAGGTTCTCTACACGCCCGATGATCAGAACGAGATCACAATCAGCGCATATCACGAGCGATCCCGGGACGGCGGCTTCGCGCTCGGGTTCCTTCCGGCGCTGCGCGCCCAGCCGCACCGCATCGCGCAGGATTTCGAAGGGCTGGTCAATCGCGACATCACCAATACTGCTGTCACGTGGAACCACTACGGCGATTCGGTTGACTTCACGAGCATCAGCGCAATCAACGTGTGGGATATCGGCGAAGCGTCCGACTTCGACTTCTCTGCACTCGACGGCATTCGGCGGTTCACGGCAGAGGAACAGGTGTCGTTCTTCCAGGAGATTCGTTTCTCCTCCCCCACTGACTTGCCGATCGAACTCAGCGATCGCATGACACTTCGATGGCTTGCTGGCGCGACGTTCTTCTGGGCGGACAGCGAAGAATCCGTGACAAATGTCGTTCGGCCCGCTGGTGCTCCGATCCTGATGCTGCCAGCAGGGGCCGCCCGCAATGTGGGCGAGTTTGACAGTTACGGGCTGGCGGCTTTCGGGCAGGCGACGCTGAGCGTCGATGAACGCCTCGACTTCACGCTCGGCCTGCGGTTCGACTACGAACGAAAGGAATCGAGCATCGTCAGCACGTTTGACGGCGGCGGTGGCCCGATTGTGACCGGCGGCTCGACCGGCAGCGAGTCGTTTGACGAGTTCGCGCCAAAGTTCAGCGTCGCATACGACCTGACTGACGATGCGATGATCTACGGCAGTATCGCGCGCGGATTCAAGGCCGGCGGTTTCAACCTCACTGGACCGGCCAGTTCGGGAACCTTCGACACGGAAACAAGCTGGACTTACGAGGCAGGCGTGAAGACGACGCTGCTCGACGATCGTCTCGTTGCGAATGCGGCAGTGTTCTACATCGACTGGAACGACCTTCAACTGTCGCTGTTCGACCCGGTGAGCATGAGCGGCTTCACATCGAACGCCGGTCAGGCGACGAGCATCGGCTTCGAGTTTGACCTGACGGCCGAAGTGACCGACTACCTCGATGTCTTTGCCGGGTTCGGCTACACGGATGCCAGCTTCGACAGTTTCGTCGATCAGTTCGGCCAGAACGTTGCAGACAACACGCTTGCATTTGTGCCTGAAACGACGACAAACGTTGGGGCCCAACTGCACGGGCACTTGTATGGCAATGCCCAGTGGTTTGTGCGTGGCGACTATATCCACACTGGAACGTACTACCTCGATGCCGGTAACACCCAGTCAGAGAGTTTCGGGCTCGCGAACTTCCGCGTTGGCGTTCGCTGGCCGAACGTGAGCATCACGGGCTGGATTCGCAATGCCTTCGACGATGAATACGTGCAGGTGGCGTTCCAGCCCAATCCAGGAGACCCGACGATCTTCGTCGCAGAGAACGGCGCTCCGCAGACTGTGGGCATCACCGTGGGCGTAACCTTCTAAAGTCCGTACAATGTCCGCGAGTAAGACGAAACGAACCTCTCCTCGAGGAGCGAACCTGTGAATCATCGAACATGTGGCATATTCCTGATACTGGCAACGCTGACACTCAGCGCTCCGGGCTGCCAGATCGACTCCATAATGAGCGGCGCGACCGCCTCATCGAACACGCAGGCTGTCGAGGGCTGGCTGCGCTGGCGCGGGCCGATGCAAAACGGAACATCCTTCGAGATCGGTCTGCCCGATTCGATCGACGCTGCCGACGCCACATGGACCTTCGATAAGCGCGGCCGAGGCACGCCTGTCATCGCCAACGGCCGCGTGTATTCGATGTCGTACGAAGGCGAGAACGAGGATCTTCAAGAGGTCTTCGCCTGCCTCGACGAGCGCACCGGCCGGACGATCTGGGAGCACCGCTTCAGCGACTTCATGTCTGAAGTGATCTACAACCGATACGCTCTCACCGCCCCGTCGATCGACCCCGAGACGGGCAACATCTTCATTACGACGACGCCCGGCCTGCTGATCTGCTTCTCCCCTGATGGTGAGATCATCTGGCAGCAGCCAATGATGGAGAAGTTCGGCCGATTCACATACCCCAACGGGCGCACGCTTGCACCGCTGGTGGACGGCGACCACGTGATTCTTCACACGATGACGTCCAACTGGGGGCCGCAAGGGCCTGCACGTGACCGCTTCTTTGCGTTCGATAAGGACAGTGGCGACCATGTGTGGACGTCGACGCCCGGCGGCCCGCCGAAGGACTCGCCCTATTCGCACCCGGTTTTCGAATGGCGCGATGGCAAGCGTTTGCTGTACGCAGGGACGGCAGGCGGAAACATGGTGTGTGTCAATGCGTTGACCGGCGAAGCCGTCTGGCGATTCCAGATGTCGATCGGTGGCGTGTGCGCCTCACCCGTGTTGTATGGCGATCAACTCATCGCCGTGCATGGCAAGGAGAACCTGGACGCATCCAATGCAGGTCGCATGGTGTCGCTCAATCTCGGGGCGGACTTGGCCGCTGATGGGTCGCAGCGGGTGCTTGACGACTCATATGAAAAGTGGCGCAACGACGACATCACATCGTTCACATCTTCACCGGTGCTGGTGGACAATCGCGTGTATGTGACAGTGTTCACCGGCGAACTGGTTTGCCTGGATGCTGACACCGGCACGGAACTGTGGCGGCACAAACTTGCGTCTGACCAGATTCACGCCTCGCCTGTTTACGGCGATGGCAAGTTGTACGTGCCCATGAACGACGGCACCTTCCATGTGCTGCGCGCGAGCGATTCGGGAGCCGAAATCCTCTCAGAAACACAACTCGAGGGCAACTGCCTCGGTGCCCCGGCAATCTGGAACGGCCGCATCTATGTGCATACGACCGAGAAACTCTACTGCTTTGGCAATGGCAACGGCTCCTGGTCCGGCAGTGCTCCGAGTGAAATGGCGCCCAAGCCCGGCGAGCCCGCCGCACTTCAGATCATGCCCGCAGAAGTTCTTGTGCAGCCCGGCGAAACTGTCTCATTCTCCGCGCGCTCGATCGACGCGAACGGCATCGTTGTCTCTGAGTCGCTCAGCAATCTCGCGTGGAATGAAAGTCCGATGGCTGTGACATTCAACAGAGAAGGCATGCGTGCCAATACAAACAACTGCAGCCCGGGTGCGACAGTGTTGACCGCAACATCGAACGGCCTCTCTGGCTCCGTCCGATTCCGAGTTGTCTATCCGGATTCATTCACGGAGGACTTTGAATCGATCGCACTCACCACACCAGACGCGAATGACCCGAATATGAAGTGGGGTCGCCCACCCGGATTCTGGATAGGTAACTTCCCGAAGTGGGATGTCCGCGAGGTTGACGGCAGCAAGGTACTTGCCAAGACCATCAGTAATCCGCTGTTCATGCGAACGCTGAGCTTCTTCGGCGATCCGGCCGCGAGCAACTACACAATGCAGGCGGACGTGATGACTGACGGCAATCGCCGCATGATGTCCGGTGCCGGGATTGTGAACCAGCGATACCTGGTGCTGCTCAAAGGCAACAGTCGGCAGCTTCAGATCCAATCGAACGACTACCGGCTGAATCACACGGTGCCGTTCCGCATGGTGCCGGGCACGTGGTACACGGTAAAGTCCCGTGTTGATCTGGATGCATCGGGTGCTGCGACGATCTTCGCCAAGGTCTGGCCGCGTGATGAAGCCGAGCCCGCTGAATGGACAACGCAGTTCACACACAGAGACGGCCACACCAATGGTTCGCCCGGCGTTTATGCACTCTCGCCGCAGAGTCGTTTCCGCGTCTACATGGATAACATCAAGGTCACGCCGAACAACTGACTGATTCCCCGACGAACACGAGACCTAACACCTGTAAGGAACAGGACATGACCGCTTTCCGATACACAACCACGTCTGTACTCTGCCTCGGCCTGATGGGCCTGGCGACTGTCGCATCAGGTGAAGACTGGCCCATGTGGGGCAAAGATGCAACGCGCAATATGGCCGCCCCGAATGAGAAGAACCTTGCGACAGACTTCTATCCGGGCGACTTCATCGGCGCATCCGACGAGATCGACGAATCCACGACCAAGAACATCAAGTGGATCGCCAAACTCGGCTCGCAGAGTTACGGCAACGTGACTGTCAAGGACGGCCGCGTGTTTGTCGGCACGAACAATGACACGCCACGCCAGGAGAAATATCAGGGCGATCGCAGCGTTATCTACTGCCTCGATGAAGCAACGGGCGACCTGCACTGGGAACTCAACTTCCCGAAACTCGGCACAGGCAAAGTGAGTGACTGGGAGTTCCTCGGTATCTGTTCATCGCCAACAGTCGTCGGCGATAAGCTGTACTTCGTATCCAATCTGTGCGAAGTGGTGTGCGCAGACGTGAACGGCATGGCCAACGGCAATGATGGCCCGTTCACCGATGAAGCAGCGCTCATGGGCTGGAAGGGAGATCCGATTCCGCAAGGAGAGAAAGATGGCGACATCCTCTGGCGGATGAACATGATCGACGAGTGTGGCGTCTTCCCGCACAATATCACCAGCAGTTCCGTGCTCGTGGTTGATGATCTCGTCTGGGCCAGCACATCGAACGGGGTCGACTATGGCCACGTCTCGACACCCGCGCCGTTTGCGCCGAGTCTCGTTCAACTCGACAAGCAAACCGGCGAGCTGCGTGCAGAAGAGGCGTCCGGCCTGAGCGAGCAAATCTTCCACTGCAACTGGAGTTCGCCGGCGTGGCTCGATACCGGCGACACCAAGCTCTGCATCTTCGGCGGCCCTGATGGCTGGGTGTATGGCTTCCGTGCTGAACCAAAACAGGATGAAGAAGGATTCGATGTGCTCGCAGAGGCGTTCCGCTTCGACGCCAATCTCCCGGAATACCGCATCGGCCGCAATGGCAAGCCCAACCGATACGCGACGGTCGGCGGTCCAAGCGAAGTCATCGCCACACCTGTCGTCTACAAGGGCCGCGTGTACGTGCCGATCGGACAGGACCCGGAGCACGGCGAGGGTGTCGGCAATCTGGTGTGCTTTGACCCGACCAAGACGGGCGACATCACCGAGAGCGGAAAGATCTGGAACTACAACCTCATCAACCGGTCCGTCTCGACACCGTCCATCGTCGATGATCTTGTGTACGTTGCAGACTTCTCCGGATTCGTGTACTGCCTCGATGCCAATACCGGCGAACTCTACTGGAAGCACGACACGATGAGCCACATCTGGGGTTCAACGCTTGTTGCGGACGGGAAGGTGTACGTCGGCAATGAAGACGGCTATCTCACTATCCTTCGCGCCAGCAAGGAAAAAGAACTGATTGGTGAGATCAACATGATGTCCCAGATCTACTCCTCTCCAGTTGCTGCCAACGGCGTGCTGTACGTGCAGACCCACACGCATCTGTTTGCTGTTAAAGAAGAAGCGACACCGTGAGTGCACCGCGTCGAACGGCTGCGTTCTGGATCGTCTGGGGTGTGGTGATCCTGCTTGGTATTCTGCACCAGGACCTGTGGTTCTGGGACGACACCACGCTTGTGCTCGGCTTCCTGCCAGTCGGGCTGTTTTACCATGCGATGTTCTCGCTGGCGTGCGGCGTCACGTGGGCAATGGCCGTCAAGTTCTGCTGGCCAAAGCATGTTGAGCAGTGGGCTGATCAGTTCGAAGACCGGCAAGGCGGGAACCCATCATGATCGATCCGCTGTTGTTCTTGACAACACTCGCCCAGGATACCGCCGCCCAGGCTGTCTCGAAGACGCCTCTGTGGATCATTCTCGGATATCTCGGGCTGCTGATGGCGCTTGGCCTCACGGCCACCCGGTTCTTCCGCGGCACAAGCAACGACTACTTCGTCGCGTCCCGTTCGATCGGCCCTTTCCTCTTGCTGATGAGCGTCTTTGGCACAACGATGACGGGTTTTGCGCTCGTCGGCTCAACTGCCAAGAGTTTCGAATCAGGCATTGGTGTATACGGATTGATGGCTTCGTGGAGCGGGCTGATCCACTCCGCGGTGTTCTTTCTGGTAGGTATCAAGCTGTGGGCATTCGGCAAGCGCTACGGGTATGTCACGCAGGTACAGTTCTTCCGTGATCGCTTTGAGTCGAACGCGTTGGGTTACGTGCTGTTTTTCGTTCTCGTTGCGCTTGTGATTCCTTATCTGCTGGTGGGCATCATCGCCGCCTGCAAGACTGTGCAGCCAATCACCGCGGGAATGTTCCCTGAGCTGTTTGCTATGGACCCGCTGCCAAACGGCAGACCGCACCCGCTCAATGGTGGTGTGCCGCCCTGGCTGACGGGGCTTGTCATTTGCAGCGTTGTGATGTTCTACGTGTTCTTTGGCGGCGTGCGCTCTGCAGTGTGGGCCAACACATTCCAGACGATCGTCTTCATGATCACTGGCGTTGTGTGCTTCTACATGATCGCCAATGCGGACAAACTCGGCGGGCTGGCGGAAGCGGGCCAGGTTGCCGTCGAACGTGTGCCGGAAAAAGTCTCTCGGGGCAAGATCGGCCCATGGCAGTTCGTGTCGTACATGTTCATCCCACTCTCAGTCGGGATGTTCCCCCACCTGTTCCAGCACTGGCTGACCGCACGAAGCGCCAAGACGTTCCGGCTGACGGTTATCGCGCATCCGATCTTCATCGCAATCGTCTGGGTGCCGCGCGTGCTGATCGGCCTGTGGGCAGCAGCCCTGTACGCAGGTGGCGAGATTCGGATGCCACCCTCTGCGGGTCCCGGATCGCCACCGAATGCCAACGCGGCGCTGTCAACGATGGTGAAGACGCTGGTGGAATCGCCGGCTTTGCTCGGACTGCTGACGGCCGGCATTCTTGCCGCCATCATGAGTTCGCTCGATTCGCAGTTCGTCTGCCTCGGCACGATGTTCTCCAACGACATCGTTGCACACTCGGTCGGGGAGGATCGCTTCACAGACAAGCAGATGGTGATGCTCGCGAGGGGCTTTGTCGTCGCGATCGTGACCGTTGCCTATCTGCTCTCCATGGCGCTTCTCAACGTCAACGTGTTCGATCTTGGCGTCTGGTGTTTCACCGGTTTTGGCGCCCTTTTCCCGCTTGTGTTCTCGGCTGTCTACTGGAAGCGTGTCACGCGAGCGGGTGCCTGGGCGTGTGTGCTCAGCACGGCCGCGGTGTGGTTCTACTTCTTCTATCAGGACATCATCCGAGGCCATGAAGGCGAGGGTGAATACCTCGTCATCGGCCTGATGCCGGTCGCGTTCATCTTTCTCGCGTCTCTGGTGAGTCTGGTCGGCGTTTCACTCGTAACAAAACCATTGTCACAGGGAACGATCGATAAGTTCTTTGACCCACAAGGCTGATCAGCAGAATCATGACCTCTTCAGTAGCAACGACGACGAATACGGCATCGGACGAGGCCATCGAACAGGCCAGGACGCAGCTTGACGATCATGTGCGGGAGATTGTGCACTGGCACTTCTCCGATGAAACCGGCACGCCTTACTGGCTCGAGTGGGCTGCGAGCGCCGGGTGGAGTCCCAGAGACGAAGTGCGGGGTTTCGCCGACCTGATGCGATTTGATGAGTTCGACGGCGAACTGCTTCGCACACTGCCGCATGAGAAGTTCGTGCCCAATGCGTTCCAGGGAAAGCCGTTTCACATCTTCGAGACGGGCGGCACCACTGGCATGCCCAAGCAGCGCATCCAGTGGAACGATTACAAGGTCGATTACGAGCAGTTTTCCGAAACGCTCAGCGATGAAGACTTCCCGCGTGGCGGATACTGGCTGATGGTCGGCCCGACCGGCCCACGCCGGCTGCGACTCGCCATCGAACATCTCGCGAATCATCGCGGCTGCTCGTGTTACTTCGTCGATCTCGACCCACGCTGGGTCAAAAAGCTCATCGCGAACGGCAAGGGCGAGGAAGCCAAAGACTACATGACGCACGTCGTTGATCAGGCGATGTCCATCATCGACAACCGCGAGGTGCATGCGCTGTTCACGACGCCGCGACTGCTCGAAGCGCTCAGTGAACGCACGTCGATTCCCGATGCAGGCATCAAGGGTGTATTTTGCGGCGGGACAGAAATGTCGCCGCAGTACACGCGGTTTCTCATTGAGGAAGTCCTCGAAGGTCGCACGAAACTCGTGCCTACCTATGGCAACACGCTGATGGGCCTTGCGGGACATCGGCCACTCACGCCGGAAGACAACTTCTCGATCACCTATTACGCGCCGCAGCCGCGGGCGGTGATGCGGGTAGTCGATCCCGACAACCCGACGGAGCAGGTGGACTACGACGCTTGGGGCCGCGTGGAGCTCACGACGCTGACGCAGGAGTTTTTCATGCCACGGTTTCTCGAGCGTGATGAATCGATCCGCCGCAGGCCTTGCGAGCAGTACCCGTGGGATGGCGTTGCTGAAACGCGTCCGTTCCGCGCGATGCAGGAGACGATCGTGGAGGGTGTGTACTAGCCATGCCGCACTTTCCCGTCATCCGTTGGGGCGAGCCGTATAAGAGCCTCGAAGTTGATGAAGTCGTGCACTTCGCGACCGGCGAGGCGCTGGGCGAAGTCTCGCAGGCAAACGCGGGCCTCGTCCTGCGCGACATGCGCAAGGCGCAACAGGCGCGCGATGCGCTGCGTAACTTCACGATCCCTGACCTGTGCGACAAACTCTCTGCCGCGGCAGATTTGTTCATGGAAGCTGACCTGCCCGTCGGCGGCGAGCCGCAGTCGCCGCAGCAGTTCGTCAAATGTCAGTCCGCAACGACCGGTCTGCCCGAGCACATGTGCCACGCGAACATGCAGAAGCTGCATTACGTGCTGTCGAATCTCGACAAGATTCTGGAAGCACTCTCGCGCAAGCTTGATCCGACGATTCTGACCACCGGCTTTGCGATTGAAGATTCCATCATGCGCAGCCGGCAGGCAACAACGCCTGCACTGGGCATGGTGCTGCCTTCCAACTCGCCCGGCACGCACGGCTTGTGGCTGCCCGTGATCGCGCTGCAGATCGGCCTTGTCCTCAAGCCCGGCCCTCAGGAACCGTGGACCCCCTATCGCATGACCGAAGCATACGCGCAAGCGGGCATCCCTCGGGAAGTTATTGCGCTCTACCCCGGCGGCATCGAGACCGGCAAGGCCGTCGTCGAAAACGTCCCGCGCACGATGATCTTCGGTTCGCTGAAGACCGTCGATCAGTATCGTGGGAACGCCGGTGTGCAGGTGCATGGCCCGGGCTTCTCCAAGATTCTCATCGGCGATGATTGCGCTGACCGCTGGGACGAGTTCCTCGACGTACTCGTCGACAGCGTCGCGATCAACAGCGGACGAAGCTGCATCAACTGTTCGGGAATCTGGACGCCGCGACACGGACGGGAGATCGCTGATGCAGTGGCCGAGCGGCTCGCGAAGATCGAACCGCTGCCGCCCGATGATCCCAACGCTCCGCTCGCTGCGTTCACTGTGCCGCAACAGGCGGACGGCATTGATGCCAGCATCAACGCCGGGCTGTCCGAGTCAAGTGTGGAAGACATGACTGCAAAGCACCGCTCGGGTGGTCGGCTCATTCGCGAGGAACGCTACGCCTATGTTCGCCCGACACTGATCTACGCGGACAATCCGTCGCGCACACTTGCCAACACCGAGTACATGTTCCCGTTCGCGAGCGTCGTCGAGTGTCCTCAGGACACGATGCTCAATGAGATCGGCAGCACGCTTGTGGCATCGATCATCTCTGAGGATGAATCGTTTCGCAGGGCAGCAGTCGACGCGCCAGACATCGACCGACTGAATCTCGGCCCGATCCCGACGTTCAAGATCGACTGGCTGCAACCGCACGAAGGCAACATCATTGACTTTCTCTACCGGGAGCGTGCGCTTCAGATTGCCTGACCGTCCATGGACCCGGCGACGCTGCACATTACGACCAAAATCATCTTTGGCGAAGGCACGCTCGATCATATCGGCGAGTTCGCGAAAGATTTTGGCACATCGCGCGCGCTGGTCGTGACTGATGCGGGCGTTGCCGCTGCGGGGCATGCGGATCGCGCGGTAAAGTCGCTTCAAGCTTCCGGGGTGAGCGCGGAAGTATTCGGCTCCACGCACGAAAACCCGACGACGAATGATGTTGAGCGCTGCACGGAAGTCGCGCGCGACACGCAGCGCGATCTGCTCATCGGCCTTGGAGGCGGTAGTTCGATCGACACCGCGCGAGGCTGCAACTTTCTGCTCACCAATGGCGGACAGATGGCAGACTACTGGGGATGGGGAAAGGCAACGAAACCCATGCTGCCGATGATTGCCGTCTCGACAACGACCGGCACTGGCAGCGAGATGCAGTCCTATGCTCTCATCGCTGATGCGAAGACGCATCAGAAGATGGCATGTGGCGACAAGAAGGCCGCGGCCCGCATTGCCATTCTTGATCCGACAACATCCACAACACAGCCGAGACAGGTCATCGCCAACACCGGCCTCGACTGCATCGCTCATGCACTCGAGACTGCCGTCACAACGGAGCGCACGCCGTTCTCGCAGTTGTTCGGCCGTGAAGCATGGCGGCTCGCAACGCAGTACTTCAAGCGTATCTACGAGGAACCAGGCGACCTGCACGCGCAGGGACAGATGCTGCTCGCGTCTGCATATGCAGGGCTTGCCATCGAACACAGCATGCTCGGCGCAGCCCATGCGACGGCAAATCCACTCACCGCGCAGTTCGATGTGATCCACGGCCAGGCCGTTGGCATCATGCTGCCGCACGTCATCCGCTTTAACGCCGCCGATCATGCCGCTCGCGAGACCTACGCATCGCTCACGCACGCCTTTGCTGATCCGCCGGTCAACGACGCGACCGCAACCGAT
>CAZVXI010000104.1:0-11149 GCA_964631295.1 uncultured Isosphaeraceae bacterium
CGGTCTGGCAGACATCGCAACGCGGCATCGGGCAGACAACCTGCGTCGGCATCGGCGGCGACCCCGTCAAAGGCCTCAACTTTATCGAACTGCTCGACATGTTCAACGATGACCCGGACACCGACGGCGTCGTGATGATCGGAGAAATCGGCGGCTCCGATGAAACCGAAGCAGGCGCGTGGATCAAGCAGCACATGAACAAACCCGTCGTCGCGTTCATCGCGGGCAAGACGGCGCCTCCCGGCAAACGCATGGGCCACGCAGGCGCGATCATCGGCGGCGCGGATGACACAGCAGATGCGAAGATGAAGTCGCTGCGCAGCAACGGGGTCACCGTCGCTGACAGCCCGGCTGATCTGGGCAAGGCGATGGCCGAGGCGCTCAGCGTCACTGCCGTCGCTGTGTAGCCGCGAGGTGCAGCCGAGCGCGCCGGTTGGGAGAACGCGTGCCACAGCTTCTGCCACACTGTCGTCGCTGTGCGCGTCAACCGCAAAGTCGAGAAGCTCTGCGATCGTGTGAGGCGACCCGCTCACGGGCGGCTCTATACTCTCCTTGCCAGTAATGACATCCACGACCCCCGCCAACCTGTCGGAGCACGCGATGACGACCGATCCAGCCGCCATGCTGGAGGCCGGCTTCCGCGATGCCATCGCCCGCGCAACCGGGCTTGATGCTGCCGACGCTGACCCGATGATTCGTCCTGCCCAGAATCCGGATTTCGGCGACTTCCAATCCAATGCCGCGATGGGCCTGGCGAAGAAACTGGCGCGCAAGCCGCGTGACCTTGCCGGGGAAATCGTCGATGCGCTCGATATTGACGCCATCGCTGAGTCGGTCGAGATTGCCGGCCCGGGATTCATCAATATCCGTCTGCGCGCAGAAGCACTCGCGGCAGCGCTGATCGCCATGGATGAGGGCGATCTGGGTATCACGCCCTCGGCAGATACGCACGCCGTCGCAATCGACATGTGCGGCGTGAATGTGGCCAAACAGATGCATGTCGGACATCTGCGCTCGACGATCATCGGCGATGCGCTGGCGCGCTGTTTCGAACGGCTTGGCCGAACCGTGCATCGCGAGAATCACCTCGGCGACTGGGGCCTGCCCATCGCGATGGTGCTGCACCAGTTGCGCGAGCAGAAGGTCGATCTTGATGCGCTCACACTCAGCGCGCTTGATGCCGCATATCGCGATGCGCAGCTCACCGCCAAAGCCGACCTGCGCGGCCTCGCCAAGGCAGTCGAACTGCATGCAGGGCCGCATCGCGTTGCGGAACTCGAAGAACAGAACGCCGGCGCCCAGGCGCACCTCGAAGCGGCCAAGCAGACACTCGTCAAACTGCAGGCAGGTGATGAATCGCTCCGCCGCGACTGGCAGAAACTCATTGATGTCACGCTCGCGGCGCTGTACGACGCGTGCGATACGCTCAACGTCAGGATCGGCCCGGAGAACAACCGCGGCGAGTCCACCTATCGAGATGAACTCGCAGGCGTCGTCGATGCCTTCCTTGAAGATGGCAAAGCAGGCGAGGACAAGGGCGCGATTGTCGTGCGATTCGCAAACCGCGAGCGGCCCATGCTCATCCGCAAGTCAGACGGCGGCTATCTCTACGCGACAACCGATCTCGCTGCCGTGCGCTACCGCGTGCAGAAACTCGATGCCGATCGCATGATCTATGTCGTCGATGCCCGCCAGCGCGACCACTTCCGTGATGTGTTCGACGGCATCCGACTCATCGGCTGGGACAAGACGCCCGACGGCACGCATGCCCAACTCACGCATGTACCGTTCGGCTCCGTGCTGGGAGAGGATGGTTCGCCGCTCAAGACGCGCAGCGGAGAGAATGTCACGCTTGCATCCCTGCTGGATGAGGCAGTCCAGCGCGGCGCGAATGAAGTCATGTCGCGCGCAGCCGACCCCGACGCGCCCACGCATGGCATGGGTGATGATGAACTCCACGAGATCGGCAGGCAACTGGGCATCGGCGCGATCAAGTTTGCCGACCTCGCCAACGACCTCGTCAAGGACTACGTCTTCAGCATGGACAGGATGATCTCCTTCGAGGGGAAGACTGGCCCGTACCTCCAGTACGCCCACGCGCGAATCTGCTCTATCTTCTCAAAAGCGGGCGTCTTACCGGACGAATCGACCGCCTGGCCACTGGAAATCGCCGCCCCTGAGGAAAAGCAACTCGCGCTGAAACTGCTGCGATACCCCGAGACGATCGAATCCGTCGCCGAGTCGCTCGAACCGCACCGACTTTGCACGTTTTTGTATGAACTAGCGGAGGCATACAATGCGTTCTACCAGCACTGTCCGGTCGCAACGGCCGATGAGGAAGCGGTGCGGCAATCGCGATTGCGGCTGAGCAACCTCACCCGCCGCGTGCTGCGAGACGGGCTGGGTGTGCTGGGCATCGATGCACCGGCAAGAATGTAAGTCAAACCGATCAATTACCGGACACGGATCAGGGGAAGGCACGTGGCCAACAGAAAGAATCAAAAGAAATCTGGCAACAAGAACGGTGGCGGCACGTCGCGCGGCGCGCAGAAGCGTGCCGCCATGCGCGCCCAGCGTGAAGGTGCAACCACCAGCGGCGGGCCGATCGCACCGCCCGTGCTGATCGCGGGCGCGGTGCTGCTGGCTGTCGCAGCCGCATCAGCGGGCATGCTCGTGTTCGCCCACCTCTACGGCGCGACAATCCCCGGTTGCGGCGAGGGCAGCGGGTGCGACAACGCAGCCAAGAGCGTCTGGGGCAAGATTCCGGGTATCAACTGGCCAACATCATTCGTCGGCTTCGCATACTTCCTCGCGATGCTCATCGCGTGGATTGCGGTCCGCAAGCAGGGCGTCCCCGACGCGATGCGCTGGATCGCGCGGCTTGGCCTGCTCGCGTCGCTGTTCCTTGTCGGCGTGATTCTGCTCGACAAATCGCTCTCGTGCAACTATTGCCTCGCGTCGCATGCAGCGAATCTGCTGTGGGTCGTGCTGATAGAAGTCGGCACACGCAGCGCTGCGCCCGCGGTTTCACGCCGCGCCGTTGGCTCGTTCGGCGGATCGTTCCTCGCTGCGAGTGGTTTGCTGCTTGTCGCAAACGTCGTCGTGGCGCAGCAGGTGGAGAAAGAGGCCGAAAAACAGCTCGGTGATTCGATCACGAAACTCGCTGAGAACACCAATGACGGAACCCCCGACGAGGGCAACGCATTCGAGCAGGGCGTGCTCGAAACCGGTCCCGAGGGCTTTCGTGGCAAGTACTTGCTTGGCCCGGAAGAAGCCGTCGTTCGCTTCGTTGTCTACTCCGACTACCAGTGCCCGGACTGCAAGAACGTCGAAGAAGAGATCTTCGAACTTTTGAAGGAGTATCCGGACAAGGTCTCCATCTCGCACAAGCATTTTCCGATGAACGCGGACTGCAATCCGAACATCTCGCGCAGCTTGCACAGCAATGCGTGCTGGGCTGCGCGGGCTGCGGAAACGGCCGGCATCCTCGGCGGCAGCGATGGATTCTGGCGCATGCACTACAAACTCTTCGAGCTTGAAGGCGAGTTCACACAGGAGAACTTTCCTGCAATCGTCGCGGAAATGGGCTTCGACTACACCGAGTTCATTTCGATCATGCAGAGCAACCGCACGCTTGGCACCATCGAAGAAGAATCGAATGAGGCTGTTGCGCTCGGCCTGCACTTCACGCCGCTCGTGTTTGTCAACGGCACGGAGATAAAGGGATTTACCGCACGCGGCGCGATGCGGCGTGCTGCAGAGGCCGTCCTCAGCAGTGGCGCAGAGCCAGCGACACATGTGGTTGATCGTCCACCGCTGGCACTTACCAAGTACATCACCGACTGGAAACAGGGCGGCAAACGCATCTTCCAGCAGGACAAGCCACAGCACAGCCGAGGCGCAACCGAACCGGTCGTCGATATCATGGTCTTCGCGACCTACTCAAGCCAGGTCACGAATCGATTTGAAGATGCGCTCGAGCAAGCCATGCGCACGCGGCCGTGGGTCCGCTATATATTCCGGCATCACCCGTTTGACCAGTCATGCAACCCCAAGCCGGAGAGCACACTGTACGAGCACGACTGCCAAGCAGCCCGCGCCGCCGAGGCGGCCGCCATGCTCGCAGGTGAAGACGGCTTCTGGCTTTTCCATGAATGGATACTTTCCAATCAGGATGGCATCGGCAGTGATGGCTTCTGGGAGAGTGCAGCAATCTATCTCAACCTTGATGTGAACGACTTCAAGGCAGCCATGGCCAGCACCGAAGTGGAACTTGCTCTGCAAAATGATTTGATCGCAGGTCGGCTTGGTGTCATTCGCGGCATACCCGCGGTATACATTGATGATCGCTGGGTGCCTCGCTGGATGCTTAACGGGCAAAGCGTGATCGGCGAGCTGCTCGATGCAGCATACGAAGTCAACACCGGAAACAAGCCATAAATTGGTTCGTCATTCGATCATGTCGCCGATGTTGCGTGAACCATGCAGCACACGATACACACGGAGCGGTCTGCTCGCAGGTTCATACACGATCACATAGCGATAGATGTTCCAGAATCGAACATCGCGCGACGTAAGGTCCGGCCTGAAGTGACCAATCTGCGGATGCTCCGCAAGGTAGTGGAACGCAGATTCGATAGCGTCAAGCACTTCGAGTGCGACCGCAGCGCCAGCGTCATCACAAAGGTGGTCGACGATCTCAGTAAGATCGACTTCGGCCTCGCGATCAAGAACAAACCCGGGCATCAGCCCGCCTTGCCGCGTCGTTTCGATTGCGCTTGCGCGCGCAGCCGATCGAACGCAACATCGCCCGGGACACCCTCACCGCGCTCAAACCGCTGCCGAGCATCGTCGATCATCGCATTGAATCGACGTCGCGCTGCAGCATGATCCGCGTCCGATTTCGGAGCATCCGCAAGGCCGATCGCGCTCCAGATGGTCTGCTGGTCGAGCAATGTTCGCTGTTGCATGAGTTGCCGCAGTGCATCGCGGACGACTTCGCTCGACGACTGATACGCGCCGGACTGGACGAGTCGCCGAACGAACGCATCAAGTTCGGCTGTCAGAGAGACGTTCATTTGGTGAGCACTGGCCATGCTGATAGCGTATCTCATTGTCAAGAATAGTCAATAATTGATACCCAACAACGCCTCCGGAATCGGCTGGACCCTGCCTGCGCGGTTGATGCACGCCAGAGTCGTCGATGCCTCGGCAAGCAGGACGCCGTCACGGCTGAGCGCATACGTGTGGATCACCTTCGCGCGCGTGGCCTTCTCGACCGTTGTCACCAGCGTGAGCACATCGTCATACCGTGCAGGGCTGCGATACGTCACATCAAGTTTGACGACCGCGAGCAACTGGTCGTTGGCTTCCATGGCGCGGTAATCACCGCCGTTCGCGCGAAGCAGTTCTGTCCGGCCCATCTCGAACCAGATCGGAAATGCTGCGTGATGTGCGACACCCATCGGGTCGCACTCGGCATAGCGGACGCGTATCTCAATCGTGTGGCTGGTCATGGCAACATCCTACTTGCCGATACAAAACTGCCCGAAGACGAGGCCGAGCACATCATCAGGGGTCATCTCGCCCACGATGGAACCCAGTGCATCGAGCGCGCTGCGCAGCACCGTGGCGATGAGTTCCGGATCATCAAGAGTCCGCGCTGTGCGCATCGGCTCGAGCAACCCGACTGCTGCATCAAGATGCGACCGCGCAGCACGAAGCGCAGCCTCGTGACGCGGCTGAAGCGCGAGCATGTCAGATGACATGCTGATCAGCCGTTCGGAAAGAATCGAGGCAATGCGCCCCCGAAGTTGGTCAAGCCCCGCACCGGTCTTCGCTGACACGCCCAGCACATCCGGCTGCTGCACACTCTTTGCAACATCCGCCTTCGTCTGAATGGTGAGCGTCGGGCAGCCATCACGATTACCATCGTTTGACGCATGAGCGTCCGCAGGCAAGCATCGAACAATCAACTCCGCACGCTGCATCGCTTCGCGCGCCGCGCGCTGCATGCTGCGATTGACCTGTGACAAATCCGCATCATCAATCCCGGCAAGATCAACAAGCATGACTTCTGCCGGGCCGAACTCCGTCTTCAGCATCAGCGGCTCGATGAGCACGTCCCGTGTCGTGCCGGCAATGTCGGACACAACGGCCCGCGAATGCCCAAGCAGCGCATTGAACAGTGTCGATTTCCCGGCGTTCGGCGGGCCTGCCAGCACAACCCAGGGAACTGACTCGAGTTGTTCCATGCCAACCGAGCGCGCCAGTTGCTGTTCGATCTCCGTCTGCGCGGCAGTCACTCGCGCCAACAGATCAGCCGGGCCGATCGCGACAACATCCTCTTCATCGGTGAAGTCGATCCCCGCTTCGACCAGCGCAAGCGCCTGCGCGATCGCATCCATCAGCTCGGCTGCGAATCGCCCGAGCCGGCCGGCCAGCAGTTGATGCGCCGCGCGAAGTTCCGCATCGCTGCGTGCTGCGATCGTCGCGGCCACGCCCTCCGCCTCATCAAGCGTGAGCCTGCCGTTGAAGTACGCGCGTGCGGTGAACTCGCCCGGCTCCGCGCGACGGACATGTACATCCATCGCGATGCCACGCTCGATCAGCGCCTGTACAACTCGCTCAAGCAGCAGCGGATTGCCAGGCATCTGCAGTTCGCAGGAATCCTCGCCTGTGTAGGAGTTCGGCCCCGGCATCGTGATCAGCAAGGCCGGCAGTGCGTGCGCAGGATCGATCTGCAACATCGCGTGCCGGATACCGCGGCCTGATTCCGACGAGCAATCGTCCATCGCCTGAACAATCTCGACCGCACCCCTGCCGCTGAGGCGAACAATGCCGCGCGCAGATCGACCCGGCGGCGTCGCAACTGCGATGATGACATCATTGAGATGCATCATCTGCTACTTGCGCTTCTTGAAGCTCTTCTTCGAGCTGCGCTGTTTCTCTTTGCGGCGTTCGAGCATGGCGGCATATGCACGCGCCTGTGCATCGCGCTTCGCCGCCTTGCGCGGGTTTTTCTTCTTCGGCGGCGCTTCGAGGTCCAACTGATTGACATGCGCGCGAACGTATTTGCTCTCGATGATACCAACGGTACTCGACGTGAGAATGTACAACGTCAGGCCCGAGGGCGCGCTGTAGAGCATGATCGGAAACAGCACCACCATCATGATTTTCATGATCCGCTGCTGTTGCAACTGCTCGGGTGTTGCAGTCGGGTTCGGCGGCGACATGTACTTCTGCTGCACGAAGAAAATTGCGCCCATCAGGATCGGCAGAATGTTGATGCCGGTGATATTCCAGAACAGGAAACGAAACGGCTGCGAGAACTCACCAAGGCAATGGTCCGCGGATGAAAGGTCCGCCAGAAACGGCCAGCCGCCAATTTGCTGAAAGATGCCGAAAAACGCCGGCTCATGACGCAGTTCTATCGCGGCGTAGAGCATTGCGTACAACGCAATCCAGATCGGTGTTTGCAGAAACATCGGCAGGCAGCCGAGCATCTGGAAAGGATTGACGCCGTGCTCGCGGAACAGTCGCATCTGCTCCACCTGCATCCGCTTCGGGTCGCTGGCATACTTCTTCTGCAGTTTGTCGATCTCTGGCTTGACCTTCTGCATCGTCTTGCCGAAGCGCTGCATGTTGATCTGCGTGCGCTTCGTGATCGGGTGCAGCAGGCCTCGCACGACGAGAACGAGCATGATGATCGCGATGCCCCAGTCGAACACGACATGGTCGTGCAGCAGCGACAGGAACATCAGCAGCAACTTCGCCAGCCACTGGAACGTACAGATCGCGCAGCAGTTGGACATCTGGAACAGAATCAGTTTGCCCATCTGCAACTGATCCAGCGGATGCTGCGCGTTGAGAATGTCGCGCTCCTGCGGCCCGCCGTACACACCCATGTCCAGCGAGAACCTGCTGTTTGCTTCAATCGTGTGCGTCGGCCCATAGATGAGCGTCATCACCGAAGGGTCATCCGCGTCCGGATCAACCTCCATCCGGATCTCTTCCACGATGGGAGCCAGCGTGGGGCGAACAGTCTGTCCTTCGGGAATCAGCGGGTGGATGGTGAGCGTGAAGTAGCGGTTCGTCGCGCCGAACCACGCGAGATCAAAATCGTTGTCGCGCACTTCATCGTTCGGCCAGATCGTGACCCGCTCGCGATACTGCGCTGCGTCGATTTTGCCTGCGATCCGGTTCTGCGCTGCCTTGGTTGCATCCTTCGCGACAGAGCCTCGCTCGAGAATGAAATCCGTGTCTTCTGCTGAGAGAATCTGTCCCGTCGGATCAGCCGATGCAGGGTACATGTAGCCGAAACGAAAACGTCGGCGATCAATGTAGCGCGACCGATCAGGCAGCAGATCGCTTGGGCCGTATTGCACCCACTGGATATCCACCGGCGCTGCTGTCAGGTTCTCGATCGACTGTTCGAGAATCAGATCGAAGTTGTCTCCAAGCGTGAATGTTCGCGTGATCTGTGCGACCGGCGTGCCATCGGCAGTGTGAATCACCGTTCGGAACGAGCCGGGCGCGATCTGCGACCAGACCGGCATCTCGCTGCCGTCTTCATCAAGGATGGGCGGGAAGGCGTCCGCACCTGCCGGGGCAACGGCTGCCCGCGCGACATCAAAGATGCGCACGCGCTGCCCGTCGATCAGCAGCGCACTCGCCGCAAGCATCGGAATGTTCACCCCCCCAACCGGCTCGTTGCTGATGATGTAGTGTTCTTCCACCGGCGGCAGGGGCGGAGCCTGGTCGGGCGGCGCGCCGTTGGCCAGGGCGGCATAGTGCGCCTCCGCTTTGTGTTTCGATCCGGCCGTCTGCCAGTAGTCAGACAGAATCAGCCGATCAATCCCCGCGCCGCTCGTGGAGAACTCGACGAGCATCGACGCCTCACGCCGATCGAGCGAACCCAGCGTTGCAGGCGTGAAACTCGCCCCGGCCGTGGCTGCGTCCGGAGCCATGGCGTAAAGCCCCTCAAGTGATGGCTTTTCGACCGGCTGATCGCCGGCGCCCGCGGTGGCTTCATCAGTGCTGTCGTCGACGACGGCAGAATCCTGATCCTGCGGGTCGTCGTCTGCTGGTGGTGCCTGTTCGTCATCAGAATCCGGGGCGGCGAGGGTAGTGTCGTCATCAGGTGATTGCGCCTCATCGCCGGGTGCAATCTCGCCCGCGGTCGTGTCAGGTGGTGTGATCGGTGCGGCAGGCTGCTTGCCGGGCGAGAAGATCACCACTGCGAGCACAAGCAGGGCAGGCACGGAAACCAGCAGCGGGATGACGATTCGGCGAGCGCGGGGCGACATGTTCGATCAGCAGCTTTCTGGTTCGGCAGGTGCCAACGGGCTGCCTTCTTCAGCAGCCACGACCGGCACTGGTGGGGAAACAGTGGGACGAGGCATTGAAGCCGGCCCCGGCTGAATGGTCAACGCCCTTCGCGAAGCCGATCACCCAGCCAGTCATTGAGTTCGGGAATCTCGTGGATCTTTTCCACCACGGCATCGACGTCGTACTCCAGCCGGTGAAACTCGACCGAGTTCGTGTCCTCATCAAGAATGGCATAACTGGCCCGCGGGTCGAGGTCGCGCGGCTGCCCGACTGAGCCGGGATTGATGATCACGCGTTCATGTTCGTTGAAGGTGTATTTGCCCTCGAGTTCGGCCGCGGCGTAAAAGTCAGGCTCATCAGTAAAAACGCCCGGCACGTGCGTATGCCCGACGAGGCAGTGCTCGGGGACGAGGTCAAAGATCTGCTTCATTTTGACCGGCGAGTTCATCGCATCCTCCGGGAAGATGTACTCATTGATCGGCCGACGCGGCGAGGCATGCACACACAGGAACTCGCCGAAGATCACACGCACGCGCAGCTTCCCGAGGAACTCCCACCGCGTCGCGGCCTTTTCGTGGTCTGGTTCTGCTTCAAACTGCGCCCGTGTCCAGTAGGCGGCCTGCTCAGCAGCAACGTTGAAGTTCGTCGGCTCGTAGAGGGCACCGAAGTCGTGGTTGCCCAGCAGGGCCCATTCGCAGCGCTCAGCAACGATGTCCACGCATTCCACCGGGTTCGGGCCGTAGCCGAGGATATCGCCAAGGCAGATGATCCGATCGATGTTGCGCTCATCGATATCTGCGAGGACGGTCTGGAAGGCCTCCAGGTTTCCGTGAATGTCGCTGATGACGGCTGTGCGCACACGTTGCTCCGGATGAAAGACAGGCTCCGATGCTAGAGGTGGCCGCCGAGTGCGTCAATCGAAGGGCCGCACTGTGCTCGCATGACCGTCGCCCACCGCTACAATGCCAGACTGGCTCGAACACAGCCAACCCACCCATTTTCACGGGCGATCGGTCTTCAACTGAAAGGACTCCACGGTGGCGGAGAAGCAGCACTTCGATCTTGTTGTCATTGGCGGCGGACCCGGCGGCTATGTCGCGGCCATCCGCGCGGGGCAACTTGGCCTCAAAACCGCCTGCATCGAACGCGACCGCCTCGGCGGCGTCTGTTTGAACTGGGGCTGCATCCCCTCCAAAGCCTTGATCCATGTCGGCAAACTCTACGAAGAGATGAAAAATGCCGAGGAGGTCGGCATTTCCGTCGGCAACCTCAAACTCGATCTCCAGAAAACCCAGGCATGGAAGCAAGGGGTCGTCAAAAAGCTCACGTCAGGCATTCGGCAACTCTGCAAGGCGGTCGGCGTTGAAATCCTCCAAGGGGAGGCTTTTTTCATCGGCCCCAACCAAGTCGAAATTCGCGGCGCCAACGCAGGCAGCACCAAGACGTTGACCTTCCATCAGGCCCTGATTGCCACGGGATCCAGCACCGTTCAAATTCCCGGCTTTGAAATTGACGGAAAGAATGTGGTGGATGCGCGTCACGCCTTGGATTGGGAAAAAGCCCCCAAACGCATGCTTGTGATCGGCGGCGGTGTCATCGGCATGGAAATCGGCATGATGTATCAGAAGCTCGGAACGGACGTCACGGTGGTGGAAATGATGGATCAGCTACTCCCCGGTACCGACCGGGAAGTTGCCGACACCCTTCAGCGCATCTGCAAGAAGCGAAAGATCCAAATGCATCTGGGCGCCAAGGCAAAGGGATACGAAGAGAAAAAAGGCGGATTGACCGTGACCATCGAAACCCAAAAGGGAGAGCA
>CAZVXI010000105.1:0-11103 GCA_964631295.1 uncultured Isosphaeraceae bacterium
GGGGGCATCTTCAACTTCCCAGCGGACATCGCGGTCGATCTGAGCGGCCGCATGTACATCCCCGACACTGTCAGTGAGACAATTCTGGTCTACCAGGATCTCGGCAACATGGCTCAGTTCGTCTACGAGTTCCAGCTCGGGAACCTCGCGGTCAACAAACCGCGCGGGGTCGTCATCGGGCCGGATCATCGGCTGCATGTGACGGATCTTGCGAACCGAGTCGTCGTTTGGGATGAGGTGTTAGCGTGCATGAACGATCTGTGTGAAGGTGCAATCGAGATCGTTCTCGGCGATACAGCATTCAGCACCGTCAATGCGGGGACCGATGGACCGTATCAGCCAGGATGTCCCCAGGTGAACAACGATGTCTGGTACACCTATACGCCGCTGGCCGATGGTGCGCTGCGTGTGACGACATGCGAGGAGTTTGGCGGCAGCGCCGATTTCAACACGGCGATCATGATCTTCGAGGGTGGAACATGCGACAACTTAATTGGACGACTCGTTGGTTGCAACGATGATTATCCGTGCGGCGATGGCCCGGACGATCTCAGCACCCTCGTCGTGCCGGTGCGCGGTGATGTTTCGTACCTGATCCGTGTCGGTGGCGCAAACCCCAGCGATCAGGGGACGGGGACACTCGGTCTCGCCTTCGCGCCAGGGGTCGAGAACGACTATTGCGAGAATGCCATCGATATCATGGATGGGCTGACGGGATTCGATACCACGAGTGCGTGGTCGACAGACGGGCCGGCGCATCCGGAGTGCGTGACTGGGAACGATGGCGGCCAGACGTTCCGTGACATCTGGTACAAGTACACCGCAACGGCTGATGGGCAGTTGCTTGTCTCCACATGCGAGCAATTGGGTGGCAGCGCTGACTACGACACAGACATCGTTGTGTACGAGGGAAGCGGCTGTGAAGATCTCGAGAGCCGTCGGCTTGCCTGTAATGACGATGACCCAAACAATGCGTGTGGGGGCGATCCTGACTATCACAGTACAGTCTGGGTGCCAGTGGAAGCGGGCCAATCGTATCTGATCCGCGTGGGCGGCTGGAATGTCGGGGATGTCGGCACGGGTGAGTTGCTGGTCGAGGTCCGCGCGGCCGGCGCATGCTGTGTTGACGATGCGTGCCGACAGCTTCCCGAGGCCGAGTGTGTTGCGTTCGGCGGCAGTTACCTCGGCGATGACACGCCATGCGGTGTTCAACACGTTTTGTCGTTTGGTACTAACGGCGTGGGTGACGGTGATTTCAGAGTCCCAGAGGGGATCGCGGTCGATGCATCGGGTCAGGTCTTCGTTGCTGATACGTTGAACCATCGCATTCAGGTGTTCGACTCCATGGGCCTGTTCCAGTTCGCCTTCGGCACGTCCGGCGTCGAAGACGGTGAGTTCGACCAGCCGCGGGGGATCGCGGTTGATGAATCGGGTGAAGTCTTCGTTGCTGACACGGGCAACAATCGCATTCAGATCTTCGGCCCGGACGGCACTTTTCGGTACGCCTTTGGCTCACTCGGATCTGGTGATGGTGAGTTCTCGTCGCCGCGGGGGATCGCGTTGGACGATGCGGGGCGCGTGATCGTCTCAGCGGGCAACCATCGTATCCAGATATTCGATCTCGCCTGTCAGGCGGTGCCGATCGACTGCCCGGGCGACACGAACGGCGACCTCATGGTGAATCTCGCAGACCTGCTGAATGTGCTTTCCAACTGGGGCAGCGATGGTACGGACGGCGGCGACTCGAACGATGATGGCGCGGTGAACCTGGCGGACCTCTTGAATGTGCTCAGCAACTGGGGTTCAGACTGCGCCTGACACAGGGAGGATCGAAGAAGATTGTCTCGACAATAAAAAACCCCACGCGAACGTGGGGCTCTCTGGTCGTTGAATTCTGTCGTCCTCCGTGGTCCTCCGCGATCTCCGTGGTGAGTCGCTTATCCGGCGAAGATGGCGATTGTGGCCACGATGATTGCGCCGATGGATGTCGTGCCGCAGGCGATCAGGGCGCCGATCATCCACTTCTGTGTGCGTGTGTGCATCTGCACCATTGCGGCATCGCGCTGCTCAGCGCCGGCGGTCATCTTGGCGATGAGTTGCGTGGACTGTTTGCTCGTGTCCGCAAGTGTGCGGAGCGTATCGGTAAGCGAGTCGATGGCCTGGCCGGTCGTCTGCGTGTGCTGGCCGTTGGCTTCGAGCTGCGTGTGCAGCTTGCCGAGCGCGACGTTGTGCTCTGCGGCACGTTCATCGAGTGAACGCAGATGCGCGATGAGCGTGGCGTCCTGCTCGCGCGTGCGGTCGAGATGATCGGTGAACATGTCTGCGAGCCGGCCCTGGCTGGTGGCGATGTCGCTGATGCCTGCGGTATGAGTTTGCAGTTCGTTGATTGATTCGACGAGCTGATCGTTCTTGCCCGCATGTTCGGTGAACAGTTGCTGAATCCCGCGGGCGACGACGAGCAGTTCGGATTCCTGACGTTTGCCGTTATTGCGGTACTTGAGCGGCTTGGCTTCGAGCGAGGCGACGGGCCGCGGCTGACTGGCATCGCGGAATCGTGTGGACGTGGGCGGCGTGTTGGCGTCTGTCACGCCGGCGTTCGCGTAGTCGGTGGTTGTGGTGGCGGTGTCGTCGGATTTGTCGCGCTGGAGGGTGATGGTCTTCCAGCCGTTGGCGACGAACGACTTGAGGCGGTCTGCCTGTGTGCCGGTATGGTCGGATGTGGTGGATGTGGTTGTGGTGGCCTTGTTCTTGCGTCGGCTGAGCTTGGTGCGGATATCTGCAAGGACTGTCATGGTGCTTTCTCCTGTTGCGTGGCGGATCGGCTGTGTGCGTGGCCGCTGCTAGGATGGACTGATGAACTTCGTTGAACATCGGCCCGGACGGTTTTGCCGGGCCACATTTCCAGTTGCGATCCTGCTGTTTGCGTGCCTGTGGCTCATCGCGTGCGAGAATCGCGGGGATGACAGGGAGCAAGCGGTGCGCCAGTCTGAGGATCAGGCCGGTGCATTGGCTGCGCAGCCGATGCGAATTGCTTCGCTGAGCCCTGCAGTGTCGCAGACGCTGGTGGATCTCGGGCTGGCTGAAAATATTGTCGGCAGGACACCATTTTGTGATTCATTGCCGGATGATGTTGCGATCGTGGGAGATCTGCTGGAGATCAATCATGAAATGCTTGTGCGCGTCGAGCCGACACACCTGCTGGTTCAGCCGCCTGCGGCAGGGCCATCACCTGCATTGGTTGCGCTTGCAGCGGAGCGTGGATGGCAACTGCTGACATGGCACCTCAACGGACTGCGCGACATTGAGCAGATGGTGCGCGACATCATGCAGATCATGCCGGCCGATATGGATGATGTTCGGGCGCGCGGCGAGCAGATGCTCGCGAAGATGAAGGCGATTGGTCACGCGAATGAGCCGCGCTGGACGGGACGCGTGCTGATCGTGGATTCGATTGATCCGGTACTTGCGTTCGGCACGGACACGTATCTGGGTGAGTTTCTCCGGCTGTTCGGCTGTGAGAATGCGATGCAGCGAACCGGCTGGGTGGAACTGTCGATGGAGGATGTGACGCAGCTCGCGCCTGATGGGATTGTCATCGTGGATGCAGACGAGCAGGCAGCGGCAGAGCATCTCGGCGGAGTGCGGAAACTTCAGGTGCCGGCGGTGCAGGCGAACCGAGTGGGGGTGCTGAGCCATGGCGATGCACTGCTGCCGTCTTCGTCTGTCGTGGAAGTTGCTGCGGAGTTGCGGCGGATCATAAAGCAGTTCGAGGCGACGGACTCGTGAGCGCGGAGCGGCAGTACAGGCGCGCCTCGCTGGCGGGGCTGGCGGCGACAGCGATCGCAGTGTGCATCGTGCGATGGATGCTCGGACCGGCAGCGGATGGCGCGATCGTACTGAGCTGGCCCGATGCTGCCGTCATCGGCTTCCGGACAAGTGCGCTGTTGAGCGGAATCAGTATCGGCGTGGCGCTGGCGATTTCGGGGTTGTTGCTGCAGGTGTTGCTGCGCAATCCGCTGGCGTCGCCGTTTATTCTTGGTGTTTCCAGCGGCGCGGGGCTGGGTGTGATGATCTGCAGATGGGCAGCAGCCATGCTGAGCAGCGCAGCACTCGCAACCGCGTGGGGCGATGGGGCAGCGGCCGTTGCAGGAGCGGGTGTTGCGCTGATAATTGTGTTCGTGCTCGGACAGCGCCGCGGCGCGATTGATCCGGTGTCGTTGATTCTGATCGGCGTCGTGGTATCGACAGTCGCGTCGGCGGGGATCATGTTCTTTCAACATCTCAGCCCGGCAGGTGTGCGGTCAGACTTCCTGCGCTGGTTGATGGGGCACATCCCCGAGACGGCGGCGACGAACGAACTGCTCGCAGCGGGGTGCATCGCGCTGGCTGGACTGGCAATCTCCTTGTTGATTGCTCGCTCGATGGATGCAGCGATGCTTGGTGACGATGAAGCGCGCAGTGTCGGCTTGTCGATTGATCGGCTGCGGATCGGCCTGTTCGTGGTTGCCGGCGTGCTTGCAGCGATGACCGTGGCGATCGCAGGCATCATCGGGTTTGTCGGGCTGATCGCACCGCACATCGCGCGGCTGGTCGTCGGGCCGATGCATCGTATGCTGGTCATTGCGAGCGCCCTTGTGGGAATTGTGCTTGTTGTGGGCGCGGATGCAGGCAGGCGCGCGGTTGACTTTGGTGGCGGCGTGATGCCGATCGGCATCATCACGGCGATTATTGGCGGGCCGCTGTTCATCTGGCTGCTGCTGCGAGATCGGAACAACCTGACGTGACACTTCGCATCGACAACGCGACGATCGGCTACGACTCGGTGGATGTGCTTCAGTGTGCAACCGCGCAGGCGATGCGCGGGCGCATCACGGCGTTAATCGGTCCGAACGCAGCAGGCAAAACGACACTCTTGCGGTGCGCGGCAGGTCTGTTGCGACCGAAGCGCGGCGCGGTCCGGATCGATGATGCAAGCGTCCACGCCATGCCGCCACGCGCCCTGGCCCTGCGCATCGCCTACATGCCGCAACGGCCGCGTGTCTCGGGTGGCTTGTCTGTCCGTGCGGTCGTCGAGCTTGGCAGGTACGCGCTTGCCGCTGATGAGCAAGCAGTACACAATGCGATCGAACGGCTTGATCTTGCGGCGATTTCGTCGCAGCGATTCGCTGAACTTTCGGTCGGGCAGCAGCAGCGTGTTGTGCTGGCACGCGCGCTTGCTCAGATGCAGCCTGATGGTGTGCTGATCCTCGATGAACCGACGGCAGCCGTTGACCTCGCTCACACCTGTGACTTCATGCAACTGCTGCGGGGACTTGCTGATGGAGGGGCACTGGTACTCTGCGCGATGCATGACCTGACGCTGGCTGCAGGCGTGGCGGATGATGTGTGGCTCGTGCATGATGGGACCCTTGAGCATGGCAATGCGAAGGACGTCATGCAGCCCGAGCGGCTGGCCAACGTGTTTGGCGTGGAGTTCGCCTGGCTGCCCGGCCCGGACGGGTCGGAAGTTCTTTTCGCCGATGTGTCTCAGCGGTCGTATACTCATCTGCTATGAAACTCATCGGTGCACTACTCACGCTCTTGACGATTACCTGGTATGTGATTCAGGTGGTTGCCCAGGCGAAGGAACGCCAGGCCAACGAGGAGCGTGCCGCGGAAGCGAGGCGGCAACAACTCGCTCGGCAGCAAGCGCAAGCACAGTCGAAATCGCAATCGTCGGGAAGCCGCGGCCCTGCGTCGCAGCGTGCTTCCGGAAGCCCGGTGGACGCGCGATCAGACCTTGCTGAACGAAGGCGGCAACAACTTGAAGAGTTGCGCCGGCGACGAGCGGCACAAGCAAGTGGATCATCTGAGACGATGATTCGCATCAACCAACCCGGGCCGAGCGCATCTGCAACGCCGCCGCAGAGTGGTCAGTTCAATATGGGTATTGCCCCAGTGCCGACGGCTCCCCGCCAGTCGCAGCAGTCGCGTCAATCGCAGCAGCGGCAACCAGGCTCGCTCTCTTCTCGCGCTGATGCTCTGCGACGACGGCCCCAACAGCAAAGCCGCCGGTCACAACCTCAATCGGCCAAGCCACGGAAGACAAAGAGGCAGACCACCAGGCGGCAGCAGGAACGATCGATTCAGGACACCTCGCTGCCCGGCGATCCGATCGGTATGGGTTCGCCGATCCAGTCGGGTTCAGTGCAGAAGACGGGGGTCGGCTTGAGCGATGTGCGGTCACGACTCAAGAGTCGCGCGGCGCTGCGTGAAGCGTTCATCCTCAAGGAAGTGCTCGACCCTCCAGTTTCGCTCCGCGAGTGAGTCCTGCGCACGATCGCGTGAGATTGGGGTGGGTTCCCGGCTGTTCGCCACATGATCGCATGTCGGCTATACTCGCGGCCGTGTTGGAACGGCACGCGCTCAGGTGCCGCCGCGATCGGAAGGAACGCACCGAAGATGATCGACATTCGCAAACTCAAAGAGTTGGTTCGGCTGATGGTCAACAACGACCTGACCGAGCTGGACCTGCGTGACAGCGAAGAGCAGGTGACGCTGCGTCGTGAAGGCCCCGGCGGCCCTGCTGTGGTTGCGCAGCCAATGGCGACAATGGCACCACCTCCTGCGGCGCAGCAGGCCGGAGCAACGGCCCCAGCGGATACCGGCCAATCGACCACAGCATCTGCCGAGAGCGATGCAGGGCTTCTCGCCGTCGAAAGCCCGATGGTCGGCACGTTCTATTCCGCTCCCGATCCGGATTCGCCGGCATTTGTCACCGTCGGAGAATCAGTTGGCGAGGGTACGGTGGTGTGTCTTATTGAGGCAATGAAGATCTTCAACGAGATCAAGACCGATCATGCTGGCAAAGTCGCCAGGGTTTGCGTGAAGAATGGCGAGTCCGTCGAGTTCGGCCAGCCGCTGTTCATGATCAATCCGGAGTGATGACGGAACAGCTTTCACATTCATCCGTGGCTGACGACTGACTCATGTTTTCACGAATCCTCATAGCGAACCGTGGCGAGATTGCACTGCGAATCATCCGGGCCGCCCGCGAACTCGAAGTTGAAACGGTCTGCGTGTATTCCGAGGCGGACCGCGAAGGGCCATGGCTCGCGTACGCGGACGAGACGATCTGCATCGGGCCGGGGCCTGCAACGGATTCGTACCTGCGCATCGATCGCATCATCTCCGCAGCTGAGATTGCGAATGTGGATGCGATTCATCCGGGGTACGGATTTCTTGCGGAGAATGCGCACTTTGCCCAGGTCTGCCGGGACTGCCACATCGAGTTCATCGGCCCAAGCCCGGAAGCGATGGCACTGCTGGGCGACAAGATCTCGTGCAAGCGCATGGCCCGCAAGAGCAAGACGCCCGTCTTCCCGGGTTCGGATGGTGCGATTGAAGAGGAAGATCACGCAGCAGAGGTTGCCGGGGAGATCGGTTATCCGGTGATCGTCAAGGCCGCGGCCGGAGGTGGTGGTCGTGGAATGCGCATCGTGCACAATGAAGCGGCGCTTCGGCCCGCACTCGCTTCAGCCATGCAGGAAGCCAAGGCCGCTTTCGGTAACGGGGCGGTCTACATCGAGAAGTTTCTCGAGCATGCGCGCCATATTGAGATACAGGTGCTTGGCGACAAACACGGCAACGCAATCCACCTCTTCGAGCGCGATTGTACAACACAGCGCCGGCATCAGAAACTGATTGAAGAAGCGCCGGCGCCAGACATCGATCCGAAGAGACGCGATGCTGTCGCCAAGTCCGCTGCGGACCTGATCCGCAATGCAGAGTATGCGGGTGCGGCAACGGTCGAGTTTCTGATGGACGGCCGGGGCGACTTCTACATGCTCGAAGTCAACACGCGCGTGCAAGTCGAGCACCCGGTGACGGAGATGATCACCGGCGTGGACATCGTGCAGGAGATGATTCGCATCGCTGCGGGCGAGCCGTTGCGCTACAAGCAGAGAGACATCACAATCAGCGGGCATGCGATTGAGTGCAGAATCAACGCGGAAGATCCTGCCCGCGGGTTCATGCCGCAGCCGGGGCGCATTGAGACCTTCGTGCCGCCCGGAGGCCTTGGCGTACGCGTTGACACACATGCGCGCACCGGGTACATGATCCCTCCGAACTACGATTCGATGATCGGTAAGCTGATCTGTCATGCGCCGACGCGCAATGAGGCGATCACCCGTTCACTGGGCGCACTGGACGAGTTCGTCATTGAACCGATTCGGACGACGATTCCACTGCAACGAGCGATCATGCAGCATCGCCGGTTCGTGGACGCTGATTTCGACATTCACTATCTTGAGAATCTGCTCAAACACGGCGAACTCGCAACAGGCGAGAAATAACGAAACATCATTTGGCGGGCGTCACCATCCCAATGAAAGAGGGCGACCCATCGGGCCGCCCTGTTGTTCGATGTTTGCTCCATGCGTGTTTTAACTGTTCGGCTCGACGAAGACATTCGCCCGACCGACGCTTTCGTCGCCGAACTTCATGCCAGAGATCGTGCGGCCTTCCGTGACCACGAAGATCAGGTAGAGATCTTCACCGCCACTTGACGGGAGCACGGGCAGATCGCGCTTCTCGCGAGTGAAGTTGCTTGGGTCGAGCTTCAGGCGGATGCGCTGATCAGAGGTGTGGTGCATGAAACCGATTGGGTTGTAGACATCGCCGTTGGTATCGATCAGTGCGATTTGTGCGCGTTCGGGCAGTCGTTCGCGAAGCGCTGGTGCGAAGATGTTGGCTGGTGAATCCTGATCCACCTTCACCTTGACGACACGCGTTCCGACCGGTTCCCAAATACCACTGATCGCCATTGTCGAGCGAATAACACCGACCGATTGCGCGGGGAAGTACGCATCGCCGACGGTCAAGAGGCCGTTCTGTTCTTCGATGCCCGTCGGCATGTTGTTCTTGCTGATGCGAATCGGGCGAATGCCGTTGTCGACCTGGATCGCACTGGTGATGGTCGGTGCTGTCGGGCTGATCGAGATGTCGGTCACCTCGATCTTTCCGATCTGTTCCACATCCCCCGGCGTGATCGTCCGAATCGGGAACCGTGTCCCCTTTACCTGGATGTAGTTCGGGGTGAAGTTGGTGGGCATCAGGAAGTAGAAGGACAAGTCGGCTGTTTGCTGGCCGGGTGTGCTGGTGGCATAGTAGGTCTGCGTCTCGAACTCGTACCGGCCGCTTTCCTGCCGCCATGCGGTGGGGTGAACGACGCGTCCATCACTGCTGATCAGGCGCACCTGAGCTTGAGATACAGTCAACTGCTCGTTGTAATCACGCGCGGCGTTCTCGAAGCGCATGTCCACGCGCGATCGGCGCGCCTCCTGAACAGTTTTTGTGACGCGCGCGGCCTTAGGCGGTAGTGACAACTGGCCCTTTCCGTTGTTGAATGAGTCGCGCAGCAGCGTTGCTTGTGCATCAAGATCAGGGTTCACCTTCGCCAGCGGGTTCGGCGACCACATGCTCTTACCGCTCATGTACTCGTAGAAGGTCGCAGTGAGGGTGGCGACGGGGAACCACATCTTGTCGACATTGCCAATCTCGCCGCGATCGTTGCGCTGCACGCCGTTGTAACCCATGAGCTCGCGTGGTGCCTGCACATGCCCTGCGCCGATCATGAAGATGCCCATCGTGAGCGTGCCGGCGGCAGCACCAACGACGAGTCCTCCACCGAGGTTCACAGCGTGCGGCATATCAACATTCGCGGGTGCGACTTTGTCAGCGATGATGCGCAGTATCAGCAGCGTAATCACAAAAGTGCCGACGAGCACCATTCCCCACGCATATGGGTCAAACGCAGTTCCCCGGAGCACGAGGCCCACGGTGATCGGTTCCCAGAACGCAAGGGCGACCGCACCGGCCACGACCACGCAGAAAAAGTGCAGAATCGCACTGAACAGGCCTTGATTGGCCCACCAGTACGCGATGAGCAGGACAAGGCCGATGATGATGATGTTGAATACGACAAACATAAGTATCTCCTCGCGGAGTGATCGAGCACGGCTGCTTCGCCGCACTTCTATTCGTATCAGGCTGCCTGGGGGTTCGGGGACGCTTCGCTGGATTTGGCCGGTGCCGTCACACGGATGACCTCCTCAATCGTGGTATCACCCGAGACGACCTTCGCCAAAGCTGCTTCCTGCAGGTAAATCATGTTGTTGCGACGTGCGTGTGCGAGTGCAGCTTTCAGATCACCAGATCCGAGGATGCGGCGAATCTCATCGTCGATGACCATGACTTCGAACACGCCGATCTGGCCGAGGTACCCTGTGCCGTTGCAGATCGGACAGTTCTCGATCTGGTTCTTCACCTGTACCTTGCCGCTCGCACGGTAGAGTTGCTGAACCTTCTCCTTGCTGACACCAAGCTTCTGGAGTTGCTCAGCCGTGGGGGTGTACGCCTGACGGCAGTTGCCACACAGCGTTCGCAGCACTCGCTGATTGGTTACGAGCCGCAGAGCCTTCGTGGCATCTTTCACATCGCCGACCAGTTTTACCCAGTCGCGAATCTGATCGACGATATTTGCTTGGCGCTGCTGCACGTAGATAAGCGGACCACTCATCCCTGGTTCGACCGTTGCCTTGGCCGAGGCTTGATTTTCTACAATATCGATCAGAACGACATCCGGGTCACGCCGGAGGATCGACTGCAACGACGTCGCAAAGTCGACATCGGGGTTGCTGGGGTCCCACTCGATCTGGTCAACACCATCGAGCCGCGCCTGCACTTCCATCTCAAGTGACTTGATATTGGAGGTATATGCATCGTGTCGATTCAGGAAGCTGTACGCGCTGGTGGTCAGCCCGTGTCCAGTCGGTGCACCAATCAACACGACGCCGTGACGATCGTGCATCTCGGTAAGGAACTGCGTCGCTTTGATCTGTGAGGGCAGCAGGCCGAGGTGATCGAACGGGCGCACAAGGCGCTCTGCACGGTTGAAATCCAGCCGAAGCAGCAGACCCGAAGATGAGCCGCGGGTCGTCGCATCGACTTCCACCTTGCCCGTGGGACCAGCGAGGTGGAACTTGGCGATCTGCTTGCGACGGCGATCTTCGAGATCCATGCCGGCAACGTTCTTCACATAGTCCACAAGTTGCATCGCGT
>CAZVXI010000106.1:0-2829 GCA_964631295.1 uncultured Isosphaeraceae bacterium
CGCCGTTTTTCGCCTGAAATTGCGGACTGCCGTCAAGCGGGCCGGGGGCGGGGCCTTCCGATTCGCGGGTGTTTCCGGCCGGGTGTGGGGCTGGATCGCTAGAATCGGCTGAGCATGGATCGCTCGCGGGTCATTTTGTTTCTGACGATCGCGGCACTGGTTGCGACATCGCTGCTGCCCCGCCGATTCCTCGGCTGGGCGAACGATGCAGCGAGTTTGCTGCATATTCCCGTTGCGCCTGTCAGCCACATAGGCACGGTGGTGGCTTCGTGGATGCGGCCTGCTGCGACACCCTTCGGCGACCTGCCGGGCGACCTGCAGGAGCAGTTCGCCGAGATGGCTGAGGAGCGCGACCGGTTCGAGCGGTTGTATCAACAGTCGGAACATCGCACTGCAGAACTGGAGGAACAGGTTCGGCAGTTGCAGAAGATCGATTCGACCGATCGGCCGGACAACCTCAAGCTGCTGTACACATCGATCACCGGGCGGCACCCGAGCGACCAGTTCGCGGCGGTGCGCATCAAGGGGGGCAGCCGACAGAATGTGGTGGAAGGGTCGGTCGCTGTGTATGGCGGGGTGCACCTGCTGGGCCAGGGGACGGATGTCGACAAACTCAGCAGCACGGTGCGGCCAGCAGCGAATGATCAGACGCCCCCGCTGCGCGCGCGTGTCTGGCCGCGCGATCGCCCGGAGACGACGTCGCGTGGTGCGTTGCCTGTTCGGCTTGTTGCAGATGGAGCTGGTTTGTTTCTTGCTGATGTCGATAAGAATGCGGATGTTGCCATCGGCGATGTCGTGCGCCTCGTCGACCCCGCGTGGCCCGAGGCTGCGCAGTTGCTGACGATCGGCGTGATTGATGCCATTCGCCCGAAGGATCAGCAGCCGTTACGAAACGAGATTGTGGTTCGCCCTGCGTACCAGATGCATGAAGTTGCATCGGTGTTGCTGATGATCCAGCCGCCGACACTCGCGGAAACCGAACTGACCAATGCGGGAGGTGATGATTGAACTGGATCACCTTCATCGTGTTCGCGTACATCGCTCTGGTGCTGGAAGTCAGTTGTCGGGGCGCGTTTGCGATTTACAGCCTCGGTGGTGTCACGCCGAGTTTCATCATGCCGATGTTCGTTGCAATCGCGCTTGCGGCACCGCGCTTCCACGTGATGTGGGCTGCGATCATTCTCGGCCTGGCGATTGATCTCTCCAGCCCGTTCGCGCAGAGCAACGGCACGGAACTGTTCGTGCCCGGCCCTCATGCGCTCGGTCTTGCGATTACGGGTTGGCTGATCACGCAGGTACGATCTTCAGTCTTCCGCGACCGCGTGATTACAATCGCAAGCATGACGTTCTGTGCTGTGCTTTTGAGCGGCATCCTTGTGCTGCTGTTGTATCGTTTGCGGGCAGCCTTCCCGGATGCGGGCAGCTATTTCATGACAGGCTCGATGACCGGCGATGTTGTTCGCACGGTTGGCAATGCTGTGTACTCCGCGCTGATTGCTGTGCCGCTTGGATGGCTCATGCTGCGCACGCAGCCGATGTGGGGGTTCGTCCAGCACATGCCTCGTATCGGGTCGGCGGTTCGATAAGTAAAACTGGCGATGAAGACTGCTATGCATCGGATCATCATCTTCGACGACGGACGCGGCAGACTGGGCACGATGACTGACCTGCGCGCCGCGTTCGAAGTGCGGACGGGCATGTTCACGACTGGCGCGCGCATCGCAGCGACATTCCCCAAGACTCTCGGCGGCTACTGGGTGCCGGCCCACCTCGAGGGATTGCTGCGCGAACGGGGCAATGCACCCGTGAACACACTCCCTGACGAAGAGACGCTTCTGTGTGTCAACGGGCGGTGGGCGATGCCGACATCGGAGGTCTCTCTTGATGTCGGTGAGGTGCTTCTCGAACACGAAACCGGTGATGTCGTCATGGCATTGCTGCGCCGTGCTGATGCTGAGTATCTGCTGCAGCATCACGAACTGAGCGAACGCGTTGCGACGCAAACAACTGAAGCGCGTGTGTTGTATCGCTGGCCGTGGGATGTCATCGCGCACATGCAGGAGACAATCCCGCATGACATCCTCTCGATGCGACTGCTCGAAGCGCAGCTCGTCAACACGTCTGCATACACCTGCGGAGAGCACCCGATCCAGGTGCACGAGCGCGCACATGTCTGGCCGAATGTGGTTCTGGACGCGACGAACGGGCCGATCACTGTGCACGACGGCGCGACGATTCGGCCGGGCGCTGTCTTGTGCGGCCCGGTGGCGATTGGGCAGCATGCGACTGTGATGGACCAGGCGGTCATCAAGGCGAACACTGTCCTCGGCCCGGCAAGCAAGGTCGGAGGCGAAGTTGGCAGGACAATCTTTCAGGGGTTCAGCAACAAAGCCCACGACGGGCATCTCGGCGACAGCTGGATCGGCAAATGGGTGAACTTCGGCGCGGGTACGACGAACTCCAATTTGCTCAACACCTACGGCGAGGTGGCGATGCGCGTTGAACCTGATTCACCCCGCCAACGAACCGGGCTCACCTTCCTCGGTTGCATCGTCGGCGATCATGTGAAGTTTGCGATCAACACCCGCATCATGACCGGCAGCGTATTCGGCACGGGCGCGATGATTGCGACCACGGCCGCCCCGCCTGCCAATGTGCGCCGCTTCGCCTGGCTGACGGATGCAGGCGACCGCACGCAACAGCTCGATAAGTTCACTGAGACGATGCGCACCGTCATGGCGCGGCGTGACCGTGAGGCAAGCGATGCGTATGTGAACCTGTTGCGCGAGGTGCATGCGCGAGCGGCGGGATGAGCGTGCTACGCGTGAG
>CAZVXI010000106.1:2839-11037 GCA_964631295.1 uncultured Isosphaeraceae bacterium
GATCGGTGTGATCAGAACTCTTCTGCGCCGCACTCCATCGTCGATTTCCACTCCTCGAGGTTTTCGAGGTAGATGCTCGTGCCACGTGCGACGGATGTCATCGGATCGTCGGCAATGCGGGCATCGAGGCCGGTCGCGTTGGCGAAGACGACATCGATGCCGCGGAGCAGCGCGCCGCCTCCGACAAGGCAGATGCCGTTCTCCACAAGGTCTGCAGCGAGTTCCGGCTCGGCTCGTTCGAGTGTGCGTGTGACCGCTTCGACGATCTGGTTCACCGGCTCGTGCAGTGCTTCGCGGATCTCATCGCTGGAGACAACTGTCTTGCGTGGAAGGCCTGAGATCATGTCCCGGCCGCGAACATCCATCATGCGCGGTTCGCCGACCGGCGCGGCTGAGCCGATCTCGACCTTGATGCGTTCTGCAGTCTGCTCGCCGATCGTGAGGTTGTAGGCTTTCTTCATGTGGTTCATGATGGCCTCGTCCATGTCATCACCAGCGACACGGACGGATTCGCATGTGGCGATATCTGCAAGCGACATGATGGCAACCTCGGTCGTGCCGCCTCCGATGTCGACAACCATTGAGGCCGTCGGCTCGACGATGGGCAGCCCGGCGCCGATCCCCGCTGCCATGGGTTCCTCGACGAGATACACCCGACGAGCACCGGCACGCTGGGCCGACTCAATCACGGCGCGCTTCTCGACAGTGGTGATGCCTGAGGGTACCGCGATCACGACGCGCGGGCCGACGAACCGGTTGCGGCCGCTGACCTTGCGGATGAAGTAGCTGAGCATCGCCTCGGTGATCTCGAAATCACTGATCACGCCGTCCTTGAGCGGGCGGATCGCGCTAATCGAGCCGGGCGTCTTTCCAAGCATCTCCTTGGCGGCCCAGCCGACGGCATTGCCGTTGTTGAGAACCTTGTTGGTGCCGCGTTTGACGGCGACGACCGAAGGCTCATTGAGAACGATACCCTCCCCTCGCACGCAAACAAGCGTGTTGCAGGTTCCGAGATCGATGCCCATATCCACGCTGAACCAGCTCAGGGCCTTGTCGAAGTACACCAAGGTTTGCTCCATCCTGACTTGGGCGACTCCGTCGTTCGCATCATCCTGAGCGAACACGACTTACACAGGTCATCGGCCGCCGCGCGGAAATGGCATGAGAAGCTCTGTGAGATGATAAAGAAGCAGCGTCGGCCATCAGACCGACGCTGCAAGGTTCACACAGGATGTACACAGGCTGAGATCAATCCACGAGGGTGATGACTCCGCCCGGAGCGCTCGGGCCATCCGCCGAATGCTCGATGTTTCGCAGCGCCAGCATGGTCACGCCCGCGGCGAGGATGATGAAAGCGGCTGCAAGCAGGCCGGTGTAGACGTCAACTCCACCCCCGGCTCGGCGAACTGGTGCGTTGAACTGGCTCATGGCGATCTTCCTTTCCGTCGTCTCGTCTCAGTCGATTGCGATGATCCGATCGATTCAGCGTTGGCCAGCCCGGGCATACGCCTGATGACCGATTCGCACTTCACCACGTTCCTCAACGTTCTCGAGCGTCAGCACGCCGACGGCCCGGTTGATGTCAACCTCGCTGATTCTCAGGCGGCCGATGAAGTCGCCATCTGAACCAACGGTCATAATCCAGCCTTCGCGAATGCCGGACGTCGACCCTGCGTCGATTTCAACCAGCGTCCGGACGCTGTTGCGTTCCACGCCAATCACGTTCGCGGTGACGTTGCGGTCGGGTGCGATGCCGTCAGATGCACGCGCGTCGCCAAGGTCTCCGTATTGAGCGATGAACATGCTCACCTGAGTCAGCGCGGACGCGTGATCATTGCGGAGTTTTTGAAGTTCTTCCTGAAGCATTCGTCGAGCGGCAATGGCCACATCCAACTGGCCTTGCACATCGCGGAGCTGTTCATCGAGTTCCGCACGACGTTGCTCGGCCTGCAGTGCGTCTTGTCGCAGTTGCCGAGTTTCATCCAACAGTGTCGACGTGGTCTGCTGCGAGGTCGCCAACGATGAGGAGAGCTCTGCGAGTTTGCTTTCGATCTCCATCTTGAGCGACTCTGCCGCTGCCAGGCGTGCTTTCAACTGGCTCACCTCACCCTGAGAGCGGCTGGCGTCCGAGACAGCGTCGCGCGTCGCTTCGGTTGCTTCCTGGATTTCGCTGCGGAGTTGTGCTGTTTCAGCACCAAAGTTCGCCTGAGACGTCGTCAAGTCGGCCTCGGCGGCTGCCAGTTGATCCTTGAGGCCGAGATACTTGGCCTTGTAACTGTCCTCGTTATGGGAATAGACCACAACCAGCGGCACCAGAAGCACCGCAAGAAGACTCACCAGAACAACAAAGATCTTTGTCAGGACGTGCACGTGACTTCCCTCGTGTTCGATTCGAAAACAGCCGGGGCTGCCCACAGCCACCGATTCCAGCCGTCGCCCGGCCAAACGAGCATTGTAATCATACTTTGACGTTCAACGCCAGCCGACCGACCAAAAGATCGGTCAATTCCATGCTGGGACGCCAAGCAAGACCATCCTCGGTCCTGATATGCCGGCGCGGCAGCGCGGCTGCGCGCGGGTCTGAAGACGCGTGAGAATCAGCCATTCCAGCCCTCGATCCGGTCAGGGACGGGCGTACATCGGCCGTTTTGCCGCTCTGAGGAAGGCGCCAGCAGCCGCGACCTGCACGATCGGATTCTCGTCGGTCATCATGCCGGTGATGATCTGCATGGCCTCGCTGCCACCAATCTCGCCGAGCGTCAGTGCTGCCTGCGTTCTCAGCTCGAACTGCTCGGCATGGACGTATTCCTCGAGCACACTCATCGGTGCGATCGCCGGATCAATCTGGGCAAGGCCGAACGTGGCTGCCATCCGAATCTCGGCAGGTTGCCGCTGCCGGCCTGATCGCATAGCGAGGTCAAAGAGCTGCGCTGCTGCCCGCTGATCTTCCAGACGCCCACACATCAGGCATGCGAGGGCGGCAATCTCACCCTGTTCTGCGGGCGTGAACAACGCCGCGCGGATGATCTCGAGCTGCGAGCTGTCTCCCAGTTTCACGAGTGCCTCAGCCAGTTGCAGGTCGACAATGCGCATGCGTACCTGCCCGACGCGTGGCATGCCCGCGCCCGCGGCAGCGCGAAGCATGGGTGCGGCGGTCGGATCGCCGATCTCCCCGAGCACGAGCGCGGCGTTGCCACGAACTTCGGGATCTTCGCTGACGATCATGCCAGCAAGCGGGTTGAGATCGACTTCGTAGCCGCAGCGCTTCATCCCGTACATCGCCGCTGCCTGAACAGACTTCGAAGGGTCGCGAAGCAAGGGTTCGAGCAGATGGGCTTCATCGACCATGTTGAAGCGGCCGACCGTCATCGCCGCAACAAATCGCACACCTCGATTCTGGTCGAGCAGGCCGCGGCGAGCGACCGGGCCGAGATGCTCAGGCATGGCGTGCAGTGCTTCGATTGCATTTGCGCGGAGCAGGGGATTGCGCGACTCTGACGCCTGCAGCAGCAGATCAACCGCCGTGTTTCGGAGCGCCTCAGCCGTGCGGGTCGTCGTATTCACGGGCACTGATTCCCCGGACACCTGCTGGTAATGCGCGAGCGACGGGTCGTTGTCAACCACCGAGCGGTCGCGCGTGGACCACGGCTGCTGCCCGCCGATCGTCTGTTGGTTCTGGCTGCATCCGCTGATGGCCAGGGCGGCAAGCGCGATGGCGGCGATGGATCGTGTCGTCGTGTTCATATCGTTCATGCCTTTCCTGCCTCGTCATTCGACGGTGCAGCGTGCTTTCTTGCCGAGTACCAGCTGACCGCAAGCATCACAATCATCAGTCCAAACGCAGCCCATCCCGGCACGTCGCCAAGGCGGGTATAAAGCGTTGTCCGACCATCGAAGCGCACCCGTGCAATCATCCAGCCGGTCTGCCGGGCCTCGCCGTATCGGCCGTCCCCCACCTGATCGACCAGATTCCCGCGCGAATCCACATGCACCGATAACCCGGTGTTGACGACGCGAACCATCGGCACACGATGTTCGATGCATCGGAAGCGGGCTATCTGGGCATGCTGCTGCCTTCCCTCATCGTAGCGGCCAAACCAGCCGTCATTGCTGAGGTTGATCAGGACCAGACGCGCAGGATCCGCGCACGATCGGACCATGCTGCCCAGCAGCCACGGGACTGTGTCCTCGAAGCAGATGGGCGTCGCGATGTACGCTGGCCCGCCAAGCGTTTGCAGCGTGAGCAGCCGCGGCCCATCAGCTGCGTCCAGATTGAACTGCATGCCACCCGCGCCGAGCGCGAGCAGTTTCTGCTCGAGCCATGGTGATTTCGAGATGTACGGCATCGTCTCGCCGAACGGCGTCAGAAAGACCTTGTCGTACCGCTGGAGGTCTTCGCCGGTCGGCGCCACGAGGTACGCGCTGTTGTACTCCCGCCCGGTGTCCATGGTGATCAGGCCATCTTCGTTGATGATCGATGCACCAACCCACGCAGGCGATCCCACGAGCATCGGAATCCCGGCCTCGCTTGCGAAGTCGCGCACGAGGTCGCCCCACCGGTAGAGATGCGCGTAGGCCGGGCCGAACTGCGTGATCAGGTCGCGCGTCTCCGGCTCAAGGCCAGCGCCAGGCACCATGGTCTCCGGCCAGACGATCAGATCAATACGCTCGATACCCTGCTTTCGCGCATCGGCGATCGCCCTGCGTGTCTGCTCGATGAAGCCGGGGATGTCCTGCTCCTGTTGCGCAACGGGCCAGCCGATCTTGTTGTCCTGCGGCAGGTTGGTCTGGATCGCGAGGATATTGAGGTCGACGGGCTCCGCCTCGCTGACAGGTCGTTCCATCATCCCAATCACAATCGACAAGCCAAACGTCGCAAGCGCTGTCGCGACTACACCGATGCGCGCTCCGACTGACAGCCGGGCGCGGAGGATGACATCTGCAAGGGCGCCGTTGAAGATCGCAAGGATCATCCCCACGCCATACCCGCCGACGACCGATGCGATCTGCGGGAAGACTGTCCATTCGACAGTCGGGTGTGCGATCAGGAACCACGGGTAGCCATCGAACGCGATGCGCCCGCGAAAAAACTCCAACCCGCCCCAGACAATCGGCACAACAATCGCCAGCGGCACTCGCGCGAACATGCTGCGCTCTCGTGTGATCTTCCAAGCGATCAGCACAAACAGTGGCGCGTAGAGCGCCATGATCAATGCATAGCCCGGGTATCCTGCCGCGGTCACCTCAATCGACCAGCGACACATCCACAGCCACTGCATGAAGGTGATGGCAAGAACAAGGACGGCATGCTTTCGCGGGGTTCGCGTCCGAGCCCCGATGATCGCCAGCGGCGCGATTGACACGAAAATGAGCGGCCAGAGGTTGTACGGCGGGAACGCGAGGGCGAACGTGACCGAATGCAAAATCGCAAGAAACGAGACCATCGGCCAGCGAATCGACATCCCCGAACTCTGCTCCGATGTTGGTTGGGGCGAATCAATCACGCACGGATGGTACTCACCAGCCGACAACAAATACCTGCCGCGCTGCCAGCGGCGCTACTTGCCCGCGTAGTCGATGATGCTGCTGATCTCGCTTCGCAGTTCGTGTCGGCTCACGACGCGATCAACAAAGCCGCATTGCTGCAGGAACTCCGACCGCTGGAACCCCTCGGGAAGGTCCTGGCGAATCGTCTGCTTGATCACGCGCGGGCCGGCGAAACCGATCAGCGCCTTGGGTTCAGCAAGAATGATGTCGCCGAGCATCGCGAAACTGGCTGTCACACCCCCGGTGGTCGGATCGGTGAGCACCGAGATATAGAGCCCGCCCATCTCATCAAAACGGGCAAGGGCAGCCGACGTCTTGGCCATCTGCATCAGCGAGAAACCCGATTCCATCATGCGCGCTCCACCGGAGGCTGAGACGATGATGAGAGGCAAATCACGTTCGGCGGCCATCTCGATCGCCAGTGTGACCTTCTCCCCCACCACCGAACCCATCGACCCGCCAAGAAATGTGAAGTCCATCACTGCAAGAACGACCTTGCGACCCTTGATGAAACACAGGCCCGTTCGCACGCCGTCATTCGAGCCAGTCTTCTGCTGCGCCTGCGCGATACGCTGCGTGTAAGGCTTCACATCCACGAAGTTGAGTGGATCAACTGGAGCAATGTTCTCGTTGAACGCCTCGAAGGTGCCGGGGTCTGCGAGCTGCTCAATACGCTGTTGCGCGCTCACGCGAAAGTGGTGCCCGCACTCGGCGCAGACCCACAAGTTATTCTCAACCGACCTGCGGAACAGCATGGCGGTGCAGGCGTCGCATCGCAGCCAGAGCCCCTCGGGGACTGCCTTCTTCGTGCGGCCGACGCTCACATCATCGTCGGTCCATCGCCTGCTGGTTGCCTGTGTCATGCGCAAGTGGCTCGCGTTCAGATTCGGTGTACTCCAGCATTCTGAGGCTGTTGGCCGGCCGCGTCAACTCGTGTGAACCTGCTTTGATGTGTTTCCGGCCGCGTCTAGTCGCGAGGGTCGGATCGGTTCACGCGCTCGCCACACTTCCCTGACGGGCTGTCTCGGTGAGCGACTCAAGTGCTTCAGGCGTGATGGCGATCCGCTCAATCATCGGCCGGTTGCGAACTGCCGCCCACAGATCGGTCGCCGGGCGATCTGCGGACCAGCACCAGAGCAGGCCAACAGCCACATCGTGCAGCACAACAGCGCTCTCGCCTGTCTTGCTGCGCTTGATGAGTTTCGCGATGGAATCAAACAGCCGGGCGCGCATGTCCTGGATTGGCTCGCCTTCTGGTGGATTGAGCGAGAGAAGATCCTGCTGCCACTGCTTTGCTCGCTTGCCGTAGCGCTCTGCAAACTCCTCTTCAGAGAGCCCTTCAAGCAGTCCGAGATTCGGGTCGGCGAGCTTTTCGAGCACCTTTGTCTTCGCGCCGATTGCCTCTGCGACGACGCGCGCCGTCTCGCGGGCTGCTTCATCATCCGGATGCCGCACAAGGCCGATGGGCCCCTTCCTGCCCGGCTGAATGCCGAGTTCGGACGCGAGATGTGCGGCAGCTTCGTTGATCGATGCACGGCCGGTGTTGCTCAGAGGCAGGTCTGCTGAACCGAGCAACCGACCTTCGCGCGCCCATGTCGTGTTGCCGCAACCAATGACCGTCAGGATGTGTGTCTGTTGGATGGCGATTGCAAGTCCCTCGCAGAGCTCATCGGCCGTTCGTCATGCCCGGTGCAGCACCCAGGCCCGATGCGGAACCCGCGTCACCGCGAAGTTCGGAAATGACGGATTGGTAGTTCTCGGACCCGAAGATGGCCGACGCTGCAACGAGCACGTCGACACCGGCCGCCCGACACGCCGCAGCATTCGCCGACTTCACGCCGCCGTCGATTTCCAGGCGCTGGTCGGGGCGCAGGCGCGGGGAGATTGCCCGGCACTTTTCGAGAACCTCGCCGATGAATGCCTGACCGGAGAAGCCCGGGTTCACGCTCATCACGAGGATCATCTCGAATGGCTCAAGATGCGGGAGAATCTGCTCAACCTCGGTCGGTGGGTTGATCGCAAGCCCAGCCGTCATCCCAGCGTCATGCACCTCGGCAGCGATCATCGCAGGGTCGGCGGCGACTTCGATATGGAACGTGTAATGATCCGCGCCGGCATCGGCGAACGCCCCAATCAACTGGCGAGGCTCGTCAACCATCATGTGGACATCGAGGCACACCTCCGGCATGGCCTGTCTCAACGACTCACACAATGCCGGGCCCATTGTGAGATTCGGGACGAAGTGGCCGTCCATCACATCGAGGTGAAGCAGGTCAGCCCCGGCCTCCACGACCGCAGCACAGTCACGATGCAGGTGCGCAAAGTCCGCAGAGAGAATCGACGGCGCGACCAGCGGCAGCGTGGGCGGATTGGTCAGTGCGGTCCGGGGCATCGGGCGGCGATTCTAGCGGCGACATCCAGATTGCCCACCCGACCGGCGCGATCTGATCCTGTGTGAGCAGGCGATCAAAGAAAAACAGGCCGCGGCGTTCCTGAATGAGCGCCGCGGCCTGATACTCGGGCTGTCGGCTTGCCGGCCGAGCGAATCCCGGAAATCCACTTGTGTATCAGCCGTCAATCCTCGAGGCACGACGGGCTGCCTGCTGGTAACGGCGAAGAATCGATTCATACTGCGGCTTGAACTCGGGGTC
>CAZVXI010000107.1:0-8807 GCA_964631295.1 uncultured Isosphaeraceae bacterium
TGCGCAGCTGCGGGACACCATCGATGTAGGTCGCGACGGATGGATCGCCGACCCCGGTGCTGATGCCGCGAAATGTCGGGAAGCTCAGCCGGCGCGAGGAGAACTCGGTCATGTGCAGGTTGGGCACGAGTTCTGCCGCCTCACGCACGTTGGTGATGCCCGCATCTTTAATCGTCTGCTCGGTGATCACCGAGAGACTCTGAGGCACGTCCTGGGCGAGTTCTTCCCACTTGCGCGCGGTGACGACGATTGCATCGGACCGCGCGGGGGTTTGCTCAGATGTTTGATCCGATGTTGATCCCGCCTGCTCATCGATGCCAGCAGGCGGCGATGCTTTGGAGGATTCTTCGCTGTTGCTTCCCGCATCCTGACCGACGGCCGGCACTGACAGGACAAGCGCTGCAAGCAGTGCCTGGCTACCAAATCGCATGAGTTGTCGACTCCCTTACATCAATCGTTGTCAATCAGCCGGCTGAACGGCGATGATCCATACAGACCACATGGCCATGACTGTTCCGACAGTATACCAGTCCGTTGGCAAGAACCGGCATGGTCCAGCACTGGACGTTGCGTCCGTTCTTGAGGACATTTTGTTTGTAGAGTTCCTTGTAACCGGTCGGCACCGCTTCCGCAATGACCAGTTCCCCCTTGGAACTGTTCGCGATCAGCTTGCCGTCGGCAATCACCAGTGATCCCTGACCGAGCCCGCGCTGTGCCCACTTTTCGTTGCCATCGAGATCGATGCACTTGAGCGTCGTGTCATCGAAGCCGTAAAGGTGATCATCCCAGAGCACGCAGCCGGACATCTGGGTGCGCATTACCTTGCTTTCCCAGACGGGCTCAAGCGAGCCGTCTTTGAACTCAACCATCGCGCAGCCGTGGTTGTATCCCGAGGAAATGAAAATGCGGTTGCCGATGACGATCGGAGTCGCGGCGTTCACGTCGTAACGCGTCTTCCAGGGATAGGTTGCCAGAATGGAACCATCCTTGCGGTTCATGACCATGAGGCCGTCGCTATTGAAAACAACCAGGCCTTCGCCGCCATCGAGCGAGAACGGATGAGGAGTCGAGTACGCGTGGCCGGTCTTCTCTGACTTCCACTTGATGTCGCCGTTGGACTTGTTCATCGCAAGGACCCGGCCGACGTTGATATACACCGTGTCGTCAATCACCAGAGGTGAGGCGGAGAACATCCATGTTGGCACTTCGATGTCCATCGCATCGGTGGCGAGGTTCTTCTGCCAGACGACGGAGCCATCGGCGAGCTTCAGGCACAGGACCTTACCCTCGCGATGAAGAACATACACATGGTCACCATCGATCGCTGGCGTGGACAGCGTGCCCCCGTCGTGGAACTTGGCGTGCTTCTCGGAAGGAACATTGCGTGTCCACAGTTCACTGCCGGACTCTGCATCGAGGCAGTAGACAATGTCATGGCCTTTGTCTTCGCTGAAGCCGTTGGTGATGAGTTTGCCATCGCTGACGACGAAGCTGCCGTACCCCAGCCCGAGGTTCTTCGACCATCGAGGCGTTGTCTTTCCATCCACGATCCAGCCGGATTCCGTGGAGACTCCGTTTCGTTCCGGGCCTCGCCAGTTCGGCCAGTCTGCCGCGGAAGTTGTTGTGCTCAAGGAGAGTGCTGCGGTCGTTGTGAGTGTCAGAAGCAGTGCAGTGCGTCGCATGGTGGGGTTCGCCTTTTGGGTCATGACATTCGTGATCAGATCGCGGTCGATCAGCAACTCACGGAGCAGAGTTACCGATGCAGTATAGATGGGTTCCAGTTCTCACAAGAAGTTGGTCACCTGAGGGCACCGGCGAGGACAGCGTGAACGACCCGTCCAGCGTGTTCGTCGCGAGAAGTCTGAAGGTGTCGCTCGCCGACACGACGACAGTCACACCCTCTTCATTCGTGAAATAGACCTTGCCGTCGGCCACAAGCGGGGAGGAACTGACCGTCCCCGGAGCGGTGCGTTCCGGCCCCCAGATGACATCGCCCGTCTTGGCGTCAAGGCAGGTGACCATGCCTGCATCATTGACCATGAAAAACCGCTCGCCATCGCAGGCAGGTGTCGGAACATCGGGTGCACCGGGCGCATCCCACTTCCACACGACCGGGTCTTCAGAAGTGCCGGGCCGAACGGCGAGCAGAGGGCGCACACGCGTCGGTGCGTAGATGATCCCGTCAGCAAACACGGGCGAGGCAACAATGCGATAGTTGCGCGCCTTGCGGGGATTCAGCCCGCCGATGCGCCATAGTTCTTTGCCGGTTGCCGGGTCGTGCCCTGTGATGTAGTCGCCGCCTGTAATGACGATTTCAGTCTTTCCGTTGTTGTCGATGACGATTGGTGTCGTGTATGCATCGGGTGCTTCTGCCGGCGCATCGGTTGGTCGCTCGACGCGCCAGTTGACATTGCCTGACTTTGCGTCGAATGCAATGATGTATGAGGGATCATCTGTCCGCGTGCCATGCAATACTTCGACGATGATCATGCCATCGTGCAGCAACGGGGATGAAGCGTACCCCCAGTTCAGGCCGAACGAGCCGTACTGCTCCTGAAGGTCATGGCTCCAGGCTTTCGTTCCCTTCATATCGAACGCAGCGACAACGCCTGTGCCCGTAACAACCCACACGTGTTCACCGTCCGTCACTGGCGAAGGGGAGGTGTTGTTCTGCTTGTAGTGCACGGCGTTACCGGTGTCGACGGCGTGCTGCCAGAGCACCTTGCCTGTATCGCGCGCGAGGCACATGAGCATGAGGTCATCACCACCGGGGCTCCGCCCGCCACCCCGTCCGCGCCGCCCACGTCGTCCGCGCTGCTCCTGCTGCTCACGTGCCTCCGCTTCGCGCGCCGCCTGTTCGGCCGTCACTTCCGAGGGTGAGGTAATAAAGATGTACTCACCCCAGATGATCGGCGTGCCGCCGCTCCATGAAGGCAGCTTCGCCTTCCAGACGATGTTCGTTTCAGTGTCCCACGTGGTTGGCAGGCCTGTGTTTGCGGCAAAGCCGTTCTGGTTCGGCCCGCGCCATTGCGGCCAGTTTTCCTGAGCAATCGTCGAGGGCGTAGTCAACAGCAGGGCAGCGGCCGAGAGAAGGGCTGAACAGACAGGGATGCTTGGCATTCTCATGGTGGTGGGTCCTTTGCTGGTGTGCCGTTTCTGGGGCAGGTCGTGTCTTCGTTATAAATGATGGCCGTCTCCAGGATGCCCAAATCGCCAGCGGCAGAGGATATTCCAGATCATCGCCGCACGCGAACAGCCATGCGCTGCGGCTGCTCCCTGCTACTGTCAGTGGCATGTGGGACTGCGCGGATATGGTGGACGCGGTCGCCGCGGGATTCACGCGGGCGGCAGCGTCGCGCGATCTCGAACAGGCCGTCCTCGGCATCGACGCCTGCGATGAACTGGAACTCCATCCATTGATCGCCAGTGCGTTGCGGGATCACGGGCTGGGCGTCTGGCGCGAACAGCGCTATCCGCGTGATCGGCGCAAACGCCGGATCAGCGAAGGAGACCGCTGCGACTTCGTACTGACACCCGATGCGCGGCCGCTGGAGGAAGAGTCCGCGCGGGCCACGCTGTTTGATGATCCGCACGCTGTCGCGCTTGATGATGCGTTCTGGCTCGAAGTCAAGGTTGTGCATCAGTTTACGGAAGCAGGCCCCAATGCGAGCTACTCTTCGCAACTGCTCTCGACGGTTCGGCAGGACGTGACGAAGCTCAGCCGCGACAACGACATCCTGCATGCGGGGCTGCTCATTGCGATGTTCGTGGCCTCGCCCGAGGTTGCTGAGAACGACCTGCGTATCTGGCAGGATCGATGCCTGGCAAAATCGCTGCCGATCGCAGCGCCGTATCAGCGATATGTGCGCATCACCAACCGCGTTGGCAACGGGTGCTGCTGCCTCGCGCTCTACCCGGTGCGTCACCTGTAGCGAGACGACGCATCGAGTGCATCAACTGGATTCAGCCAGCGAGCCGGCAAACTCTTCATCAACGCCTCTCTCGACGACGGGCGATTCCTCGCTGTACACACCCCACTTGAGCAGTGGCGGCGAATACACGTGCAGCGTGACAAAGTTCTCCGAGTCATCATTGTTGCCGAGCCGGTGAATGTCCGAATCAACCGACACGCAGACGCTGCCATGGTCGATCGTGCGGTTGTGCCGATCCCTGAGCATGCCATCCTCACCGCGATCAAAGACGGTTTCCACGCCCTGCCCCTGAAGAACCAGCACCCCGCAACCTGAGCCGGAGTGATCGTGGATCGAACTGTGCTGCCCGACCTTCCAGCACAGCGCGAGCGCGTGGTACGCGGGCCCGACATGAATGCGATTGCGAGCATACTGCTCATCGCAGAATCGCACCCAATCGGCAACATCGTCGATGGTGAGGTTGCTCGCGACGAGGGCGCGTTTGAGGTCTTCAGGCGGAATCGCGCCGTCAAACTCATCAAGGTGATCGAGCAAGGCTTTGAGTCGTGGTGACATGTGTTCTCCGCAGCGGCGATGCGGCATGAATCGCGTGATTCGCCAGTCGCATCGCGAGGTCTCGGACAAGACATTGTAACGACTCGAGCGGCTTGATGCAGCAAACAATCTACGAACATCGCATGGGCCGGCTCATCGCCGCTACGATGTGCCCATGAGCGATTCGTCAGGGCAGACAACCGGGGTGCACGAAGAGGACGGCTTCGGGCTGGACGATACGATTGCCCAGATTGCCGAGTCCATCAGGACTGATCGCCGCATCAGCCATGTTTCAGCGGTGCCGCTGCCCGACCGCAACACCATCGGCACGGTCACGCAGCGGCTGCTGCACCTGATGTATCCGGGCTTCTTCCCCGGCGATGAATGGCTGCCCGACCAGATCGAGAAGCAGGCGGAGATTGAGATCCGTGAGCTCGCTGCAGACCTCAGCACCGAGGTTGCCTCAGCCCTGCGGTATGAAGCAGCCGTCGGGACACCTGACCGTGAGAAGCCACCATCGGCAGACGTGATCGAGCGCGCTCGCATGCTCTCGGGCATGTTCATGCGCACGCTGCCTGAAGTGCGCGCGATGCTTTCGATTGATGTCGAGGCAGCCTATCAGAGCGACCCGGCATCAATGCATACCGATGAAATCATCTTCTGCTACCCGGGCTTGTACGCACTGACAATGCATCGCCTCGCGCATGAACTGTATCGCCTCAACGTGCCGCTGATTCCGCGCATGCTCAATGAGGCAGCGCACTCGGCTACCGGCATCGACATTCACCCCGGTGCGCGCATCGGCAGCGGATTTTTCATCGATCACGGCACCGGCGTGGTGATCGGTGAGACGACATTCATCGGCAACAACTGCAAGTTGTACCAGGGTGTCACCCTCGGGGCGCGCAGCTCGCCACGCGATGCGGATGGCAATCTCAAACGCGATGTACAGCGACACCCCACTCTGGAAGACAACGTGACCGTATACGCAGGTGCCACGATTCTCGGCGGTGAGACGATCATCGGCGCGGGCTCCATCATCGACGGCGGCGTGTTCATTACCGAGTCCGTCCCGCCCGGTTCAGTCGTGCGCGCCCCGCGCATCGAACTCGACATGGCGCGGGTGTGAACGTTCTTACCGGCGGGATCGACAACGCCGGCGCGAACTGGAATCCAGGATGACCGATGCGGTATGGAAGAGCGCTGCGTCTGACGAATACGACGACGTCATCAACCAACTGCCGCGCGACGAGCAGCACATCATGTGAGCGTCGTGATGATCGCGATTCTGCGTTCACCGAAGCGTGTGACAAAGACGATGTGCGGCACATCGCCGGAGCCGCGCAGTTGGGCTTGCAGCTGATCGGGATTCTCCTGCACGCCGCGCGTCTTGACAGCGACAAGTCCCGTGTCATGTGAACGAAGTGCATCGAGGATTTTGCTCTGCCGCCATGGCAGGAGGTCGACGATCTCATAACAGCGCAGCCATGGCGAATCGATGCGGGCGTCGGAAGTCAGCAGGCCGATGCCCGGATGCAGTTCGCCCACCTCAACGGACATTGCATCACACAATGCGCCGAGCAGTTGCGATCGCTCCAGCGATGCGTCTGGTTCATACAGATATTTGCCGGGGTGCGCAATCGGAGGAAGCGTCGGCGTGCCGGTCATCGATGCGCCATCTGGCAGGAGTGTGGCTGTTCGCCGGCCGGGATGAAGCGCAAGATTGCCTGTCCACATGACGGCCTGCACCAGCCGACCGCCCTCGGAGATGAGCTCAATCTCGCGCTCTGCAAGCGGGAGCGACTCAAGGTCGATGCCCGGCCCGAGTTTGACCGCCGCATGCGGACACTGCTCGATCAGCCGCTCGATCGCATCCGGTCCTGGCTTGTAGTTCTCGTACCGCCACGCGCGCCGGCCGGTGTCTGCATCACGGCGAGCCGGATCAATGTGAAAGGCTCCCGCACCTGTGAGATCGAGTTCGCTCACGTCGGTCGTATGGGTGGAACAGGGCGCGTTGTGCGATGTCATCCACGTTCGCAGCGGGTCTCGATCGACAGCAGTGACCTCTGCGATGCGCGCAAGTTCCATTGCATCTCCGCCAATGCCGCAACACAGATCATGCACATACGATGCGCCTGTCCGCATGAATCGCTGCGCTTTGTGTGCCGCGACACGTGAGGACGAAGCCTGCTCCACGCCCGCGACATCTGCGACGATGTTCGGATGATTCGGGAACTTGGTCAGCGCCTTGCGTCGCGCTTCTGCAAGTTCGAGCGCGGCGTTCACGAGTGTCTGATCCCATGTTCGCCGCAATCGGCTGATGTCCGTCACGCTTGACCGGTCTGCCTCGGCGGCCGCGGCGCGCAGCGGTTCGCGCGCGTCGCTGAGCAACTGCTCCCAGGTATCGATGGCGGATAGATCACAGCGCTGCACACGCGCATGGTACACGCCGCATTCCGGAGAATGTTGCTATACTGATGAACTCGTTCAAACTGGAGGATGTCGATGAGTATGCCAGCCGCCGAGATCGGTTCGTCGGAACAGCTGACGGATCGTTCTGGCAACAACTTGTACCCCGTCACTTTCGCGCAGACATTTGATGATTTCGTGATGGAACTCGATGTGCCTGAAGGTGTCTGGAACCCGACGCCTCATGGTGTGCACCTGGGAAATATGCTGCTCACGCTGGATTTCTCGGGAGAGCATGTGCTCGAACTCGGCACGGGTTGTGGCATTCACGCGATCCTCATCGCCAGGCGGCATGCGCGCGAACTGACGATGACAGAAATCGAGCAGCACATCAACGACAATGCGGAGCACAATCTCCGGAAGAACGGCGTGTCGATCAAACGAACGTTTCACGTTGCGGACTGGACGAACGTGCCTGGCGTATCGCATGAGAGCAATGTGCCGTGGGATTGTCTGGTCACAAATCCGCCGTTCGCCAAATCAGGCAAGCGCAATCGCAGGCACTTCATCGACAAGTTGATCCTCGATGCGCACAAACTCGTCAAACCCGGCGGCCGCCTGGTCTTCGTGCAGTCGTCGATGGCGGATGTCCCGCGTTCGATCGACCTCATGGAACGCTGTGGCATGCAGGTTGAGATCGTCGGCGAAACTGACGGGCCGTTCCGTGACTACTACTTCGAGGATGCGGCATTCTTGAAAGAGATAGCTGCCATGCCGGGCAGTTACGCCGTGCGCGATGGTGTGCACTACGAGCGGCTTATCGTCTTCGAAGCGAAGCTGCCGGACTGATGTGCGGATGGTTATCGGTCGACGGCGCGATGGTTGGCGAGTCAGACCCAGGTTTCTGCGAAGCGACTGCCGAATCAGGCCGATGCCTTCGAGATGCAGATTTCTGCCGCAGACCAGGCATATTTCTCCGCGTACCAGACGCGCGTCGCGATCGATGTGGCAGTGCTCAAGGAAGCGAAGAACGCGTCTGAGCAGCAGGGCGAGGCGGCGATGCAACTTCTTGAACAGGCAGCCCAACTCGCGCGCGGGGTCAATGAAGCTGCCCGCGCATCGCGCGGTATCGACCTGCTCGCCTGATCAACTTTGATCTCACATTCAGGTGGAAGCGTTCAGGTGGCTTCCGAATAATCACCGGAGAAGTCTCCATCAATGAGGCATCTCGGGAGGTTTGCACTGATGCCACTGACTGCCTTGCTCCGCACACGCACCGCCTCGACGTTGTCGCGGACGATTCTGATGATCGCGGCGTTCTTTGTATGCTTTGCGTTCGGGCTGCCGAAAGCTCACGCGCAGGACAACTTCCCGCTTGTCCCGGAAGCAATCACCACGCAGCAACTCAAGTCGTATGGCGATATGCTCGGGCTCTCCAGGCAGCAGCGCCTCGCGGTGTTTGATCTGCATGATGCGCACATCGAGCGATACCGCGAACTGCAGGAACGTGAGGTGCGCGACCTCCTGGACAAGATCATCGCGATCAGCATGCGTTTCATGGCCAGCCAGTTTCAGGTTCCTGAGCGCACGGAGATCCGCGGCATCATGTCGTCGTATCGCGAGATTCTGAGCAAGGCCAATCGCACGGATGCCGAGTTCTTCGCGTCGCTGACGCCGCTGCTCAGTGACGATCAGATTCAACTCATGCCGAAAGTCAAGCGTCGGCGTGAGATGTTGCTGTACAAGGAACTCGTTACCGAGGGTGTGAAAGAACTGAATCGCGGCGCATCAGTGGAACTGTGGGAGATCATTGATGATCTGGAGTTGACGCCTGAAGAGATCGAGAAGACGCAGATCATTGTGGATCAATACGAGGCGAGTCGCCTGCGCAAGTTGCGCGACGGGGTTGATCTGATCGAGAAGCTGGTTGAG
>CAZVXI010000107.1:8817-11026 GCA_964631295.1 uncultured Isosphaeraceae bacterium
GGTTGAGACGGTCATGGACGCCATTGATGAACTCGGGCTTCGCAATCTGACGCCTGAGCGGATGATGGAACTCGGCCAGGACCCTGCATTCATTGCGGATATCCAGAACCGCTTCAACGAACTGAGCAAGCCATTCCAGGCTGCGGCGTATGAAGCAAGCCAGCACAACATGACGACGTTTCGGCAAATCGTGCCCCTGCTCACAAAGAAACACGCGTGGGAACTGCGCGATCGTTACTATCGGCAGGCATATCGCCGCGTGTACAGCGGGCCCGGGGAATGGCGGCGTCGCTACAACGAGGCGCTGCACATTGCTGAGGCGACTGAGGAACAGCTCAGCGCCATTCGCACGCAGCGCGCGTACTACGAGCGTACGGACGGGCAACTCGTCGACAGCGTTGTGGATGACCTCGAACGCAGCCGCAAGTTCAGGACAGCCGCGAGGTTCGACGGTGTTGAGCCCAACCCGATGGATGCCAAAGTCGACGACTATCGCGAGCGAAGAGAATCACTCCACGCCAATGCGATCACGACGCTCGAAGGTCTGCTCGGGCCGACGTTGCACGCACAACTCGACGACAAACTGAACGCAGATGACCAAGCGGAGCGGCAGAAGCAGGGGTCGGAGGTTATCGTTCGGGCCGGAGAAGGTCCGGTCGATGTCGCCATGACATTCGGCTCGTTTCAGCGCACGTCGCCCGGGGAGGCATACCGACCATATGCCATGACTGCCGCGGAGATGGCACTGTTCGAGCACTTCCTCGGTGTCAAGGAATCGCAGTCGCAGGTTGTATCGGTGGTGTATGACAGCTATCGCGAGAAGTACGATCGCATGCGCGATGTGCGCCGCGATGAAGAACAGGGCGAGGGTGAACCCCAACCTCCGACGCCTGTCACGGAGGAGGTCCGGCAGGAGCGTGCCGTGTTCGACTCACTCGCTGGCGCAGATGAGACGTTCTTTGATGATCTGGAGCTTGTCGTTGGTGCAGATACAGCAGCGCATGTGCAGTGGATGCGCCAGTTCCGTGATCGCAACCGCAAGACGCGCCTCTCGCGCGGGTTGAGCCCGACATGGGGTGACGATGAAGCGTATGTCGACCTTGCGGCCATTCTGATGCAGCACGCAACGGTCACGGAGCTTCCGAATCAGGTGCATGCGATCCTCGCGGAGTATCACAATCGGATGATTCCATTGATTGATGATCGCACAGAAGCCGCGTCCACAGTTCACCGCCGGCGTTTGTCGCTCGAGCGGATGCGCGACAATCCTGATGCGCCTGCCAATGTTGCAGATACCTTGCAACAGAAGATGCGCGAGGCATCACTGAAAGTGGCGAGCACGAACCAGCAGATGCTTGACCTCAATCGGCAGATGGTGCAGCAACTGCTTGTCGTTCTTGACGATGACACAGGATGGGATGTTCGCTGGGAATACAACCGGGCGGCGTATCCGGACATCTTCGATGAACGGTCATCAGCGCTGCGGTACTTCGAGGCGGCGCTTGACATGCCGGATGTTGATCAAGCCCAGTCGCAACGCATAAGCGACTTGCTGCTGGAGTATCGCCGCGACTACTTTGCAGCCAGTGAAGAGATGGTCGACCTGCGGCAGGGGCGCGATATCGATTTTTCCAACTTCCAGATGCCTTCGCGCGACGACATCGACCGGGAACTGCGGCTCGAACAGTTGCGTTTCACTCGCCGGGAAGCAGCCAATCGAGCCAAGTACCAGTTGCAACTTGTCCTTCGCGACGAGCAGATCGATCGCATACCGGATCTGCGATTGCTGCGCTGAGCCATGGCAGTTGCACGGGTGACCGATCGTCTGGACGCGCTCGCGGATGCGTGGCTCGGCTATGCGCGCCCGCCGGCAATGCGGGCGATCAACGACAGTTTGTGGACACCCGACCGGACAGGTGACTACTGCACACGCTGTGGCGATTCGATCGGACGGGGTGAGCAGACGACCAGGGGCTGCGGGTCGTGTCGCGGGCGGGGGCCGATTGCAGATGAAGTCGTGCGTCTCGGGTCGTACACCGATGAGCTGCGCGGCTGGGTGATTCATTTGAAGTTTGGCGGCTGGGTACACATGGGCCACGCGCTCGGCCGGCTGCTTGGGCAGTCGATCAGACGGGTCGAAGACATCAATCTTGAGCGCGCCCTCGTTGTGCCGAGCCCGATGCCGACGCTTCGGAGGCTCTATCGCGGT
>CAZVXI010000108.1:0-10935 GCA_964631295.1 uncultured Isosphaeraceae bacterium
TGCGGCAGGAACCGCCGTTCATCGTCGCAGGAACCGACCGCGAGTCGGCAGCGCGAACCGTCCGGGCGATTCGACGATCAGGCGGTGATGCACTGTCTGTGACGAAGTCGGAGATTGAGGCTCTCGGCGGCACCGTCAAAGTCCGCGAGATGCGGATCGGCACCAGTGGCGTGGAGCTCGACATATGGCGAGGCGAGACCGTCAGGCTCGATCCTGCACACTTCGAAGTGCTCGTCACGGCCGGCATCGCAACGCAGACCAGCGAACGCCGCGAGGCGGGCTTTCGATCATCAGCAGTCGGCAGTTTTGCAGGGGGAATGATCATCGGCGGTGTCGGTATGGGGATGGCACTCGGAGCGGCAGATGTCATTGACGATGCGCTCACCGGAGGCGGCGGGTACGAAAAGCGCACCACACGCTCGTACAAGCTGGACATCCACGCGCGCGATGCAAACGGCCAGCCTGTCGTCTTTCAGGTCGACGGCGATAAGTTCGCGTTCGGCATCCTGGGCGACATGAAAGGCCACTCTGATCACGCGAACATGGCGCAAATGGTTGAGCTGTTCCATCACCTCGCGCCGCACGCGATCGTGGACAACTACTTCGGCCTGTTCAAGCCGCCGACAGGCCACCATCGCTTGCGCCTGTCGGACATGAGCCGCAATCAGGATGAGCCGGCATTCGCGTTCTATTCGCGCTGGGTCACGCTCGTGTATCGCTATCTCTCACCATCGCCGCCGGCAAACCCGTGATCGGAACGTTCGACTGAGAAACTCGTGCCCCCCGGCAACGCCCTGTCTCCGCCAATACCATCGGATAGGACCAAGGCTGCACGACTGTTGTAATGGGCCGTGCCTCACCCGTCAGGGAAGTTGCTTGTTCTTCAGATCGATCTTGATGGGCATCTCGCTCAGGCCGGTGTGGAGCATAACCTTGACGCGGTAAGCCGGGTCGTAGGTACCTTCGAAGAAGTACGTGACCGAGCCATCCGACCACATCGAACTGTTTGATTCGATTTCGCGGCCATCCTTCACAAGGTAGATCGCTTCGACCGCGGGTCGGATTTCCGCCGGGCGGAACGTGACGGACATGCCATCCTCGTCATCGCCGAACATCCCGCTGCCCTTGCTGAACTTCGCCTTCACCTTGCGTCCGTCGAGTTCGCCGGGGTCGACTGGAGTCAGCTCATCGGTGAGCTTCAATGTGAACGGCTTCGTCTCGCGGTACGTCGTCGCGACGATTGTCGTCGTGCAATCGAAGGTCGCGGCGTCGCGCGCAGCCGTCGTCAGTTTGAGGTTGAACTTTTCCGCGGGTTCATTGAAAGATTGCACCACTTCGACGTATTCGAGATCGCCCATGAAGCTCTTCTCGATCTTCGTCAGGTCGTTGCCGCGGGCATCAACAGCAGTGATCTGCGCCGGCTGGGCAATCTCCAGTACCTTCTGGCCGTCCGGGAGATCGAGCGCGAAGGTCAGTTCCAGGCCTGGCTTGTTAAACGCAGAGAACGAATCATCCTGCTTGACGATCTCCCTTCGCCGGCGCTCGTCGATCTGCACAAGCTGCGCAACAACCATACCTGATTCAGTGAGTACGGCCAGGTCGTCCACCGCGCGCTCGGCGGGGAGCGTCAGCAGGCCGGCCATCACGACACAACCGATGACAATCATGCTTTTCATGGAAATCTCTCTTTTCAGAGTCTCGGGCGTTGCAACGCTTTCTCGCATCATCGGCCCGATGGCTTGTCGAATCAACCAAACCTTGCCGCCCGAACGCTACACTCCCAGACCATGAGCGAATTTCCGCCTCGTTCCGACTGGCGGCAGCGGACCTACGAGATTATCTTCGAGGCCGACACCTCCGCCGGAAGACTTTTCGATGTTCTGTTGATCATCGCGATCATTGCCAGTGTGCTCGTGGTCATGCTCGAGAGCGTCGCCGGCATCCGGGCCGACTACGGCCCCGCGCTGCTCGCCGCCGAGTGGATGTTCACGATCCTCTTCACGATCGAGTATGCGCTGCGGCTGGCAACGGTTCACCAACCTCTGCGATACGCTCGCAGCTTCTTCGGCATCATTGATCTGCTGGCTGTCCTGCCGACTTATCTCGGGCTCATCTTCACGGGCGCGCAGGCGCTGATCGTCATTCGGGCCGTCCGCATCCTGCGCATCTTTCGTGTGCTCAAACTCTCGCGATACCTCGGCGAGGCGAGCGAACTCGCGGCCGCCCTGCGCGCCGGCCGCCACAAGATAGCCGTCTTCATCATCGGCATCGCGACAATCGTTCCGCTGGTTGGCGCGATCATGTATCTCGTGGAAGGTCCGGAGAATGGCTTCAACAGCATTCCACGAGCGGCATACTGGACGATCGTCACAATGACAACCGTGGGCTACGGCGACATTGCACCGCAGACTGTACTCGGGCAGTGCATCGCATCGTTCGTGATGATCCTCGGTTATGGCATCATCGCAGTGCCGACTGGAATCGTGACGGCAGAACTCACGCGCCCGCTCCGCGAGCGTATGACAAACCGCGCCTGCCGGCACTGCTCCGCAGAGGGCCACTCGCCCGATGCGAAGTTCTGCAAACACTGTGGCGAACCGCTGGGTGAGTCAAACGAATGAGCCCATCGCCGACAATCATCACGAACGCGCGCATTGTGACGCTTGCCGGATCCGACGAGCCGAGGCGAGACGCTGCTATGCGCGACCCTGGCATCATCGATGTCGGCCATGTTGTGATTCACAATGGCATAATCGAATCCGTCGGCACCGGGCCGCCACCACCCACTGAAGGCACGATCATCGATGCCCGGCAGCACGTACTCATGCCCGCGTTTGTCGACTGCCACACGCACACCTGCTGGGCTGGGGAGCGATTCGACGAGTTCGACATGAAACTCGCCGGCGCGTCGTATCTCGACATTCTCAAATCCGGCGGCGGCATCATGGCTACTGTGCGGGCGGTTCGCTCGGCATCACACGATGCGCTTGTCGAGCCGCTGATCAAACGCATCAGGCGCATGATCACGCTCGGTTCGACAACGATCGAGGTCAAATCCGGCTACGGACTGAACACTGAGGCCGAACTGAAGATGCTTCGGGCGATCGCAGCCGCCAACGAACATGTCGAGGCCGAACTCATCCCAACATTTCTCGGTGCCCACGCGATCGATCCGGAGAACTCACACTTCATTGAACAGACAATCAATGAGACACTTCCTGCGGTTGTGGCTGTATTTCCGGGAATCACATGCGATGCATACTGCGAAGACGGCGCATGGTCTGTCGAACAGACGATGCGTCTGTTCGAGCGTGCTCGCGAGCTTGGCTGCCCGCTGCGCGTTCATGCCGATCAGTTCAACTCGCTCGGCATGACACGCAGAGCGATCGAGATGGGCGCGGTCACTGTCGATCATCTCGAAGCGACCACTGACAAAGACATCCGACTGCTCGCTGATTCATCAACGATCGGCGTGGCGCTGCCCTGCTCGGGCTTTCAGGTGGATGATCGGTACGCGAACGGCCGTGAGCTTGTGGATGCCGGTTGCGCACTGGCGATCGCGACAAACTACAACCCGGGCTCCGCGCCGTCACCGTCGATGCCGTTTACGATCGCTCTGGCGGTTCGCAAACTCGGTCTCACGCCACACGAGGCGATCACATGTGCCACGCACAATGCAGCATGTGTGCTTGGTGTGCAGCACTCGCGCGGTTCAATCGCGCCCGGCAAACGGGCGGACCTTCAACTGCTCGATTGCACCGATGAGCGTGAGCTCGCCTGCGAGTTCGCCACGCCCGGCCCCCGGTGGGTCATGCGTGCAGGCACGATCGTCCCGCCGAGCAGATAGCACCTGCGTCGCATCTGAAGGTCAACTTTGTCCCAGCCGGCAAGCATTCGAATACGCATGGCGAGTTTCATCAGCCGGCAGAAAGCGCTCGGGAGTGACTATTTCTCGAGTCTCATTGCGAAGGATCGCCCAGTACGTCGTGCTTGTTTCACACAGCGATTCCACTCACGCGATCGACTGGACAGCCTCATTGCCCCAACTCCGAGCCTACGTGGAGATCCCGAACTCGCGAGCATTGGCATCCACACGAGCACGAATATCATTCCTTATACGCAGAATCGGCGGGAACTTCCGAACGGGCTGACCGTTGCGCTCGTCGCTGATCATCTTCGTCGTCGCATCGAATGCGATGCGGCCGCGCTCCGAGTCGACATACAGATCGCGCCCCGGGTCGCAGTTTGCGCACACGTGGAACATCACCTGCTCCCAGTCGCCGACATCTACCGCAGCGTCCGTCACAACCATAAAATCACTGCTCATGCCGGATTCCCAGGCGCGTCCGATCATTGCTGCACCCTCGCCGCCTTCGCGTTTTTCGATGGCTACAAAACCTGCCCTGCCGCGCGACCACTCCGGTTGTGCAGATGCGCACGCACCATCAACTCGCAGATCAGCCGCTGCAGGATCGACATTGATTGCCGCGTCATGCGCGATGCCGTTGACCTCTTCACCCTGCCAGCAGCGCGTGGCGTCGAACCCGATCTTGCAACCCGCGCCAAGCCGCGGCGCGGCATGATCGAGAATGTCGAGCGGGCCATTGACGATCTCTACATCACGGCCAAAGTGACATCGCTCCATCATCGCTTGCATGACGGCGGCTTCATCGTGCACGTTCACATCATCATCAACGACGACGATCATCTTCGTCCAAGCCATTTGCCCCGCGCCCCACACCGAATGCATCACCCGCCTCGCCTGCAACGGATACGCCTTCTTGATCTGGATGAACGCACAATTGTGGAAACAGCCGAACATCGGCAGGTGATAGTCCTCGATATCGTGGATCAACGTCTGCAGGAGTGGCAGGAAGATGCGCTCGGTGGCCTTGCCGAGATAGTAATCCTCCTGCGGCGGCAGGCCAACAATCGTTGTCGGGTATACCGCATCGCGGCGATGCGTGATCGCGCTCACGTCGACAACCGGGTAACGATCTGGCATCGAATAGAAGCCGGTGTGATCGCCGAATGGCCCCTCGAACACCGCGCCCGGGCCGAGTGGTTCATCCTGATCGGGATGCCAGCCTATCGGTCCACACTCGGTAGACACCCAGCCCTCGATGATGATCTCGCTGTTCGCGGGCACGCGAAGCGGTACGGTCTTGCATCGCACAAGCGGGATGCCTTTGCCGTTCAGGAAGCCCGCCATCAACAGTTCACTGATGCCCGGCGGCAGCGGCGCGGTGGCGGCGTATGGTAAAATGGATTCTCCGCCAAGCGCGATCGCGATCGGCATGGGCCTGCCGAGCTTCTTCCAACTGCGCCAGTGCGCAGCGCCGTCGTGGTGTACATGCCAGTGCATGGCGAGTTGGGTCTCGTCGATGAGTTGAGCACGATACATGCCGACGTTATGGCTTGCTGGCTTGGGGTCATCGCGGTCATCCGCATGGATCGTGTGCATCCCCGCGAAGGTGATGTACCTCCCCTGACCGCCGCCGGTCCCGGCCTGATCAGCGGTCATGTCGTATCCGACTGCCTGCGGATCTCCATCGAGTGGCCAGCACTTGATGATGGGTAGGCGGGTCAGGTCGACCTCGCCGCGATCGGTGAGCTTGACAATCTCCTGGCATGGACCCTTTCGCTTGAGCCTTGGCCCGATCCGGAGCAACGGCGCGAACTCGCGCACCTTCGCGAGGGCCTCGCCAACGGATCGCGGCGGTTGCGGCTTCGCGAGGGAGGCAATTCGACTGGCGATCGACTCGAAACCACCTGTCGCGTCGCAGCCAAGTGCCATCTCCATCCGGCAATAGGAGCCGAACACGTTGATCGCCAATGGGAAGTCGCTGCCCGCGACGTTCTCGAACAGCAGAGCCCTTCCGCCGCGATCGCAATGTCCGGGGTCGAACGCGCTGGCATATGTCGAAACGACGCGAGCCTCCGCCTTGCTGTGCCGATCTGTGATCTCGGTGATTTCGAGCAGCGGCGAGACCTCGCGGCTCACGCGGTGCAACTGGCCGGTCGATTCGAGTGCGGTGATGAACTGTTGAAGCCCACTGTACATGACTTGTAAGCATAGCTGCTACGCTGTGTCGCATGAGCGAGACCGATCGGCCACGCAGCGCCATTCCCGAACAAACGAATGAGACATGGCAGGCATTTGTCGAGGCAACCGCCGGGCGAGAACCACGTGAACTGCTGGTCCGTTCGATGGAGTGGTTCAGCGAACCGGGCGTCGCGCTTGATCTTGGGTGTGGGGCAGGAAATGAGACGATGGCCCTCCTCGAAGCTGGCTGGCACGTGACGGCCGTCGACGCCTTTGACGGATCGATCAAGTCGACTCGACGGAAGGCTGAGCATCTTGGGCTGACCGATCGACTCACCACCGTCCACGCATCATTCGAGTCAATAAGCTTCGGTTCGAGCATGTTCGATTTGATTCATGCCGGCTATGCCCTTCCGTTCGTTGCGCCGTCGGCATTCCCGATCGTGTGGGGGCATCTGCGCGCAGCACTTCAACCGGATGGGATCATCGCCTGTCAGCTGTTTGGCGACCGGGACGAGTGGAACACCGATGGCAGCACCATGACCTTCCATTGCCACGACGATGTGGCGTCATTATTCAGCGACTTCAACGTGCTGCACCTGCAGGAGGCAGAACTGGATGGTCAGACGGCACTTGGAGATGCCAAACACTGGCATGTCTTCCACATCATCGGTCAGGACATCTCCGGATGAAAGCATCGACGGACCAACTCGAATAAACTCAGCGAGCGAGCCTCGCGAGCATTGCCATCGAAGAAGGGTGAACATGGTTAGCAACAAGATGACGAATGGACAGGCGTATGCCATCGACCTGCATCACGTCGAGAAAGTTTATCGAGGCAAGGTACATGCCCTGCGCGGCGTCACCATGCAGGTCACACCGGGCGAGATCTTCGGGCTGCTCGGTCCGAACGGCGCCGGGAAGTCGACCCTTGTGAAGATCATGATGACGGTCGTCCGCCCGAGTCGTGCAGAAGGTACGGTGCTGGGAAGACCGGTCGGGCACAAGCCCACGCTTGCGCAGGTCGGGTATCTGCCCGAACATCATCGAATGCCGCAATATCTGACTGGGCGGCAGATCCTGCACTTTTATGCCTCGCTTGCCGGTGTCTCTGCGTCAGATCGGGAGCGGCGGTCCGAACAACTGCTCAAGACTGTGGGCATGACAGATTGGGCGGACAAGAAAATTGGTTCGTACTCCAAAGGGATGCAGCAGCGCATTGGTCTGGCACAAGCGTTGATGAACGATCCACAGATTGTTGTGCTTGATGAGCCGACAGATGGCGTTGACCCGGTCGGCCGCCGTGACATTCGAGATGTGCTGGTCGATATCAGGAATCAGGGTCGGACGGTCTTTCTGAACAGCCACCTCCTGAGCGAACTCGAAATGGTCTGCGATCGCGTGGCAATCATGGTGCAGGGACAGGTTTCGATGCAGGGAACGATCGATGAACTCACGCGTGAGAGCCAGCGATACGAGTGTGTCATCGAAGGTGATGCACCAGCGTGGGTGACGGAGTCGCAAGGCATGCGGAGCGAACCAGTTGTGGTACCCGCAAACCCGACGCAGGCGGATGACACGGATCTGACGCGACTGATCCTGCCAGGATACGACCCCGGGCCGATGCAACCGGTGCTGGATCGTTTACGCTCGGACGGTCGGGTGATTCGACGATTGACACCGGTACGCGAGACGCTGGAAGACTTGTTCATGCGAGCGGTGACAGATCCGACAACCGGCGAAACGAGAGCCGTGGGTGCCGGACCGGGCAAAGGAGGTGGAGCATGAATGTCTTCAAGGCGATGCTGCTCGATGCATATCGCGAGTTGAACTCGAAGAAGCTCTTCTGGGTGACGCTTGCGCTGTCGCTCATCGTTGTACTCGTGTACGGCGGTATGGGATTCAACGATCGTGGCGTTTTCATGTTCTACGGCCTGTGGACGATCGAGAGCGAATGGCTCAAAGCCGGCACAGGGATTGACGTTGTCCTCTACCGAGCGATCTTCAGCTCATTCATGGTTGGGATGTGGCTTGCGTGGATCGCGACCATTCTTGCGCTCATTTCCACAGCGACGGTGTTCCCTGATTTCATCGCGGGCGGATCGATTGATCTGGTGCTGTCCAAGCCGATCGGCCGGGTTCGCCTGTTTCTCTACAAGTACATTACCAGTCTCTTATTCGTGGTGCTTCAAGTTGCCGTGTTCTGCGTTGGTATATTCCTTTGCATGGGTGTACGCGTGGGTGAATGGAACCCGATGATTTTCGCGGCGATTCCACTCGTCACGTTCTTTTACAGCTTCCTGTTCGCCGTCAGTGTGCTGGTCGGCGTTCTGACGCGATCGGCGATCACCGCGATGCTGTTGACGATGTTATTCTGGTTCATGCTCTTCAGCCTGAACATGGCTGAGGGGATCGTAAATCAGATCAAGACGCAGATGATCGTATCGAATGAGGGTCGTACCGCGCGAGTCGAGGACCTGAAGGCCGAACTCGCCGAAGCAAACAATCAGCAGCAAGCGAGTTTGCAGGCTGAAATCGCCGGCATTGAACAATCGATCAACAGCGACGCGGACACAATCGCCAAAATCGAAGCGGGGCACTGGCCTATCCGAGCAACTCAGGCAGTGCTCCCGAAGACAAGTGAGACGATCGGCCTGCTCGATCGCTGGCTCAAGAAGGAAGGTGAGGTTGAGTTCCTGGATCTGCTCAATGGCAACATCACGCAGAACGAGGACGGTGAGTATGTCTCCGGGGCCACGCAGAGCCGTGATCTCGAAGTGGGTAAACGCATTCAGGAGGACTATGAATCTCGATCGATGTGGTACGTGCTTGGCACATCTGCAATCTTCGAGGGTGTGCTTCTGTTCTTCGCGTGCCTCGTCTTTGTGCGAAAGGACTTCTGATGAAGACCATTTGCTTCAGACTGAGGAAGGCTCAACGTGTTTGTTGGCTGAGTGGCCAGAAATGCTGCATGACTGGCAGTCCAGGGTGACAGCAATCGCAGGCTTCGCCCGGACTGAGGTGGTTCTGCCGATCTCCAGTGATACCCCTGTGATAGGGCGACGAGTCATCCGCGTCTCCCCGCGCTCACCCGCCACGATTCGATATGAATGACGCTGCCTCAACACATCGGTTGATCGTGTCGGAATTTCAGGCAGAATCGAGAAACGTGGTCATGCGTGTGATATGCCGGGATGGATCGTCTTGCACGTCCTCGTAGCGCACATGCATGAAACTCTTTGGCATGTCGCGCTCTATGAGCAGGACTGATCCAACCGCTATCTTCCATGGTCTGTCAGTGAACTCAGCTTCATGATCGTGCATGGATTGCCGGACTGTGCTTGGGGAGGTTGTAACCGACAATGCAAATGTCTTTTAAGGGATGTGGAGGAACGATGCACGTACGTACGGAGCTTCATGCAGATCAGGTATCGAAGCAACTCATGTTGCTCATCCTCGCTGATCTGCGTGTGAGCACCCTTGCGAAACTGCATAAGATGCTGGTTGAACTGTGCGATCGACTGGCGAAGCAGCGGTGTCAAACGCCAGGCGAACCTGCCCTCGCCATCGATCACAACGTGTGGATGCGCGTTGAGCAGATGCTGTACCCACGACGTGCCACTCTTCGCGCAGCCGACGACGAACACCTTCGGCAACCGAGCGATTGCCTGTATCTTGACTGGATCACAGGGGAAAGTCGCAGGATCGTCGAGGTTTGTCAGATCATCTGCACCATGCATCCCCTTTCTATCGGTCTGGAAGCGACACGATCATCAACGATCAATGCAGCATATGGCTGTGGAGATCAAGATGTGTTGCCCCAGTTCGAGAGCACATCGAGCAGGTCGCCAAGGTTGACAAAGCCGTCACTATTCGCGTCGCCTGCGGGGCCAGTTCCGCCCCAGTTTGACAGCACGGCCAGCAAATCGGCCAGATTCACAAAGCCATCGCCGTTCGCATCGCCGTCAAGCACCTCACATGATCCCGCTGTGATGGTGGCATCGCGCTCACCTGATCCAAAGAGGTTGTGGCCGAATGCCGCGTTGCCCGCGAACTGCCCGAACGGATTGATGATCAAACGTGTTCCCAGGACGCCGAACATCGCGGCATCTGAACTGCCAGGGCATTCTTCGCTCGCGCTACCTTCAACTCGGAATCTGCCGACTTCGGTCTGCAGCACATCGACCAGGAAGTAGTTGAGCGGCGATGTATACGAGAGAAACATCGCCTCATCCCAGCACGTGATGCACTTGCGCATATTGGAGAACTTGGTCTCGTTCTGGTTCCAGACAACGAACTGGGCCCGTGTGGTCACAGGACCGGTCGAGTCGCCAGAGAAGTCGGCCGACACCACCTGGAGTGTCAGATCGCTTTGCGAGATGGCGGCAATGCCGGGCTGGGAGTATGCCGGCGTGTTCCACGTAAGGAACGATGCGCCGAGCCGATTGAACGCAGCGGGGAACTCGGAGAGATCACCAAGGTCAAGAATGTTGGGCGTGCCAGTTGGTTCGCCTGGCGCAAGTGTTGCGATGTTCTTCAGGTGATACGCGTTGTAGCCCCACGCGGTATCCTCCGCTTCGTTGAGGACCATGGCGTCGGCAATGAGGAAGTCGCCGGAGAGTTCTTCGCACTGCTCGTTGACGACCCAACCGACGATGAAGCCGCGGATCACGCGGGAGAACGGATCCTCGGGGTCGGGCCGGCCGGGCGGCGGCCCTGGATCGAGTTCCTGCCATGGCGGGATGCCATACGCGGCCTCGCCCGCCGCGACAGACCATGCGATCGGCTGGCGCATGGTCAACGGCGTTTCGATTTCGATCCAGTTCCAGCCGGGGTGTGGCGGTTCGGTATCGGATGCAGGCAGTGGATCATCGCCATTCACGAAGAAC
>CAZVXI010000109.1:0-10836 GCA_964631295.1 uncultured Isosphaeraceae bacterium
TCGGAGAGCAGATCGTCGAACCGCCCGCTCGCAAGTGCGCATTCATCAGCGAGACTCTTGCGAGCTTCCGGATCGCGGTCGCACACGCGAAGAACGAGCTCCACGAGCTCGTCGGCGGACTTCGCTGCAAGGTGCGATCGGATGTCGTCGTCGCTGATTCTCTTCGTCTGCTTTCGCGGCTTCCGAACTCTTGAGCGCGGCGCGTCCACCCAGTCGTCGTCATCGATCTCGTGAAGTCGACCCTCGATCAATGCGAGCCGGGAATCGTCGTCCGATGCGTCAGCCACCGGAGTGCCGGCTTGCACCGCTTCGAGATACTCGACGATGACCGCCACCGCGTGCTTGCATGCAAGCCCGACGGGGCAGGAGCACTCCGAAGTGATCCGATCGGAACGTTTGCGCTTCGTCGTGTCGAGATCAACGCGACACGCATAGCGATCGCCCCCGCAGACCCACGCAAGCAGCGTGCCGCGCTCTGAGATGGAGAGCTGATTGACGCGTCCGTTCCGTTGGTACGATCGTCCACGCGCGACGGTGCGTGCGCCCGCCCACTCGTCCAGATCGTCCCAAGTCAGCTTGCTCCACACCTCGCTCGGCGAATGCGCTCTGGCTTGGGTTTTCCGTCGCGTCTTGGCCTTGGTCACGGCTTTTTCCTCACGCTCGAATGGTCCCTGGGGTGTAAGAAGAACTGGTGCTGATCTCATACATGTGGTCGTCGATCGTCATCTGCCGCCGGCTCGGTTGATCCGGGCTTCCAGATCCGCCAACTCAGCCAGGATCTCCTCCAGCGGCGGCGGATCTCCGAACATCATCACCGACATCGCACTGTAGTCGCGGCGCAGCTCGGGAATCCGGGCCTCCGTCGGCATGAGCGCGAGCGTTCCCGGCACGGCCAAGTCGTACCGTGCCCAGCCCGAGTAGTAGAACTTCGTCTTGTGATCGACGACGCGCCGGAGCAGGTCGAGATCGTTCACGGCGTCATCGCACATCGAGGATTGTGAGAGCACTGCCATGTCGTAGTAGTGACGGGCGTGATTCCCGGGAAGCGGCTTTTCAGGCGGACGGTGATGCTCAGCGTGCAGGATGGTCGCCTTCTCCCAGAATGTCCGCTCGGCCTTGATGGCGTTGACCGGCGCCGACACCTGCTCGAACAGCCTCGGAAACTGCTCGGCGGCGAACGGCGTGATCGTGTACCGGTCGCTGGGGATAAACTCAGCATGAGTGCCGAGCTCGAGGAGGATGCGGGGACGCACGTAGGTCACGCGATCCAACCCTGCCAGCGGATAGACGAACTCGACCGTGTTCGGATCACTGGTGCTCAGCACGACGGACCAGTCATCCGACGGGCCCAGGATCGCACTGCACCGATCCTGCAGCAACTCGAGAAACGGGCCGGCGATGTACGCCCGGCAGCTCGTCATCATCTCTTCAAGCAGCTTCTCGCGACGCGTTCGGGACATGTCTTCGCGCGGATCGCGATCACCCGAGAATCCCAGCGGTTCGTAGTCGATCACGAGGTCGATGTCCTCGGAGAAGCGATCGATCAGCTTGAACACCTTGGACAACGCCGTGCCGCCCTTGAACATGAGCAGGTCGCGGACACTCTCAATGTCGAAGAGATGCCCGAGCGTCCAGCACACCCAGAAGTCCTTCTCGACGAGGGCGTCTTCCAAGTCGATCTGGGCGGCGGTGTTTTGAAATAGCTCGGCCCGATCGGCAGCGGACATGCGTGCGACGGTGTCCATCAGGAATCCCCTTCCGCGATCGCGCGCGCGGCGGCATAGATCCAGTCGGCCGACTGGCGCGCGTCGCGCACGAGCTCGCGCTTGTCCTTTGCGCTGAGGATCATCCGCAGCTTCTGAATCACGGCCTTGTCGACATCCCGCTGCCCGAGGTGCCGAATCGCTTGGATCACGCCGCCCGCGCGCACGGACGCCACGCCCGTCTCCTTTGGCCGAGCGTTCTTGAAGTGGATCTTCCGCTTGCCGATGGCGATCGTCTTCGTCGGACCGTCGGAGATGTACGCGGCCTTCGCCGGCACCTGCGTCGAGAGACCGAGGAGGTTCGCCGCCGTCGGACCGTCGGGGATGATGGTCCAGCGATAGCGTCGTGCGATCGCCTGCGCCACCGCGTCGAGGTCAGGCGCGGTCATCTGCTCGAGTAGTTCGCTATACCGCGGATAGTCGTACAGCCCTCGGGCCAATCGGCGGATGGTCCCGCCAGCAAGCAGGGCCGCCAGCGTCATGTCCACGGTGCCGCGGGAGGCGAGGTCCAGGAAGTCCTTCGGCGTGAAGGCGGCTCCGTGGCCCCAGCGGCGGATGCGGGTGATGATCTTGTCTTTGGCGGTGGGCATGGCTGACTCGTCGTTTAGAAATAATATCACACTATTTCTAAATCGACAATCGGCGGCGCCATCGTCAGAGTGCGCCTGAAACCGCGTTCTCGGACCATGAAAAGCGGTTCTATCGGGATCTCGCTACCCGATCCCCGTTCGACGACGCCCCATCGGCCTCTGCCGAGAGAGCTCGGCTTGCGCGGTGACAGGTGCGGAACAGGCGGGAGATCAGCCCCCGTCTATCGCTACTCAGCGGCGTTCTCCCAATACTCAGCCGCGGTCTGCCGCTACTCAGGGCGCTGGCACGACTCAGCGGCGCGCCATCGGCCTCGCGAGTGGACTGCGGCGAAGCAGGCGGTCGCTGATGGTCGACAATCGCCGTCGCTGTTGTGATCCCGGCCGGCCGGCGTCTTGGCCGAGTTTGATGCAACGTGCTGGAACTCGATTCTCCTCGACGAGTATCGAACTCGGCCGGGCAGTCCACTGGCCGTCCCGTTGGGGTATTGCGGGCCAGTCGCTGCTGCGGATCCATTCATATCTGCATCCAGCCTTGCGTCCTGCCATCGCGGCACATCCCCCGGCTGCTTGCCTCTGGAACTGTGTACCATGTGCATGCAAGGTGTGGGCGGCTCGGGCGGGCCGGAGGCAGGGGTTGCCGGTTGATTCAACACTTCGAGATGATGCAAGAACGATGGAGGTTCGAGATGATCGTGCGTATCGCAAAGGCAGTGAACAACATGAGCTGGCTCGCCCGGCTGACAGGTTCGGGCAGCATCGCTGGTTCGAGCGGACGATGGGCGATCACCGCAACAGCAGCAGTCGGCATGGCGGCGTTGATGGCACCTGCGCAGTTCGCTGCCGCCCAGACACGTCCTGCCACGAGTACGAAGGCCAGCGATCCGAATCTCAATACGCTCACTGCTGCGGAGAAAGCGGCCGGGTGGGAGTTGCTGTTCGATGGCGACTCGACCGAGCACTTTCGCAAGTATCGGGCGACCAGCTACCCGACCGCCGGGTGGGAGATCGACGACAATGCCATCCAGGTGGTTGGCGGCGGGGGCGACATCATCACGAGGCAGCAGTACACCGATTTCGAACTCGCGTTCGACTACAAGTGTTCACCCAATGCCAACAGCGGCGTGATGTATCACGTCAGTGAGCAGCACAGCTACCCCTGGCAGACCGGCCCGGAGTTTCAGATCGTTGATGATGCCGGGCCAAGCTGGAACTATGGCCCTGATCACGTCCACGCGACCGGCTCGAACTACGACATCTACGGCGCCTCTGCGGCCAAAAAGCTCAACCCGCCTGGCGAATACAACACGGCGCGCATTCTCGTGCGCGATGGCCATGTCAAACACTTCCTCAACGGCGAGAAGGTCCTTGAGTATTCAATCACTTCCGACACGTGGAAGCAGGACATTGCAAACAGCAAGTTCAGCGGCTACGACGGCTTCGGCCTGCAGGGCAAGGGCCACATCTGCTTTCAGGATCATGGCGACAAGGTCTGGTTCCGCAACATCAAGGTGCGCGACCTCACCATGCCAATGCCGGGTGAAATGAAACTCTTCAACGGACGCGACACCGATGGCTGGAACACGTTCTTCGTGAATGATGCAGCGGGCGATGACACGTTCGTGGCCGACAATGGCGTGCTGGTCTGCAAGGGCCAGCCGATCGGCTACATCCAGTCAAATGACACTTACACGAACTATGTCCTGAAGCTGCAGTGGCGGTTTGATCCTGCGAAGGGTGCGGGCAACAGCGGCGTGCTGCTTCGCAAGATCGAAGAAGATAAAGTCTGGCCACGCAGCGTGGAAGCGCAACTCCACAGCGGCAACGCAGGCGACTTCTGGAACATCGGCGAGTTTCCGATGAAAACCGTCGACTCGCGCACGCGCGGCCGCAACACGAAGAAGAGACACGACGGCGCTGAGAAGCCGCTCGGCGAGTGGAACGAGTACGAGATTGTCGTCGATGGCGGCGAGATCACACTGTATGTGAATGGTGAGAAGCTCAACCACGCATGGGATGTCAAGGAAACACCCGGCACGATCTGCCTGCAATCCGAAGGGGCGGCGATTCACTTCCGCAACATCCGTCTCGCGCCGATCAAGTGATCGATCGCAGCAGCATTCTGTGATTTTCTGAGAGCCGGCGGTTGCTGTCGTGGGCTTTCTTTCTGCAAGGAGCATGCATGTTCGTGTACACGGTGCGAGCCACACTGCCTGATCAGACGGCCGCTGAAGACTTCGTTGCATGGTTGCGTGATGGCCACGTGCAGGACGTGATTGATGCAGGGGCGCGCAGTGGCGAGATCACCTGCATCGATTCACCGGATGATGCGCACATCGTCGAGGTGCGCGACCGGTTTGCATCGCGCGAAGTGTTCGATGCGTATGAACATCATCGTGCGCCGCGCCTCCGTCAGGAGGGCCTCGAGCGATTTGGTCCTGATCGCGGCATCAGTTTCGAGCGCAATACGGGGGAACGGGTCGCCTTGCTCGGCAGTTGATGGTTGGCAACCGTCGCATCGGCGATGCGTGTGCGGCTGATCGCATGGATCGCTGCGCCGCGGCGACTTGATGGGCAACGAAAAACCCACCCACAACGCATGTGGATGGGCTTCGTGAATCATCACAGCATGTGCTTTTGGCTCAGCGGTCGGTCTTTCCGATGAGGATGAAGAACCGATTGCTGTTGAGCACCGGAATCTGTGCTTCGCGCGCCTGGCGGAACATCGACTCATAAAGATCGTGCGCTTCACGCTTGCGGACGAACTCATTGAGGACGTTCACAGAAGCGTTGGCGGGCGGGTTGATTGGTCGCGGGGGCTTGACACCCAGCACGAGGAAGTCGAGGTCGCCGGGCAAATCGTCACCTGTGACGACGGTGCCACCCCACTCAATGATCTGGGCGCGGACGAAGTCGGCTTCTGCTTCGCTCGGGCGGCCGTCACCGTCCACATCGAACTTGCCATGCACGAGAAACTTGTATTCATAGTTGCGGTCGTACACAGCGTTTGCGATGACATCAGTACGGACGACCGGGCGGCCGGGCACCGCTCTGGTGATCCTCGCGCGGGCGGTTTCTTCCCCAACATTGACAACCTGCGCGCTGGCTTTGCCTCGGGGCAGTTCGCCTGTGTTCGGGTCAACACGAATCGAGTCGGCAGAGTCGAATATCTCAAAGGTCATGCCCATGACGATGCGATCAACGCGGCCGAGGTCGATGTAAATGTCTGTCGAGCCGAGGGTATCGACGACCGTGCCGTCAACCAGCAGCGACGGATCGACTGATGCCTGCCGACTTCGGTTGATGATTTCCTGGAGTTCATCAATGCGCTGCCGCATGAGCACGACATCCTGATTCAACTGGTCGTTGCGGCCCTGGAGCGCGTCGATCTCTGCTTCGTACTGCTGCTCCTGCCGGGTGACCGTCGCCTCGATGGCGCTGACGGTGCGGGCGACATCATCTCGGTAGCGTTCTGCTTCGCTGGAATAGTCACCGATCTGGCTCTGGAGAGATCGAATCTCATCAGCGTGGTTCTGACGCATCTGGTTGACACGCGCCTGCAGTTCGTCGATCTCATCGTCGCGTGTCTGGAGCAGGTCGTTGCGATCCTGCAGTTCGCTTTCCTTGCTTCGCAGTTGCCTGCGGAGCGATTCGAGCGTGTTGAGAATCGACGCGTTGCCGGCACCGAGTGATTCAGCCCGCTGCGTGACGGCGTCCATCGTTGCTTTGGGGTTGCCGTCCACCTTGCCCATCAACTGCTCATAGCGCGTGTTGAGGTATTGGGCGACGGACTGGCGATTATTGGTCTTGGCGGCCTGCTCAATGGTCTTGAACTGGTCGGCATTGCGCTGGGAAGGCAGGACATAGACCTCAAGTGAATCTTCGGCGTTGGCCTGAGCCTCCTGAGCCTTGGTGGCCTGGGAGTAGAAGACGATCGTAAACACGATGCCGAAGATCGTGGCAAAGATGAATACGACCAGTGAGACGATGACGCCGGTGCCGGCTCCAGATCGAACAGCCATGGGTCCGGTTCTCCAGTGGTGCTGCGTCGCTGTTGGGCGACATGAAACAACGGTCCGGGGAAGGCTCAGCCTTGATCCCAAGCCGCGAGATGAACGAAACGAACATCGTCCCGCACTGCATGCGGTCCGTCAAGGGGTGATTATGCCGCCTATCGGCCGATTGTGCCGTCCAATCGGCAAAACGCTGTCAAATCGCGTGCCGCTTCGGGCTCATCAGAACGAAACCTCCCCACCGAGGACGAGGTTGATGCCCGGTTCGTTCACACCCGAGCCGTGAACGCGGTAGTTCTCGTCTGTGAGATTCTCGATGGCGGCGGTGATGGCGAAGTGACTGCTGAAGCGATATCCGCTGCGGAGCGAGAAGACGGCGTATCCGGGTGTCCCCCCGGGCGGGATTCGCGAGGTGTCAGCCGCATCTCGCGTGGAGAGTTTGTCCTGCGTCGCTGCCATCGTCAGCACGCCCTCCACCCACCAGTCGCGGTCAGGCGCGTTCCATCGCAGGCCAACCTGTCCGGTCAGCGGCATCATCCGGTCGATCGGCTCGCGGACGAGTGTCGGGGCAGGCGTCGGGAAGGTGTCGACCTCGCCCTCCTGCCACGCAACCGATCCGAATGCCGTGAAGTTGGGGTGGAACCGCCAGTTGCCCTGCACTTCCACGCCGTGGATGTAGCCCGAGCCGCTGTTGCGTTTGGTGACTTCATTGTCAGGCCCGATCATCACACCCGTCGGCTGACGAATGATCATGTCGTCGATGTCGGTGTAAAAGTAGCCAACCTGGGCAAAGAGGTTTTCGTGCTGTGTCTTCACGCCGAACTCGTAAGCGATGAACTGCTCAGGCGCGAGGCCAGGCGAGGGCGTTTCGATCTCATTGGTGCGGGCGGTATCGAATCGGGTCAGATCCGAGAGGTTGGGCGCCCGGAACCCCTGCGAGACGCCTCCAAACAGATGCCAGTGGTCATCCTCATCGATTCGGTACACGAAGCGGGCGCTTCCCACCAGTGAATCATTGTCCTCGTCGATGGAGAAAGGCAGACCCGTTGCTGGATCTTCCACGCGATCGGACTGGGCGCGCGTGTACGTGTAGCGGGCACCGAGAATCAGGTCGAGCGACTCGCCGATCGGGATGTCGTTCTGAATGAACACGCCAAGCAGGTCGTATGTCGCATCGTCGGCAATCGGGCCTTGCACATGAATCGTGTTGAGCGTGCCGTCGGCATTGAAGTCTCTGCGGAAGGAATCGACGCTGTCGCGGTAGTATTCCACGCCTGCGGTCCAGTGGCCGATGGAGGTCTGCTTCTCGAACTGTGTCCACAGGCCGATCGTGTCGACATCGAACCCCTGCAGGTCGCGGCGGCCATCGCTCCGAACGCGGTCGCGGTCCTCCACCTGCTGGTGATACGACACGCTGACGCTTGCTGCATCAATGAAGGAGCCCAGGTTCGTTGCGTGCAACTGCGCGTAGGTCAGGTCGCGGCTCTGATCGAGCACGCGGCGCAGTTCGCTGCCGACTGTCGTGCCTGCAAAGCTCTGCCCGAAGATGGTGCGGTGCGTCCGCCATGCGTCGTCCAGGTCAACACGCTGATGGGCGACGACCAGTCGCGTGTCGTCATTGAGGAAGTATTCGAACTTGAAGTCGCCATCGAGTTCGTCGTAGCCGGTGAGGGGTTGCCGGCCTGCGCCTGATTCGAGATCGCCGAACTGCTTGAAGGTCCCTCCTCCGTAGAATCCGAGGGTGTCATCGAGCGAGACGCTCAGTTCGCCGCGCACCACCTGGGATCGTTCCGCAGATGACAGGCGGCCATATGCGCGACCGCCGTAGTTCCAGCCTTCGCCGTAACTGTTGGGGCCCTTGGTGATGACGTTGACCGTCCCGCCAATGCCATCGGAGCCGTACAGCACCGAACTCGGCCCCTTGATGACTTCCAGCCGGTCAATCGAGTAGGGGTCAACTGTGTTCCAATACTGGTTCGGGCCATCGCGAAAGACTGAGTTGTTGAGCCGGATGCCATCGATGAGCATCAGCGTGCGAAATCCGGTGAAGCCGCGAATGTAAGGTGAACCCTGACCGTGGCCTGTCTTTTGAACCATGATGCCCGGGATGTCGCGCAGGATATCCGGCACGGTTCGATACATGCGATCATCGATCTCGTCGGACAACACGACATTCGCGAATGCGGGCGCATCGATGAGTCGCTTCTCGGTTCGTGTCGCAGTAACAACGACGGGCTCTGCCATGCTGATGGCCCGCCGATCATCGTCGATCGATGTTCGCGACGTGTCGTTTTCCGCCTGTTTCGTCTGCCGGTCATCATCGATCGAGCCAGACTCACTCATGTCCTGTGCGGTCACTGCCGGGCTGAGCGACAAGAGGGCCAGAAGTGCAGCGATCGTGCGGGTGTGTGCCATGTGAGAGCTCCCCATTTTCAGAGTTGCGAGCGGTTCTTTTAGACTCACGCGGCGGTCGAATGCAAACGTGGGCAAAAACTGCACAGGTCCGTGCGGATCAGTATCCTCAAGATCACTTTTGAGTGGAGGCGATTGCCATGAGTCTGAGCACACGGCTGGCGTGGACTGTGATCATCTGGATGGCCTGCACCGCGGCACTGGGCGGGGCGGCGATCATCGGGCTGCGCTCCATGAGCGGGCACTTCGATACGGCCAGTCATCGGCATGACCAGTTGCGATCGCTCTATCAGATCGGCCACGATACGGCCGCGATCCGCACGCTCGTCAGCAACGATCTGTCCAACCAGCACGCGCTGGCGCGGCACATTGCGTCGATCACTCGCGAAGTCGAAGCGTTCTCCGCGCGCGGCGACACCGAGCCGGAACTTGCGCCGATCATCGAACGCGTCGCGCGCATCGACGAGCAGATTTCCACGGGCGATCCACGACTGGTAGCGACAGATGTCAATGCCATGCTCAACGACGTGGCGCACCTCGCGGGGGATGCGCGCACGGCCATTGTTGAGAATCGCCACGAGGCAGCCGACCAACTTGCATGGACCATTCGAACAATGGCGATCATCTTTGCAGCCACGCTTCTGACTGGCCTTGTGCTCGGATTTGTGCAGCATCGCTGGGTGGCACGGCCGATGCGCTCGCTGGCGCGCGGTGTCGAGCAGCGGGCGCGCGGCGACTTCGCCGACCCGGTCCCTGTGCGCGGCGCGCGGGAGTTTCGGCAACTTGCAGTTCGCTTCAATCAGATGAGCGGCGAACTCGATCGGTTGCACAGCTCGATGCAGCAGCAGATTGAGATCAAGTCACGGCAGTTGATACGCTCTGAACAGCTCGCGAGCGTCGGGCATCTCGCGGCAGGGGTGGCGCACGAAATCAACAACCCGCTTGGCATCATTACCGGGTACGCGGAGTCCACGCTGAAGCGCATGCGCTCGGCCAGTGAAGTGCCAACTGATGATGACGCCATGCGGCAACGCGTGAGCGACGTTTTGCAGACAATTTGTGATGAAGCGTTTCGATGCCGCGATATCACCACTGAACTGCTCGAACTTGCGCGGCCGCGCGCCGGCGAGCAGCAGCCGCTGCGCGTGGCTGATGTTGTGCGGCGAGCAGCCACGCTCGTGGGCGGGCTCGCAGTCGCGCAGGAGCGCAGTCTCTCACTGGCGATCGAGCAGGCATGTGCCGATGCGCGCGTTGTCGGTGATGAATCACAACTTGTCCAGGTACTCATCAATCTGATGACCAACGCTCTGGAAGCATGTGAGCCGGGCGGCGGCAGGGTGGATGTCTCGATCAAGCAGGAAACAGACGGAGTATTGGTGCGCGTGCGCGACAACGGCTGCGGGATGACGACTGTTGCGATGCGCCACGCGTTCGACCCGTTCTTCACTGACAAGCCGCAGCGCGGACTGACGGGAACAGGCCTTGGATTGTCGGTGAGCCATGCGATCGCGGAACGGCATGGCGGTCGTCTGCATGCGGTGAGCGACGGCCCGGGATGCGGGAGCATCTTCACACTCGAACTGCCGGTGATGACGCGGGAGAGGATGGCCCTCGATGCCTGCGCATGATGGACTTGCACATGTGCTTCGCGAGACGCTCCGGGTGCTGGTCATCGAGGATGAACAGCGCTATCAGCAGGTGCTGATCGAGATCATCGGCGACCTCGGGTGCGAGGTGCGCGGCGTGACGACGGCTCGTGAAGCGCTCGCGTTGATCTCCGAAGACCCGCCCGACGTGATTCTGCTCGATCTGAACCTGCCCGTGATGGACGGGCTGACGTTCCTCGGGAAGATTCGGCAACGCGGGTGCGATGTGCCGGTGATCGTGCTGACCGGTGTCGGCGATTTGAAATCCGCTCAGCGGGCGATCAGGCATGGTGTGACGGACTTCCTGACCAAGCCCTGCCACCTCGGGCAGATTGAGGCAGCGCTGGACCGCGCGAGGCGGCAGATCGCAGATGATGCCAGGCCCGGGCTCGGTGAGGCAGAGGCACGCGGGGAA
>CAZVXI010000110.1:0-7382 GCA_964631295.1 uncultured Isosphaeraceae bacterium
TGGTGGGGCCGGTGGCGGTTGATCGCGGCCGGCCATCGCGTGCAGCGTCTCGCTTGCGGTACCGATCGAGTTGATCTGAATCCCGAAATTCTCCCCCACCTTCACCGCCTGGCCGCTGCCAATCACCTTATCGTTGACGAGCAGTTCAAGCGGCTCGTCCGTCTCCTTCGACAGTTCGATGATCGACCCGGGTCGCAGGTGGAGCACCTCGCGCAGCAGCATCTCGCGCTCGCCGATCTGGACGATCACCGGCACTTCGATATGGAGCAGGGCTGTAGCGTCTGCGTACATGCCAGACATTATCGGCATATGCCGCCGTTCGATTGAGGCGACCAGCGGAATCCCCTCACTTCCGGAGTGAACTGCCAAGGTGACAGCAGCGCCGCGTCCCGATTGCCGCCCTGACGCCCTATGGCAGCCTCAGCAGGCAAAAATCGCATGCTCACGCTGGCACGCGCCGTGCATTTCTTCATGTGCGGTCGCAGCCGCGCACACTGACTGAATCATTTGCATCGACATCGAATCGAAAGGAGACCAACCAATGACACTCATCGCCCGACGCTCCCCGAACACCGCCCGTTCGCCGCTCACCGGCCTGATGGACCTGTTCCAGAACGACCCGTTCTTCAACTTCGAGATCAAGCCGCTTGAAGAGGATGGCAATCTTGCGCTGGACATCTCTGAGCATGAGAACCAGGTGATTGTCCGTGCCTCGCTGCCCGGCTTCAAGAAGGACGAAGTCGATGTGCAGGTGCATGATGGCGTCCTGACCATCAAGGCAGAGCGCTGCGAAGAGGAAGAAACCACCAACGAGAAGTTCTACCGCCGCGAACGCCGGTACGGCTCGTTCCAGCGCAGCATCACACTGCCGGGCATCGGCGCGGATGCGGATGCATCGGCTGAACTTGTCGATGGCGTGCTGACCGTCCGTATTCCGCAGGCAGCCAACGCGCGTCCTCGCAAGATCGCGATCAACTGATCGCTGCCATTGTCACAACATTTCAGCAACCACCCGAAGCGCCCGCGCATTGATATGCGGGCGTTTCTCATGCGCTTCGACCACCGCCAAGGCCCAGTCCATTCCCACGAGCGCGGGCCGTGACGCAACGCAGTGCGCGGTCAACTCATGCCCGTACAAGGTCGCGAATCTCGCGGAGCATCGCCAGATGCGCAGGCGTCCATCGCGAGCCTGGCCCCTGCGGCATGTGCATCGCCCCGTCGTCGCCGAGGCCGGACGTTCGCGAGAGTCGAGCACGGCTCATGATCCTGTCTCGGACTTCCTCCGCGTTGGCGATGCCTTCGATCAATCCCTGATTGCTCACGCGCTGCCCCTGCTGTGACACGCCGCCTGCACCGGCCGTTTCGATCAGCACGCTCGCGATCCCGCACATGCGCTGCACGGGCCCCTGCGTGAGTTTCACGTTCTGAACATTGTCGTAGGTGATGGTCGTCTCGTGGATCGCCCACACATCCCGGCGGATGCGAACTGCGCGATCGGTCATCACGTACCACGTCGTATCGAAACGCAAGTGCACGCCGATGTATGCAATCACATCCGGAACGATCGCAAGGAACAACGCGACCGGCACAAGCAGCAGCCCGACCCACCATTCAAGAACCATGATGATGATCCAGCCGACGAGGATTGCGAGGTCCAGCACGATCGCGACGATCCAGAACCACAGCTTCAGATAGGTGAGGAAACCGTCGTCCGGCTGGAAGGTGAGCGTGTTCTCATCACGGCTGACGGGCAGGTCCGGCGGATCGTGCGGCACGCGAAACCATCGCACGAGAGCTGACCAGATGCCGCGATACATCCAGCGTGAGGCTGCCTCGACACGGCCCCGTTGATCAAGCGGCTGCTCGTTCATGCATCACCTCCGGAGCCCTTGGTTGACCCACCGGCGCGCTCGGCAGTCATCGCGCGCAGGCCATCACGAATCTCGCGCAGGAGTGCGATCGCTTCATCGTCGGCGGTTTCGTCACCCGGTGATTCAGTCGAGGCATCATCCTCCCCCTTTGCGCCGCGCATCTGCGAGTACAGGTAATCGCGCAGGCGTTCGGGGTTGCGGATGCCTTCGATCGTCATCTCCGCACCCGCGGAGCCAGAAGCCGTCTGCACCGCAACCGATGCCAGCCCGAGCCAACGGTGAAACAAGTTACGCGTGACATGGATATCTTGAATTCGGCGATAGGTGAGTTGAATCTCTCGCTTAAACAGCAGACCCCAAGACATCGACACGCCATCATCATCAAACCTGTAATGCAGCGTGTGGTACTTGCACAGCAGCGGAATGATCACGAACGGGAAGCCAACAATCGTGAGCAGCGCGACGAGCACGTAGTAGGTGCGCAGAGATTCGTCCGGCCGGGTGATCGACGCAGGATCAAACGCTGCACCGCTGCTGCGAGCACCTCCGCCTGCCGATGGTGTTGTGTGACTCATGTAACCAGCATGCACCGATCGGCCGGGTAACGCAAGTGCCTCACCGCCGGTCCTCATCCTGGCCTTCGGGAATCGTGATAAGCCCGATCAGCGGTTGGTCCGGTCCGGTCTGGATCTCCACAAGCCGAATCGCCGTCGCCTCGACCGTCCGCAGGAACCCGCCGGATCGCACCGCATCGCCACGCTCATCGTGGAACACGCCCATCGGTACGCGGAGCGTCTCACCGGAACGCAGCGAGTCGATCCGATGCACGTATCGCTGGTTGATCCACAGATCGAAATCGCTGTACGAGGTCGCAGTTGAGTTGACGATCACGATGTGGTCGCCCTCAATCAGTACGTGCATGTTAACCACGTTGGTGGTGTGCAGCGCATCGGGATACGGCCGGGTGGCCCGGGCAGGGTCGTAAAACGGCCGGGCGCAGCCAGAGAGGCTGATCGCAATCAAACCAACAAGACCGGCGGACATCGGCAGCGGCATTCGCATCGGCGACAGGATAGCAGAATGTCGCGGATGTCGTGGGATGCCAACACGCTGGCATCAGTCATCACATGGGCACCCTGATGGTGCTTCCTCTGGTCCACAAAATGCCTCGGCGGTGATTGTCGTGCAGTCGAATGATCCGTTGGTCTCAACGAAGCAACTGCAGCTTATCTCGACCAACGAGCAAGACTTGTTCAGGACCTCGCCGGTGATCGCCATCCACACGCACTCGCCCTCACCTGGCAGGTCGCTCACACCATCGCATGGCGTATCGACAGTCAACTCGTGTTGTTAGCTTGTAGCACTGGCAACCTGAAAATACGGGTGGCTTCATTCCGATTGACGCACTCGCAAAGAGAAGCATGGTCGTTTCGTTCAACATTGGTCGCTTCCTCATCTGGCGGTATATTGGAATTCAGACGCAGCAGCGCGATTTGGGCGCGATACCAATCACGACGACGCACTGCGTGCGCGAGAAGTGACTGGAATCGCTGCCGCGCCTGGAACACGACATCTGGCGGGCTGTCATCACACAATACCTGACTCCAGACCAGCAGCGCCTGCCGCACCCGCTGAGCAAGTGACGTACGCTCAGCCGTGTACTCGGAGAGCAGTTCATTCAACCCACTGAGTGTGTCTGAGTCTTCGCCGATATTGGCGTCGTGCTTGATCGCGAGGATCGCTTGTTCAATTTCTGCGCGCGCGTCTGTGGGCGGCCACACTGTATCCATGTGGCGGTAGATCAGTCGGTTTGTGGCTTGCTGCCACTTGTCTGCGTCACCGTGCGAGTGCCTCGCGAGAAGTTCCGCTACTCGCGCCTGGAAACGCAATGTCTCTACAAGAGCGACACGAGACTGCTCACACCGAATCGTTCGTGTGATGCGGTCCATCGGCTTAGGCTGCACCAACTCAGAGTAGATCTGGAAGAGGGTGTCGCCAGCACGACTCCTGACTGCATCCAGTTCCGCATGCCGCGCCAGCCACATCGCTTCGTACTCATTCAACAATGTGTCGATCTCCGCCCGCGCATCGGGCAGCGCCGCCAGCGTGTCGCTCATCGCCGCCCTGACATTTTCAACACCGGGCGGCAGTGCTGAGGCGACCGGAATCGACGAATCGCAAAGCAGACGAACATCGATGTGCGACGCGACGAGGCCATCGGCCGAGAAACCGAGCGTGCGTTCCTCGGCAACGAGGCACCCAATTTCGTACGCCTGCGAAGCCGCCAGAAGCCGGACCTGTTGCTCATCAGTCAATATGGCCACTACTTCAGCGACGAACGTCTGGAAACCGGCTGATGCAGATTGCTCAACAGCAACTCTCAACGCCGCATACGCCTTGAGCAACTTCCGAAGGGACTCGCCGCTGTAGACCGTTGGCGAAATCATATGACGATCGCCTGTGACTTGTCGGAAGGCACGAAGTCGGAGGCGGTCGCGCCGCGCCGTCGGCATTTCACGGTCGTGTTCGCGACAAAGCGGATCATCACGAATCACGCGTTCACATTCTTTTCGCCGGTCGACGAACTCAGCAAACAGCTCATTCACGTAAAGAGCATGCACAGCAAGAAACCGATTGTGGGCAAGCTCGATTGCGTGCCGCTGCTCAGGCGACGGCTTCAGGACCGCGATAAACCTCGCACAGCCGTTGAGCGCTCCCTTCTCATGCTCGGCGAGAATGACCTTGGCACTCGTTGGTATCGCATGGGGCGGCAGGAGGCGGTGAATCCGCAACCACGCCGACTCAGCCAACGCTCGCGGATCACCATCCAGCAGATCGGGCATGCTCGCAAAGAGGAACTCGAGCAAATCAATCGGATCAGACTCTGCCCATTGCCGTTGCCAACGTTCGTGCTGCGCAACGTCGTCCGGTTCCTGCTCAATGGCGGGATCAAGGCCGCGCCACTCTCTCCAAGCCATACACGCACGCTCGTACGCTATGCCTTTCGGCACACCCATCAACCGAAGGGCCTCCTCAAAGACCAAGTCAGGCGCGGATGTTTGCCAGCGTAGTTCGGAATACTCATCGCGAATGTCGGCGGTCTGAGCGTCAGCCACGCCAACGAGCGCAAGAATGACCACGACGACTCCCTGCCCCATCATGGCTTTGGACACTCGCATGGTCCGCTCCCTGAAGTTGCTGCGGATACCTTCCGTGTTCAGCCATATTCCGCGCGATGATGGGCGATCTGTCAACCAGGAAAGAAAGAAAGAAAGAAAGAAAGAAAGTGCCTGAATCGCCTGCAACTCATTGTCCAACAGCGAGTTACGGATCTGCGATCAGGTGGCCGATTTGGTCACATGCACGGTGAATGAAGTCTGCAAAAGCCGCGCTTTCAATCGAGTTGGCGTGTTCTCAGAGGTAGTTCAACGAGGAAAACCACGAGTCAGTCGCAAAGCGGCCCGCTCTTGAGGCCGCATGGATAAGCCACCGCCTGGATCTCATCGAAGCAGTCGCAGTCAAGCTCCGCCTCCTCGCAATCGAGTCGTTCCGGATCGCCAAGATGACGGGCCCAGACACCGTCCCCGCCCGGCAACTCTGAATCACCGCAGCTCGAACGAATATCGAGTGCAACCCACCGGACACTATGCGCGCCGGCGCACTCCTGACTGAGCCCGACGAGGAAGTTCTCCCAGCAACCCGCGTGTACCCAGCGGATCTCTGAGTACTTCGTGGTTCCGACACACCAGACGAACTCCACTTCATAGAGATAGCATTCCGGTGAAGGGTATGCTGACGCCTCCTCTGCAACTGTTGCGGCACTCGAAGGTGCGGTGCTGGTCATCGCAGCAACCACGCCGACAGTTGCCATGGCCAAGATGCTGTATCGCTGGCGCTTCGTAAATCATCTCCTGTTCGTATGCTCTCGCGCAGAACAGACCCGACGGACGCTGTTGGGTCTCGCCAGTGCGCAACAATAAACATTATGTATGTCCCTGGATGAGTCCGGCCTGCCACAAGTACCAATCACAGCGATCACCCACAGACCGAATCTCGTCTGCATAGCGCTCGAAGGCGGCGATCCTCTGCCGGGATGTAGTCTCCTCCATCAGCAACACATTGATCACCGCCCGCGAAGCATCGATCAGGCGACGCTCCAGTCGTGTGCGTTCATTCGCATACTGATTGCTCAACACATGCAGGGCATGTTTGACGTCGGCTTCATGGTCAACCGGCGCCGCAGCGCGTTCCAAGTCATCAGCAACATCAATAGAGGGCCATCGAGAATAGAGGTTCCTGTGTATACCTCGATGACAAACATCGTTCCACAAATCGGCCACGCCCGGAAGCTCCGCCTCAACCAGCACCGCGTCGATATCGCGTTGCATGGCAATTGTCTCGCCAAGACTCTGCACGCTGTACCGGCGATACGCCTCATGCGTACGCGCTCCCTCTCGGTCGAACAGATCGAGATACAACTCCACGACCCGATCACTCGGTGGCAACCCATTCAATAACGCTTGATTTGATTGACGCCACCTTGCCTCGTATTGATCGATAAGAGTGGCAAGCTCATCGCGCTGGGCACGAGTCATGTTGTCAGCAATGGCAACGCGCAGCCGCTCTACCTCTGGCGCGACACCTTCGTACTCAGGAATGGCGGGGTCGAGAAGGAATCGTGCATCGATTCGGACAGACGCAAACCGAATAGTCGAGTTTGCATCTATCCCTTGCGCAGCGATCATCCGGCCAATGTCATATGCGGTCGCAGCCGCCTGCATCCTTTCTGCCTGTGCATCAGTCAGCAGAGCACCGATCTTGGCAACAAACTGCGCATATCCATCCTCCATCGCCGCATTTGCAGCAGCCTCCATGTCAACGAAGGTGCGCAATAAGGTCGCCAGCAACTCACCGCTGTACGCCGACAGGGGCACTTTGTTATCCGAGCGCATGAACGCCTCAAGCCGCATCCGGTCGCGCAAGGACAGCGTCGGATCGTCGCCGCCAGTCATCAACTCACTCGTTGCCAATTGCTGCTGCAACCTATCTCGATGCTCAGCAAGGTTGTTGTACATCTCAGAGCAGAACAGCGAATACACCTGAATGAACTGCTCGTGTGCCAGTCGGATCGCATGCGCTTGCGCATCCGACGGATCCAGAACACTCATCAAACGCGCCAACCCGTGTTCCTCCGATGCAATACGGTCCCTGAGCCATCGCTTCTCGGGAGGAATCAGATCATCGGGCACAAGGTAGTTCATGCGCAACCATGCCTGTCGTGCAAGCGCCGCAGGGTCACCAAGATCTCGACCAGCGACTTCAAAGGCAAATGTCAGTGCGTCGTGAATGCCTAATGTACGCCAACGCCTGAGCGCCTCCTCGCGCTGGTCATGTCCCGCCGCTGCATCCCAGCGATCTGGATCGACGCCCTTCCAGACATGCCACGCTCGTCGCGCACGCTCCCGTGCATCCCGTCGATCGTGAGTCAATCGAACGAATGCTTCTGTCATC
>CAZVXI010000110.1:7392-10705 GCA_964631295.1 uncultured Isosphaeraceae bacterium
GCGCCAGCGAAGCTCGGGATAGCTGTCCAGGAACAGCGAGTCATCCAACTGCTGCCCATGCGCCACTTGTGGCACAATCGACATGGCAACAACAAGAGTCGCTACAGCCCTCAGCCCCAGTGCACATCTTCGCATGGTCCGCTCCCTGAAGTTGCTGCGGATACCTTCCCTGTGCAGCCATATTCCGCGCGATGATGGGCGATCTGTCAACCAGGAAAGAAAGAAAGAAAGTGCCTGCATCGCCTGCAACTCATTGTCCAACAGCGAGTTACGGATCAGAGACCAGGTGGCCGATTTGGTCACATGCACGGTGGAAACCTCTGCATGAGCCGCGCCTTCAATCGAGTTGGCGTGTTCCATCAACACATGCGCAGCGCATCCCCGCAGTGTTGCGACGTACATACATCGTACGAGCCGCGGCTGGTCTACTTCTTCAGGCCCGGCCGCGGGTCGGCGCCGGCCATCGCTTCCGCCGCTGCTGAGTTCGCGCAATCGCAGTGGATCGCATCGCGCGCGCTTCAGGAGGCGGGCGCACTGCTTGCCATCATCGCAAGCAGCAGGTTCCCGCCGTTGAACACAATGTGCAGCGCAACCGGTGCAGCGAGTCTGCCCGTTCGTTCATACAGCCAGCCGAAGAACAGCGACAGCACGAACAGCGCGACGAGCGCGTGCTGCCCATTCTCGACGACGGCTGATGCATGCATGATCGCGAACAGCGTGCTCGTACTGATGATTGCCAGCCATGGGCCGAACCCGAGCCGTCGCAATGACTCCTGCGCGATTCCGCGATACATGACTTCTTCAATGAAGGGCACCAGCAGCACAACCGTCAGCCGCCGAACCCACAGCCAGATGTCCTGCTCAGCGACAGCAAGCTCCTGCAAGGTCTCGTGTACGATCGTTGGCGTGGCGGCGCGCGAGGTTGTCTCGATGATGATCGCGGCCAACTGCCCGGCTATGTGTGCGCATGGCCAGGCGACGAGCATCGCCGCAGCGCCGGCAATCGCAGCAACCAGCATCGTCGGGCGGCGGAATGTTCTGCCACGCCGAGCTTCGACGCGGTACAACAGAATGAGGATCGGCATGAGCGCCGCCAACTGCATGCCATAGGCGCACAGGTGAATCAACGATGATTGCCGCGACGTCCATTCCGCCGTTGTCTGTGTTTCGGGGGCGAAGGCGTACCAGCCGAGCCGAACACCAATCATCGCGGCAAGCATGGCACCGAAGAACGCGACAACGCCGATGGCAGGCTCGAAGAACTGCGGGCGATTCGCGTGGTCGGCAAGTTTCAGCCAGCCGAGTCGCCAGAGTGTGTACAGCCCGGCCACCGCAACAGCGAACAACCCCCAGTTGACCGGCGAACGCAGCCTCGCCAGCGGGTCGACCGGTTGCGCCGCAGACGATTCGGCCTCACGAATGCCGGGGTTTGCTGAGCCTGGTTCATCATCAACCGGAACTTGATCGCCAGCGGTCTGATGGTCGATCCCTTCCTGCATCGCTATAACACTCATTCGCGAGGTGATCGGCCCATCCGACGCCGACACGACGGCCGGGCTGACGCCCAGCACGATTGCCGACACGAACCCGAACACTGCAAGCCGCATGACATCGACTGGTCTTGAAACCATCCTGGCACGCAAGCGAGTGGAAGTCGCCAAAGCGATGGCGACGACACCGATCGACGTGCTCAAGCAGCGCGTCACCGAGATCGACCGCCCGCGGAACTTCTTCCAGGCTGTGGTCGACAAGCGCGAGTACCAGCCGCGCATCATCGCCGAGGTGAAGAAGTCCAGTCCGTCGGCCGGGCTGATCCGCAGCGATTTTGATCCGGTGGCCATTGCAAGAGAATACGAACTTGCCGGCGCCGCCGCGATCTCTTGCCTGACAGATGAACAGCACTTTGGGGGGCATCTGGGCTATATCCAGCAGATTCGTGGAACTGTGGGCCTGCCGGTGCTGCGAAAAGACTTCATTGTCGACCAGTATCAGGTCTGGGAGAGCCGCGCTGCCGGGGCTGATGCGATCCTTCTTATCGCTGAGGTGCTCAACGAGGCCGACATGCTGGACATGATGATCCTCGCACGCGAACTGGGCATGACGGCGCTGATCGAAGTCCACGATGTTGAAAACCTGCTGCGTGTCCGGCGTCACATCGGCTTTCCGCATCGTGGCTACTCACTGCTGGGCATCAACAACAGAGACCTCCGCGCAATGACGACCGATGTCTCGCACACCATTCGCCTGCTCGACGTGCTGGAGGAAGACGGCGTCGACCGCAACGTGATTGTCAGCGAATCAGGTATCCGCACGCGCGAAGATATCGCCAGGCTTGCCCAGCACGGGATCCACATCGTGCTCGTGGGCGAACATCTGCTCAAACAGGAGTCGCCCGGCGACGCTCTCCGTGAACTGCTCGGGAGAAGCTCGAGCGAACGGTCGGCTTCGTAGGGTTGCAACCAAACCGCATTCGCCTGATGACGTGGCTGTATAATCCAACGAAGCGGACGCGTCGATTGCCAATGCCGATGATCTCCTCGATTCGCAACAAGCTTGCTGACATTCGTTACCACTCTGCATCATCGCGACGCAGCCGGTGGCACACTGCGATTGACTTCATGCCGGTGCTTGCGCTGGTGCTGATAGCTCCGATGACATGGCTGCTTGATCACATATACGAACGTGCGCATCAGATGCATACGCTCAACGGATATGTGCTGAGCACGGCTCAGGATGGGTTCATCGCTGAGTTGAGCGAAGATCCTGACGCGCGGCCAAGTCGATCCGGCCGGCTCGTCTGCGAGTTCAAGGCGGATTTCGCGCTGCGAGCTGCAGGACTGCCTGAGCCAACATCGATTGTGCTGCCCCCGCCGAAGGTGGAGGTTGGCGTGATCGGTGAGGCGCTACCCCGTGTAAACGTGGTGCTTGATAACGATAAACCGATGGAACGCGCGATCATCGATCTGCTCGAATCATACTGGCGTGATGCGGGCATGCCGATTGATCTGGAGCGAGGCGGTGAGCCAGTGCGATTCTCGAAAAGGCGCGGCTGGGTCACCAATATGGTGCTGCTCTGGATCGTGATGTCCGTTGTGGGGATCGGCGCGGTGCGAATCTGCCGCTTTGCCACCCTCGCGTACGTGCGACGCCGCTACCTCCGCCACAAACTGCGCGAGCGGCAGAACAAGTGCGGCCACTGCGGGTACGACCTGACCGGGCTTGAGTTCAACGAGCGGTGCCCGGAATGCGGCGAACTCGCGCATGCGCCGCTGCCGATGCCGCCAAGTTGATGCGCGCAAACGACGCCGGGCTC
>CAZVXI010000111.1:0-10660 GCA_964631295.1 uncultured Isosphaeraceae bacterium
GCTCGCAGGGCAGCGTGACAAGAACACCATGCACTTGAAACGACGCACAGCTCACGCGCTGCTCTTTGCTGGCGCTTCAACGACCGGCGGGATCGCGCTGCGCCTCGCGCAACTGGCCATCCTCGCGCGCCTGCTGGACGCAACAGATTTCGGCCTGATGGCAATGGTGCTTGTCGCAGTCGGGCTGGTCAGCACGCTGCTGGATCTGGGGCTCGGCAACGCGGTCATCACGCGCCGCAGTGACACAAGTAATGAGCAGCTTGCGACGATGTACTGGCTGACGGCTGCGCTCGGCTGCGTGATGACGATGCTGATGTTCGTTGCCGCACCTGCCATCGCATGGTTTTTCGAAGATCCGCGGCTGACACCGCTCGTGCGGCTCGTTGCACCGGCATTCATCATCCTCCCGCTTGGAAGCATGTACCGCGTTGTGCTTCAGCGAGAACTGCGCTTCGGCGCGGTCGGCAGCGTGGAAGTCATCGGCATCATCTGCGGCGCTGTCGCGGCAATCACGCTTGCAATGCGCGAGTTCGGCGCAGTCTCGCTTGTCGCGGGTCATCTGGTGATGACTGCGGTGCAGGCTGCAGGCTTCGTCATCGCTGGTTCGCGCAACTGGACGCCACAACTGGTGTGTCGTCTTCGGTCGCTGCGATCGTTTGTCGCATTCGGAGGCTTGCAATCGGCCGAGCGGCTGATGCTGTTCATGATCGGGCACATCGATTACATTGTGATCGGTCGCGTACTCGGCCCTGAGGTGCTCGGGATCTACCGCATCGCGTATGAACTGGCGGCCGTACCACACCGGCGCATCAACCAGGTCGTCACGCGTGTCACGCTGCCTGCGCTCGCCCGCACCGGGAATGTGGATGCACTCAAGCGTGCGTACCTCGTGTTCATTCGGTGGTTGTCGATCGCCGTGATGCCGCTGTCGGTAGGTCTGGCGATAACAGCCGGGCCGGCAGTGGCGGTGCTGTACGGCGATGGCTGGTCCGACGCAGCGCCGCTCGTTGCAATCCTTGCGTTCGTGGGGCTTGCCAAGGGGCTGCTGAGCCCGTCGGGTGCAGCAATGCTCGCGCAACATCGGCCTGACATGAGCCTGCTGTTCAACGCAGCGCTCGCGGTCGTGTGTGGCGTTGCGTTCTCGATTGTCGCGCCGATTGCCGGCGCGAAAGGAGTTGCCATCGCGTATGTTGCAATCACCGCACTCGCGTTCATCGTCATCAATGGCTCGCTTCTGCCACGACTCATCGGCCTGCACATGCGAGAGCAACTCGAGCAGATGAGCGGCCCGATCGTCGCAGCTTCACTCATGGCTGTGTGTGTTCTCATGACGCGAACACTCACGCACGACCACGCGCCAGCCGAGCAGATGGCGTGGTCCATCGCAGTCGGCAGTGTGACATATACCAGCGTCCTTCTGATGCTCCGCCGAAACCTGCTTGGCGAGCTGGCGCAGATCGCCCGCCCGACACCGCACCCCTCCGCACACACTGTGAGATCTCTGTGAACACATCTTCCCAACACATCAGCGATGCATCACCGAAGCCCACTGTGCTCCACGTCATGCCCGGCTCGTGGATGCCATTGACGCAATCGTGGCTGTATCACCAGATCACACGCTTACCCGACACGGTCACAAGCCATGTACTCTGCGATTCAGTGCGAGATCTTGATCGATTTCCATTCGAGCGGTCGCGGTTGCATTCGGCTGCGGATCGATCATTGATACGGCGTCTTCTCGATCGCGCGCAACACATTCGGCGCGGCAATGATCGAAAGCCACTGCTCGCGCGCGCAATCACCGCAGCGCAGCCGATGGTTGTACACAGTCACTTCGGTCACATCGCATGCGGGACACAGAAAGTGTGCAGCGCAATGCCACTACCGCACGTTGCCACATTCTACGGAATCGATGTACACCAACTCCCGCGCGACGGCTGGTTGCCAGCGTACCAGCAGTTGTTTGAATCTGTCGACCTTGTGCTCTGTGAGGGGCCGCACATGGCATCGTGCATCGAACAGCTCGGGTGCGATCCACGCAGGATCGCCGTGCATCATCTTGGTGTGTGTACGGAACAGATCGCATACGCCCCGGTGTCGTGGGATGGCACATCCACGCTTCGCATCCTGATGGCTTCATCATTCCGCGAAAAAAAGAACATTCCCGGTGCCATTCGCGCTCTGGCGGCGCTTCGCGAGCAGCGCGAGCTCGATCTGCGCCTGACACTCATCGGCGATGCCACCGATGCGCCCGCGAGCGTTGCTGAGCGTACGCGTATCGAGCGCACACTTGCCGAGACGCGCATGGACGCATGCACGCGACGCCTCGGATTCCAATCACATCAGGTACTTCTCGAAGAGGCAGCTCACCATCACCTGTTTCTTCACCCGAGTATCACAGCGACGACAGGCGACACGGAAGGCGGCGCGCCGATCGTATTGCTCGATATGCTCGCTGCCGGGCTTCCGATTGTCAGTTCAACGCACTGCGATATCCCGCATGTGATCGCAGACGGCGAGCGCGGCTTCCTTGCTGAGCAAGCCAATCATGAGTCGCTTGTTCATACACTCGGCCGAGCGCTCGACGCGCGCGGCCGCTGGCGCGCGATAACGGATACAGGCCGCGCGCATGTCGAGCGTGAGTTCGATGCGACAACACAAGCGGCTCGCCTTGCCGGGTTGTACTTTGACGTTGCAGATACCGGCACGATCCCATCCACACTCACCTTCGAGCAGCCGCTTGTTCCCAGGTCCGCGCGGCGCAAGGCGGCATAAACTGATGTCGACGACACCGATTGACATCCTGATGATCACAAGCACGCGGCCGCATTACACGCGGTTGTCGTTGCCGGCTCTGCTGGAATCCTGCGATGCATCGATGCGAGTGTGGGTCTGGCACAATGGTGGCGACGATTCGACCTGGCACACCATACAAGAATACATACAGCATCCACGTCTTGCACAGGTGCATTGCAATAACGCTAATGCGCCACTCTCGGAGCCGACGAACTGGCTGTGGCAGAACAGCACCGCGCCGCTTATGGGCAAGGTGGATGATGACATACTCGTTGAGCACAACTGGGCACAGCAACTGCGCGCAGCACACGCTGCCATCCCACGAGCGGGTGTTCTCAGCGCGTGGACATTCCCGGCAGCAGACTTTGATGCGCGCCTTGCATCGCACAAAATCGAGGTACGTGGCGGCATGCTGGTCATGCGTAATGCGTGGGTTGGCGGCGGCTGTTATGTTATGAACCGTGCCTGTGTTGATGGCTATCGGCTCCTTCGAGATGGTGAGTCGTTCGCAGACTGGTGCCGAGCCACCGCCTGGCAGCGATGGGTGCATGGCTGGCCGATGCCACTAATTGTCGCCGATCACATGGACGACCCGCGCTCGCCGCACACAGCCCTGCGCGATGATGCCAGCATGATCGATGCGCTGCCGTTGACGGCGCTGCGCAACGGCATCACGACAACACAGCAATGGCAGGCACTGCTGGAGGATGTCGCGCGGACGGTGCAAATGTGCCCAGCAACGCCCGGTCGGTTGTATGGGCTGCGCAGTTGGCCACACCGCATTGCATCGTCGATACAGAGAAAGGCAGCGTGACATGACATTCCGACAGACTTCTCCACGGTTGGCGATCGCCGCGGCCGTTAACAATGAGCACGTGTTGCAACAGAATCTCGCAGCATCGCCCTGCCTGCGGGAACAGCAGGTTCCGTTGCATTGCGAGCGGCAGTGCGCGTGTGCCGGCCTTGCGTACAACAAGGCGATCGATTCGCTGGATGCAGACATCATCGCATTCGTGCATCAGGATGTCTATCTGCCAGCGGGCTGGGTTGACAACGTGCTCTCGACACTTCGCAACATATCCCACATCGATCCCGCGTGGGCGGTGGCTGGTGTCGTCGGGGTAGATATTGAGGGTAACACGCTGGGAAGATCATGGAGCAACGGGCTCGGGCGCGAAGTGCGTGGCAAGGATACGACAGTGCCACTCCGCGCTGCTTCACTTGATGAACTCGTGCTCATCCTCCGCGTCGAGAGCCGGCTGCGCTTTGATGTGTCTCTGCCGGGCTTTCACCTGTATGGGACAGACATCTCGCAGCAGGCGATGCGCGCACAGCGAAGCGTGTATGTAATCGATGCACCGGTTATTCATAACAGCACACCGCTTCTCTCGCTTGATAAGCATTTTCGTGGTGCGTACCGCGCGATGCAGACAAAGTGGCGCGCATTCCTGCCGCTGCCCACGTGTATTGTTCCCATCTCGCGTTCGCCCCTCGCGATGTGGCGACAGCAATGGCGCCTGGCGCGCAAGTCGTTGTGTGGTGGACGCACGCGTCAGGCGCGGCATGACGCTCCCTGGCAGGTCGCAACGCGATATCGATACGACAGTAATGTAGCGACGCGCCGTGCTGCATAGGTGTGGAGGTTGACCGATGAATGAACAGCAAACAGCTTTGACAGACATGTACCACGACAAACCGGATTCGTACTTCAGCGGAGCGCGCGTCGACATCATCAACGCACTGCCAGCCAATCCGAATGCTCGCATTCTCGAGATCGGCTGCGGGCATGGCGACACAGGCGCGAAGGCGATCGCGCTTGGAAAGTGCAGCGAATACTGCGGCATTGAACTGCACGCAGATGCAGCAGCAGTGGCCCGGCAGCATCTGAGCCAGGTGATCTGTGGCGACGTGCATGATGTGCCGCTTCCCTGGCCAGAGCGATTCTTTGACGTGTTCCTTCTGAGCGAGGTGCTCGAACACCTGCTCGATCCGCAGGCGGTTCTGACCCGTTTGCGACCTCTGTTGCGCGACGGAGCAGTCGTGTTTGCAAGCTCGCCCAATGTATCACATCACTCAGTTGTGCGCATGGCAATGCGTGGCGAGTGGGCGGTTCGCGATCGTGGCATCATGGATCGGACACACCTGCGATGGTTCACGCCATCTTCTTTTCAGCAACTCTTCCGCGAATGCGGCTATACGGTCGACTCGATCGAGCCACTCGTGGAGCCGGGCTGGAAAGGGCGACTGTTCAACACATTCACGATCGGCGCGTTCCGATACCTGACGATGGCTCAGATGAACCTGCGAGCGCGTGCTGCCTGACGAATACACATGCAACTGCCAGTGCTGACAATCCGTGATGCTGTCGAGCGGCAACTGTGTGCTGGCTGTGGTGCATGCGCAGCGATGGCGCCCGATGCGCTGACAATGGTTGATGTAACTGATCATGGTCGGCGGCCGATGCCGGTGCGTACATGGGATGATGTCCCCGGCGGACTCAGCGCGCTGTGCCCGGGCGTGGCGCTGCAGCGTCCGGAACTGACACACGATGATGTGACGCCATCGCTGCGTGACGCGTGGGGGCCGGTGATTGATGTGTTTGAGGGATATGCCGGCGATGCTGCGGTTCGTCATGGTGGATCCAGCGGGGGTGCGGCAACGGCAATCGCGCAATTTGCGTTGGACCACCTTGATTATTGTGGCGTGCTGCACACGGCTGCGAACGAAAACAGGCCGTGGCAGAACATGACCGTGATGAGCCGCGATGCACAATCGCTGCATGAGCGCAGCGGTTCGCGCTATGCACCTGCAAGCCCGTGCGATGGACTGCAACAGATTGCCGATGCGCCCGGACCGTGCGTGTTCATCGGCAAGCCATGCGATGTGGCTGGCGCGCAGAAAGCCCGGCGTTTCAACCCGGATCTCGACCGGAACCTCGGTTTGACGATCGGCTTCTTCTGTGCCGGCACGCCGACAACGCGCGGGACGATCGAACTGCTCGGCAGTGTTGGCGTGGATGAACCTGCACAGGTGCGATCGCTGCGCTATCGCGGAAACGGCTGGCCCGGGTTGTGGAGCGTGCGCTTCGCGGATGCGCAAGGTATCGAGCGCGAACGAACACTGACCTACGAGCAATCATGGGGTGCGCTGGAGAAACACCGACCATGGCGGTGCAGAATCTGTCCGGATCATGTCGGTGAGTTCGCGGACGTCGCTGTCGGAGACGCCTGGCATCACGAACCAGACGGCGAGGATGCGGGCCGCTCGCTGATCATCACGCGCACGCAGCGCGGCAGGGAGATCGTGCAGGCGGCAGTCGAATCGGGCTACCTGGTTGTCACATCGCGTGACGCAGGACTGCTCTCGCGCTCGCAGCCGGAGTTGGCGCGGGCGCGCGCGTCTGTGTGGGGGCGAGTGCTGGCCATGCGCATCGCGCGAGTTCCAATCCCACACTATGGGGACTTCGCATTGCTGCGCACGTGGCTTGGGCTTTCACTGAGTGACAAAGCTCGCTCGATCATCGGCACATTTCGCAGACTCGGGCGATACGGACTGCGCGCCGCGGTGGATCTTGCGCAGTACCGACCGGACACCCGGCGTCATCCATCACGACTCCGCAAGTTCAAGGGGCCACGCTCACATGCACCTGTCCACGACTGACACAGCCATGCCACCACGCATCGTTGATGACGGCTCTGTTCGCATCTGCATCGTGAATGCGCAGCTTGATACGGGGAATCTCGGCCTGCAGGCCCTCGGGATGACGACTCTCTGTGAGTTGCGTGCGCGCCTGCCGCGCGCCGAGTTGACGATACTCTCCGGTTGGCCGGGCCGGCGCACGGAGCACATCCACGTGCAACAGCCGTGGGGGGAGCATGCTGTCGTGTTCGAGGAACTCGGCTGTTCGATTTCGCGCAATCCCTGGAAGCCAGGCAATCTGCGGATGGAATCGCTTTTGCAATCGGCAGGGCTCGGCAGTTCAGCGGGGATCATCACACGGTGCTTTGCAGATGCTGATCTTGTCGTCGATTGCTCCAGCGGCGACAGTTTCACGACGTTGTATGGCGACTGGCGTTATCAATATATCACGCAGCCAAAGCGCGCGGTCTTCGCTCAAGGGACGCCGCTCGTGTTGATGCCGCAGACATTCGGGCCGTTTGCATCGCATGTGCATGATGACGTGCGCGATATTCTTGCAGGATCAGAATATGTCTGGGCGCGCGATGAAACGAGTGCTGACATCGCTCGTTCCTTTGGCCGCAACAGTGTCGGGATCTGCCCGGATATTGCATTTTGTCTGCCAGCAGATCCGAATGGTGGGCACGCACAGGCGAGAACGCGCATCGGCATCAACATCAGTGGACTGTTGTGGAGCGTTCCGCGCGATGTGCTTGCGAAGCGGTACGGCATCAGACACTGCTATGGCGCGCTGATGAAGCAGATTGTGCGCACATTGCTTACAGATTCATCCGTCACGGTTCATCTGGTGCCGCATGTGATTGCGGACGGCAATGCTGCTGAATCAGATGTTCGCGCGGCTGGCGCGCTGCTCGAGGCGCTGACTCAGGCAGAGCAGGCGCGCACGATGATTGAACCCGGTCCGAGCTCATCCGTGAACGCCAAGACCACGATCAGCAGCTTCGATTTCTTTGTCGGTACGCGCATGCACTCATGCATCGCAGCGCTCTCAAGCGGGGTGCCAACGTGCGCAATCGCATACAGCGACAAGACCGCAGGCGTCTTCGAGACGATCGGGTGTGCCGACACCGTGTTCGACCCGCGCACATCGGATCCGCACACGATCGTCGCGGGGATCATGGACGCATGGCAGCGCAGATGGCAACTCGCGGAGGATCTTGCGAGGACAGTTCCACAGGCGCAGGCTCGCGTCGGGCAGATGTTCGACTGCGTTGCAGCGCTTGCCGCAGACAACTTTGATCGACGGGCGCATCTTCACGCGGCCGCGTAAACACTGGAGGTTCCACGATGCAAATGGAACTGTTCACACGAGACTGGTACAACAACACACTGCTGCACCCGCTGGGGCTGGCGGCTTTGATTGCACTATGCACTGCGGTGGTGAGTGTCCGCCGGCGCTGGGTCGTACCTGTCATGCTCATGCTGGTGTGTTTTATCCCATCAGCGCAGCGCATCAGTCCGGCCACGCTGGATTTTCACTTCCTGCGCATCATCGTGCTTGTCGGATGGGCACGTGTGCTGCTGCGCGGGGAGTTGGCCGGCTTTCGCTTCAAACGGGTGGACGGATTCGTGGTTCTGTGGGCCGTGTGCAGTTCGATTGTGCACGCTGTCGGGCAGGGGACACTGGCTGCAGTCGTGAACCGGCTTGGGTTCCTTTACGATGCGCTGGGAATGTACTTCCTGTTCCGGATGATCGTGCGCGACTGGGCAGATGTGACCACCATCGCCCGGGCGGCTGCGTGCATCAGCATTCCCATTGCCGCAGCATTCCTTCTTGAGAAGAGCACCGGCCGGAACGTGTTCTCGATCTTCGGCGGGGTGCCTGAGTTTACAACGATTCGCCAGGGCAAACTGCGATGCCAGGGGGCGTTCTCGCATCCGATTCTGGCCGGGTGCTTCTGGGCGGCATTGTGCCCGTTGATCCTCTCACTCTGGCCGCGCGGCAAGTTCGACCGCACACTTGCATACGCAGGCGTGGTGTGTTGCGGGATTGTGATTATCACATGCACATCGAGCACGCCGATCATCGCGGGCATGGTCATGGTCGGCGGGTGTGTGCTGTTCTTCGGCCGGGCGCTCATGCCCTGGATTCGCGTGGCGGCAGTGCCAGCACTCATTGCCCTGCAACTGGCCATGATCGCGCCGGTCTGGCATCTCATCTCGCGCATGAGCCTCGTGCCCGGATCGACAAGTTACTACCGGTTCAAACTGTTCGATGAGTTCATCCGGCACTTTGGTGAGTGGTGGCTCGCCGGGACGGACAATGTCCTGCACTGGTGGGGCTACGCGAACGGCGACATCACCAATCACTACGTGATGCAAGGCGTCACGAGCGGCCTGCTCGGACTGATGTTGTTCATCGCCATGATCCTTATCGCATTCTGGAGTGTCGGCTTGATTCGCAGGCGCTCTGAACGCATCCGTCGGCTGCGGTTCGCCTCGTGGGCGCTTGGTGTGACGCTTGTCGTGCACTGCGTGGCGTTCATGGCGGTTTCCTACTTCGGACAGATCGACATGATCTGGTTCCTCGCGCTGGCGATGGTCGGCTCGCTGACGCCGGCAACAACTGCGCTTGTCGTCCGCGTTCGGCCCGCGGCGGAGCCCGCAAGCATTCCGGCCCCGCCGAGCGTACCACCAGCACTCTCGCCCGCATAAGTCATCTGATAACGCGCAACGGGTCGATGGTTCCTGAGCAGGAACCGCCATGACCATTGCGGAACTCGGTCTTCGAGACTGGCACAACCAGACGACGGTCCATCCGATCGGACTGGCAGCCGCACTGCTGCTTGCCGCCGCGGTGCTGCAACTGCCGCGGCGTTATGCGATTGTGCCGCTGCTGATCATGGCATGCTTCGTGCCTGTGTCGCAGCGGGTCGTGCTCGCCGGACTCGACTTCCACTTCATCCGGATTCTTGTCGTGGCGGGATGGGTTCGCCTGTTGATCCGGCGCGAACTGGGCACGCTGCGATGGAAGCCGATCGACGGCATCGTCGTTCCATGGGTGTGTGTCTCAAGCATCATCTTCACGCTGCACGCGATGAGCAGCGAAGCGTTGATCAATCGCCTCGGCCACGTGTTTGACGGCGTGGGAATGTATGTGCTGTTCCGCGTGCTCGTGCGAGACGCGCGCGACATAGCGACCGTCGCGCGATCCATGGCACTACTGGCAGTTCCGGTCGCATGCGCGTTCATGATCGAGCGCGCCACCGGGCGGAACTTCTTCTCGATCTTCGGCGGCGTGCCGGAATACACAACTGTCAGGCAGGGAACACTGCGCTGCCAGGGCGCGTTCTCGCATCCGATTCTCGCAGGATGCTTCTGGGCGACAAGCGTCCCGCTGATGCTCATGCTGCTCGCCCGTAAACGGAGCGACTGGCACCTTGCATCAGTCGGCCTCGTATGCGCAATCGCGGTGATAGTTCTTTGTGCATCGAGCACACCGATCGGCGGCCTTGCTGTCGCGCTGCTGGCAATGTGCCTGTTTGTCGCTCGCCTGTATGTTGCGTGGTTCAAGTGGCTGGCAGCACTCGCGCTCATCGGCCTGCAACTTGCCATGATTCAGCCGATCTGGCATCTGCTGGCGCGCGTGAGTTTCGTGTCAGGATCGACAAGCTATTACCGATTCAGGCTGTTCGACGAGTTTGTCGCGCATATTGATGAGTGGTTCGTGGCAGGAACGCGCAATATCGAACACTGGTGGGGATATGCCAACGGCGATATGACCAATCAGTACGTTCTCGAAGGTGTGCACGGCGGATTCATCGGGCTGCTGCTGTTCGTCCTGATGATCGCAACAGGCTTCCGCACAATCGGCAGCATCTGCGGGAAGTTGCGGCCTCAGCGCGAACGATGCATTGTGCCCTGGGCCCTCGGTTGTTGCCTGCTCACGCATTCCGCGGTGTTCTGGGGTGTCTCGTATTTCGGGCAGATCGAAATGATCTGGTATCTCCTGCTTGCCATGATTGCCTCAATGTCATCAGTCCGCGGGACGATCGTCCTCCGTGTGCGCGCGGTGCGCATGTCGACGCCGCCGACACTCAGTACACGCGGCTTCCAGGCTGCAATGTCATGACAGACCTGTCCATCAGCATCGTCAGTTGGAACACGCGCGACATGCTGCGCGACTGCCTTGCCAGTTGCTTCGCACATTTGCACGGCATTGATG
>CAZVXI010000112.1:0-10647 GCA_964631295.1 uncultured Isosphaeraceae bacterium
TGCCGTTCGACATCGACATGCGACCCGTGCGCGTTGGTTGTTCTCGTTGTCGACGGGCTCGGCTGACGTGTGACGCCGCGATCGCTCGATGGAACGGCTTGAGGCGCATCATCATCTTTCACGACGATGCGGGGCGTCCCGGCTCGTTGTTGCTGTTGTTGCGTTTCACCTGCGTTCGACTGCTTTTGCGATGGCCGTCGCTTGGGCGCATGCTCTTCGCGATAACCGGGGATGAACTCCATGCCGAGCCATCGGAAGATGTAATCCACAAGCGACTTGGCGAAGGGGATGTCGCGGTTGGTCGTCATGCCGTTGGGCTCGAAGCGCTGGTGGGCGAACTTCTTCACGAGCGAGTCCATCGGCACGCCGTACTGCAGCGCGACGCTGATGGCTGTGCCGAGCGAGTCCATAAGCCCGCCGATGGTCGAGCCCTCTTTGCTCATGGTAATGAACAGTTCGCCCGGCGAGCCGTCTTCATAGAGCCCGACCGTGAGGTAGCCCTCGTGCCCGGCCACGTTGAAGCGATGTGTGATGCTGCGGCGTGTTTCGGGCAGGCGCCGGCGCATCGGCCGTTCGATGATCCGCTCGACGATTCGCTCGACGAGTTGCGGCGAATCGTCATCTTCATCGTCTGCAACAACGGCAAGTTCGACGAGGTCGTCTTCGACTTCACCAAGGGCGTCATTGATCGCATCGGGGTCGTCTTCATCAGTGTCACCTGCCGAGTCGGACTTGACGTTGAGCGGCTGGCTGAGTTTGCTGCCATCGCGATACAGCGCGTTTGCCTTGAGGCCGAGTTCCCAACTCAGCCAGTACGCGGCCTTGATGTCCTCGACATCAGCATGAGATGGCAGGTTGATTGTTTTGGAGATAGCGCCGCTGATGAACGGCTGGGCCGCGGCCATCATGCGGATGTGACCCTCAGGTGCAATAAACCGCTCACCAATCTTGCCGCACTTGTTTGCACAGTCGAACACGGCAATGTGTTCATCGCGCATGTGCGGAGCGCCCTCGATCGTTTGTGTTCCGCAGATCGCCGTGTTGAGTTCATCAATCTCGGCATTGGAAAGGCCCAGCGCACGAAGTCCATTGAAACTCATGTCCGCACGGGCCTCGTCAGGATCGAACCCGACACCACGGAGAACGCCTTCGGGCATTGCCCAGGCGCTGAGAGCAAAGCCGATCTCGAACACAGTCGGCAGTGCGTTCTTGACGTTCTTCAGGTCGTCATCGCTGTATCCCTTCTTGCGCAGCCAGTCGGCGAACGTGCCACCAAACCTTGTTGATGCAGGCATCGGCACTTCGAGCGAGAGCGAGCCCATCACGTACCGGAGGATCTCGACGATCTGCTCATCTGAGTACCCGAGCGCCTTGAGTGACGGTTTGAGTGATGCGTTGGCGATCTTGAAGTATCCGCCGCCTGCGAGTTTCTTGAACTTGACGAGCGCGAAGTCGGGTTCGACGCCGGTCGTGTCGCAATCCATGAGCAGGCCGATCGTTCCGGTCGGGGCGATGACCGTCGTCTGTGCGTTGCGATAGCCGGACTGTTCGCCCCACTGCAGGGCGTCATCCCATGCGCGCGTGGCCTGACTGAGCATCTCGCTTGCGTTGGCGATGTTCAGCCGCGCCTGCCGGAACAGTGCGTGATCGATCGACACCGGCCGCACCGTCAGCTGTTCGTATGCATCGGAATCGCGCGGGGTTCCGAATGCGGCCCTGCGGTGATTTCGAATGACGCGAAGCATGTCATCGCGGTTTTCTTCATAGCCGGGGAACGTACCCAGTTGCCGCGCCATCTTCGCGCTGGTCGCATACGAGCGCCCGGTAAGGATCGATGTGACAGCACCGCAAATTGCCCGGCCTTCATCACTGTCGTATGGGATGCCAGCTTGCATCAGCATCGCGCCGAGGTTGGCATACCCCAGGCCAAGCGTGCGGAATCGGTAGCTCTGTTCGGCAATCTCGCGCGAAGGGAATGCAGCCATCAGAACTGAGATTTCCAGCACGATCGTCCACAGTTCGATTGCGTGTTCGAAGCCCGCGACATCGAATGTGCGCGTTTGTGAATCATACAACGTCAGCAGATTGATCGATGCGAGGTTGCATGCCGTGTTGTCGAGGAACATGTACTCACTGCACGGGTTGCTCGCATTGATGCGACCGCTGTTCGGGCAGGTGTGCCATTCATTGATGGTGCTGTCATACTGCACACCGGGGTCGGCGCATCGCCAGGCAGCGAAGCCGATCTGATCCCAGAGCTCGCGCGCCTTGAGCGACTTGATCGTCTCGCCCGTCGTGCGGGCCTTGAGTTTCCAGTTATCATCATCATCGACCGCCTCGAAGAACTCGTTGTTCAGCCGCACCGAGTTGTTGCTGTTCTGGCCACTGACGGTGTAGTACGCCTCGCCGTTGAAGTCGTAACTGAGTTGCAGGCCGAGCTTCTCTGCAATGTCTCTCTGGTTGTCATCAAGATGCTTCAGACCTTCGACAAGCGCAGCGACTTTCAGTTCCTCGCGCACCTTCCAGTTGATGAACTCTTCGATGTCCGGGTGGTCAGCATCGAGGCAGACCATCTTTGCGGCGCGGCGTGTCGTGCCGCCACTCTTGATTGCGCCGGCAGCACGGTCGCCGATCTTGAGGAAACTCATGAGCCCGGAACTCTTGCCGCCGCCGGAGAGTGATTCGTTCTCGCCGCGAATCGCAGAGAAGTTTGTACCGGTGCCCGATCCGTACTTGAAAAGCCGCGCTTCACGCGTCCAGAGGTCCATGATGCCGCCATCACCGACGAGATCATCGTTGACCTGCTGGATGAAACATGCGTGGGGTTGCGGGTGCGTGTACGCATCGGTTGCGAGCCGCGCTTCACCCGTTGCGGGATCGCATATCCAGTGGCCCTGCGCCGGGCCGCTGATGCCGTACGCCCAGTTCAGGCCGGTGTTGAACCACTGCGGGCTGTTGGGTGCTGCCATCTGGTGCAGCAACATGTGGCACAGTTCGTCATAGAATGCCTCAGCGTCTTCGGGTGAATCGAAGTAGCCGTGCGCCTCCCCCCAGTGCCGCCAGCAGCCAGCGAGACGATGGATCACCTGCCGCGCGGACCTCTCCGGACCGGTGATGACATCGCCCTCACTGTCGCGCTGCACATCACCAAGTTCATTGCGCAGCGGCACGCCTGCCTTGCGGAAGTACTTACTCACCATGATATCGGTGGCAAGCTGACTCCATGATTTGGGCACCTCGGCATCGTTCATCTCGAAGACGAGCGAGCCGTCTGCATTCGTGATGCGGCTCGTGCGAGTGGTCCACTCGACAGTGGAGAAGATATCAGTGTTCGGTTTCGTGAAGCGGCGGGGAATATGCATTGGTGTTTCCGGGAGTCGGTTTTCTGGGAAGTCTCTTTGCGGCGGACGTTTGACGATCAGTTCGATCACACGCGGCTGATGCAAGATGCCATTAGGCTTCTTGGATCAATCCACCATTGGTAGCGTCAAGCCGCGCTGATCCTGGTACTTGCCTGCCTTGTCTGCATAGCTGACAGCGCACACGCGATCGGCCTTGAGGAAGATCATCTGGGCGATGCCCTCGTTGGCGTAGACCTTTGCGGGGAGCGGGGTGGTGTTGCTGATTTCGAGCGTCACCTTGCCCCGCCATTCCGGCTCGAGCGGAGTGACGTTGACGATCAGGCCACAACGGGCGTATGTGCTCTTGCCGACACAGATAACGAGCATGTCACGCGGGATGTCGAACACCTCGACTGTCTCAGCGAGCGCGAACGAGTTGGGCGGAATGACGATGTGATCGCGGCCCGTGATGTCAGTATCGATCGTGATGAAGTAGTCGTCGGTGAATCTCTTCGGGTCGACGATCGCCTGCCCGCCGCTCGGGCTCACGTTTGTGAAGACTTTGAAGATGGAGCCGACGCGGACGTCGTACCCATAGCTGGAAACGCCGTAGGAGACTCGGCCGGGGCGTTTCTCTGCGTCTTCGAAGGGTTCGATACCCACCAGTTCACGAATCTGCGTGTCGCACAACACAGCCATCGGCCGTCCTCCAAGGTTGTCCCTCCGCGCGCAGAACAGCCACCCGGGCTGTTGAACCAGCGTTGGAGAGATGTCAGTTTCTTCGCGTCGCCATCCTGGCGGCCCGACGGGCCACGCTTCTCGCGACCAGCCGACTCCACGCTACCCGCCTCCAGCCACCGAGAACCGGTTGTGGACTTGGGCAACTTCACTATCGTACCACTACATCTGGTGTCTTCAAGATTTTCAGACCCAGAATCTGGTACTTTTGATCGGAACTTCGTAAATATCCGATGTCGCGGAGGTTAGCAGGATCGACGTGGATGTCGAACCTGGCCGGCCGGCGGTGGACATCCTTTCTGGGAGCGTCGCGATCACAATATCTTGTGGTCTTGCTGACGGTTGCCGACGTCTGCCTGCCGATGGTTCAGCACAGGCGGTGTGGCTGCATAAGACCGCTAGCATGCAACAATGGACTGCGACCACGACCCAGCCCTGGCGGGCGACCAACGCGGACTTTTGGGCGGGCTCACCGACGCGCAGCAGCAGGCGGTGACCCACGTCGACGGCCCGCTGCTGGTCCTCGCCGGTCCGGGCTCGGGAAAGACAACGGTGGTGACGCGTCGCGTCGCCTATCTCGTCAGTCAGGGAATCCCCGCGTGGTCGATCCTCGCATTGACATTCACAAATAAGGCCGCCGGCGAGATGCGCGATCGGATCGAATCACGTCTCCCGACGGATCTCCCTGGTCGCCGCGGTTTGACCGTCACGACTTTCCACTCATTTTGCGCTCGGCTGCTGCGGCGATACGCGGCTGAAGCAGGCCTCGAACAGAATTACTCCATCTACGACACTGCCGACCAGCGAGATGCCGTCAAACAGGCCCTCACACGTGCGGAGATGAACACGAAGAACTGGTCGCCTGCTTCTGTCTTGTCGGAGATCAGCAATGCGAAGAACAAGCTGCTCGACGCAACCGAGTACGCGGCCCAGGCGAGCGACTTCTATCACCGGTCCATCGCAAAGGCCTATGCAGCGTATGAGAAAATCCTGTCGGACAACGATGCGCTTGACTTCGATGACTTGCTCATGCGGACGGCCAATATGCTCAGGTACGAGCCAACAGTACGTGAGGAACTGCAGGATCGCTTCCAGTATCTGCTCATTGATGAGTACCAGGACACGAACCATGCTCAGTTTCTGATAGCGCATACGCTGGCATCCGCGCATAAGAACATCTGCGTCGTGGGTGACCCTGACCAGTCGATCTACGGCTGGCGTGGTGCCGATATCCGGAACATTCTTGAGTTTGAGCAGCATTATCCTGACGCGGCGCTCGTTCCACTTGGGCAGAACTTCCGAAGCACGGGCCATATCGTGGCGGTCGCAGCGGAGTTGATCTCGCACAACACACAGCGCAAACACAAGCACCTGCACACAGAACTTGACGATGGTGAGAAGCCGACCATCGTATCCTGCCGCGATGAACATCACGAGGCTGCACTCATCACTGATACGTTCCGCAGCCTGAACGATGCATACGGCACACCGTGGAAAGAAATGGCGGTCGTATATCGCATGAACTCGCTCAGCCGTGTGCTGGAAGAGGCGTTCCGGCGTACTGGCATTCCCTACGTCATCGCGCGGGGGACGGCGTTTTATGACCGGAAGGAAGTAAAAGACGCGGTCGCGTATTTGCGGGTCATCGTGAACCCGAATGACGAGATATCGCTCAGGAGGATCATCAACACACCGACGCGCGGCATCGGCAAGACGACAATGGAAAGGCTGGAACTGCATGCCATTCATCGGCAGGTATCACTCCTGCAGGCGATGCGTGAATCGTCGTCCGTGAACGGGCTTGGCCCCCGCGCGATCAAAGCGATTGAACATTTCGTGGCGATGCTCGATGACTGGCGGACAAGTGAGCAGGGAACGCTCATGGAAACCACGACACACACCGTTGAACTTGCGGATCTCGTGGAACGTGTGGTGCGCGAGTCCGGTCTCGAAGTGAGTTATGCCAGGAGCCGGCTCGAAGAAGATGAAGAGCGGCTGGAGAACCTTGGCGAGTTGATCAGCGCAGCATCGCAGTTTGAAATGCCGGCCGAGAATGAAGGCGCACCAGAGATCAACGACCGGCCGACGGAGAACCAGCCTGCAGAGCGGGTTCCCTCGGTCATACGCCAACTCGCCGCGTTCCTCGAATCGATCGCACTGGTAGCCGATGCCGATGCCATCAACCCGGAGCATGGTGCGGTGACCTTGCTTACACTGCATACTGCCAAGGGCCTTGAGTATGAAGCCGTTGCCGTGGCTGGTCTTGAGGAGGGCTTGCTGCCGCATGGCCGCGCGCTCGAAAGCGCCTCGGAGCTTGAAGAGGAGCGGCGTCTTGCGTTCGTTGGCATGACCCGCGCCAAGCGGCACCTGCTGCTGACGCGCGCGTCAGTTCGAACCCATCGCGGACTGCGCGAGCGCACAATCCCGAGTCAGTTCCTGCGGGAACTCCCCGAAGATCACATCACCGCGGTTGATCAATCTGGCTTCGGGGAGCGGGCGGCGCTCTCAGGCACCGAATTCGACGATCCGAGCATAGAGCCATTTTACGACGATCTTCAGCACGCCCCCGATGCATATGGCGGGGTGGGAAACATGTCGGTAGGCGCGCTGGTGCGACATCCGACATTCGGCGTTGGCCGTATTGAAGCAATCACAAGGCGTCCAGCCGGTTCGAGTGCGCGCGTCGCTTTCACAAGCGGCACCGTGAAGACGCTCATCCTCGACTATGCAAAGCTGGAGTTAGTCGATTAAGGTCGTTATGTGCGGGTCTCGTGGCCGATTGTTGAAAGAATACCGGCTGTGCTCAGCAAGTCTGCAATCCGCTCGCGGCTTGGCAAATCGCTTGTGCCGATCTCTTCAATCAACGCACGCCGTTCAAGTTCCAACTTGAGATATCGCGTCGCGAGACGGGCGATCGCGTCACTCGGCATGGACTCGATCTCCTCGAAGCCCTCGCGGTACACGATGCGAGCGGCAAGTGATTTTGCCATCACCCATCGGAGGTAGTTTTCCGGCGTGCGCGTCCAGAGTCTGTCGCCGGCAGCTTCGATAAGTACTGGTGGAAGATGGTCAAGGTACAGCGACCGGAATGCATCGCTGTGCTCCTCATGCAATGTTGCGATGGCATCCTGGATCGCATCCGCAGTGCGGATCATCACCTCGCTCAGACGAATGCTGATGGTCGGCAGTGGCACATGCGGAATATGCTGGTTCACCCGAAGCAGCAGTTCTGCTTCCCGGCGGGCAAGAGCCCGAAGTTTGTCGAGGACCTGTTGAACGAACGTCTGCTTGATTGCGAGCAACTCATCTTCATCAAGCACCATGCACGAGATTATCTCGAAACTGGAGCAGATGACGCCGCATTTGTTCGCGGAGCTGTCCTTGAGAATGACCGCGCCTTTCTCAGACAGTTCGATGCGTGCTTCAGGTGTAAGGAAGAGATTGGCACCTTCGACGATAACTCGGCTGGATGGTGTGCCATCTCTCTTGAGGAAATCACGCCAGTTGCCCGCATGAATCGCGCCCGGCCGTCCGCCGCAGGGCACGAACGCATCTGACTCCAGACGGTTGTGCAGCGTGTTGCGCAACAGAACGCCGTCTGGTTCGTCGAGCGAGGCAACGCGGCCGCTCGGGCCGAGTTTCGAACGATCAAAGTCGGCGATGGGCAATGAGTCCTTTACGAGTCGCAACAACTCGGTGTGGTCGAGCCCGTCGGGGTCTTCTCCAGATCCACTGCCGTCGGCAATGCCGATGATTCTGGCATTCTCACCATAGTCACGATGGAGGATCTTAATCATGTTCCCGCCGACATCGCCATCAGGTCCGCCGGTGAGTTTGATGGTGAACGCCTGCGCCCGTGGGTCGATTCCAAGCGATCTGAGGGTCACTTCGAGAAAAACATTCACTCCCTCGCTTGTGACACCAAACTCCTTGTGGTTAATGCCAGCTCCCGGCTTGGAACTCATGAGGGCAGTTGGTGTTGCGTAGCCACGACGACGCGCGCGATCAACGATCCAGTCGATCAACTCAGGAGTGATGTTCTCATCGGGTCCAAGGTACAGCAGTTCCTCGTCACCGTGCCGGTCAACAATCTGCGAGCGTGTTGTCGCGTCGGGCGTGATGAGATCGAGCACCGAATCGACAAATGCTTTAACAGGGCGACCCGGTCGCGCTCCGGGCTCAGTCAGAATGGCGGCTTTGGCACCACCTTCTGGAATGTCCTTGTTCTTGAGTTGCTGAGCGAACGCGAGTTGATAGGCTTCGTCATAAAGACGTTCCGCCTCGCGGGCATGTTGATCGGACCCAATGGGTCGAATGGCACGAACACCTCCCCGCGCGATATCGCGGAAGCGGACGTGGAACCCGTTGAACTCTCGTCCGTGAACGAAGAACACGCCATACGGTACATGCGGTCGATCGTCTGTTCGCAGGAACTCCGGGTTCAATCGCATACTCAGTGCGTACCGATGCTCCAGATACACGTTGGTTCTACGCACCGCCGCTGTTGCCTCGATAAGCTTGATCAAGACCGTCCGGGCGTCTTCCAGATCGACATCCGCGTGGATCGACCCGTTCAGTGCGTTCGATCGCTCAGCAAATTCCTCATCCGACAGCGGGCTGTCAGGATTGAACCGATCGAGGAAGAGCCTTGCGACCTGCTGTGCGTGTTCTATGTTGCGGTCGGCAAGGCGGAGGATCCGATCCAGGTTGAAGGCGACCGGATTGTGCTTCACAAGAACCTGATGCCCAAGAGCACTCAGTCCAGTGATGACCTCAGCTTCAACGAAGTTCAGTTGCGGGTGGGCGTAGCAAAGATCGAGCGTGCGTTGATCAAGCCATTTCAGACGCATCAGTTCGGATCGCACCGACCGCCACAGCTGACTGTCTTCGTCAATCGGCCCGCCGTCAGGACCTTCCGCGACAATGCCCATGAGCGTTATGAAACCGTTGGGGCCATCATCGATTGAGTCGAGATAGGCGCGGTGAATGTTGATCGAAGATCTGCTCAGTCGCGTAGCAATGCGTTCGAGCATGGTCCGTCGGCGTGAGTTACCCAGTGCGACAACGATGCGGCAGACGGTTGGATCAGTCTCTGGCTCAATCGAAACGGCTGTGCCTTCGGTCTGCGATACCTGTTTGAAGACGCTCCAATGCTGACAGAATCGCAGGGGTGTGACCGTCAGCACGTAGTCGGTGCTGCAACGCTGGAAATGCCTGCGAATCTCTGACTCTTCAAGTCCCGGCTCATGGTCTCTTGCATAAGCGATGATGGATTCGAGTATCTCTGCCTGCTCGGGATCATTTGGGTCGGCTGGAGGTGCCTCGCCGAACTCGAACGTATCAACAACGAGATTTCCATCCTGAGCAGTGTGGATCTTTGCCGCGCGCAGCGGGCGGTCCGTCGGCAGTTCAGCGACCAACTCTGCCAGAACACCGCAATAGTCGCGCGGTCGAATCGATGTCCACTCCGAGCCATCATCGCTGCGGAGAGTCATCTCCAACGGGCGATGCGACGCCTTCGCAGCGATGATCGCGCGCAAATGTGCGATGACGGTCTGCGGGTCAGTGTCCTGAAAGTACACGAGCGGCATCTGCTCGTAGAACCACGGCGCAACTTCCTCGGCAGTCTCACGGAGGCCGCCGAGCACGTCGTTGATCAGATGGGAAATGTCTGCCGGCTTTTCGCCGTGTCTCGGTGATGCTTGCAGGGGCATATGAGTCGTACTGCCGATTCCAGGTTGGTGCGTCTGCCGAACTTGGCCGCGAGTGCCGGGCCGACTAAGGTGAGATCGTGTCACGATCCCGAGCTACCACAATAGGCAACTTCGACGGTGTCCACCTTGGACATGCGGCACTTTTGCAGGCTGCACGCGAGGCGGTCGGGGCCAACGGGATTGTCACGGTCTTATCCTTCCACCCTCATCCGTCGTCCATCCTTCGGCCGACCCAGACACCAGCTCGCCTCACGACATGGCCGGATCGCCGCCGTCTCCTGGAAGATGCGGGGGCGGACGAGATCGTCTGCCTTCAGCCATCGGCCGACTTGCTCGCACTCGACCCAGACGCGTTTCTTGACAACGTTATGGCTTCGCATCACCCGGATGTCATCGTTGAAGGGGCTGACTTTCGGTTTGGCCGTGGCCGGGCAGGTGACGTTGAATCCCTCCGGCGGGCAGGAGCAGAGCGCGGCTTCGATGTCTGCATCGTCCCGGAAGTCGAGGCTGTGCTCAATGACCAATCAGTCGTTCGCGTGAGTAGCACGCTGGTCCGGTGGCTGGTGAATCGTGGTCGGGTCGCAGATGCTGCGCAGTTGCTCGATCGCCCCTACGCCATTGCCGGCGAGATTCAGAGGGGCGACCAGCGCGGTCGCGATCTTGGCTTCCCGACTGCCAACCTGGATTCTGGCGACCTGCTCGTGCCCGCTGATGGCATCTACGCTGGCTGGGTCGAGCGCGATGGCCAGCAGTGGCCTGCGGCGATCAGTGTCGGCACAAACCCGACCTTCGGCCAGCACGCGCGTGCATGTGAGGCTCACTTGATCGGCTACGGTGGGCCGCTCGATGACTAC
>CAZVXI010000113.1:0-10531 GCA_964631295.1 uncultured Isosphaeraceae bacterium
TGCTCGCCACCATCAATCCGGTAAATGGCATTGGTGTCGGCCGTAACCAAGTCGCACGATAGTGGCGAGATCGGCCAGTGGTCGATGAGGTCCCGAGCGAGTTGGGCTGCATCACGCGTCTGCGTTGCCTCAGGCATCATGCGACTCCGGACAGATAGTTGAATGCAATCGGAACAAGTCTAGGCGTGGGCGGGTTGTTGCATCGGGATCTCATCGGAGGCAAACATGGGTGCAGCAGATATTGTCGTCGGCATTGTGATGGCTGTCATCGTCGCAGGTGTACTGGTCTGGTATCTGCGGCAGTTGCAGGCACGGAAAAATGAAGTGCAGGAGGCGGCCGCGCACAACGAATGGAGTGTGCTCGCAGACGCGGCAGACACGCTCAAGGAAGAGCTGGGCAGATCAGCGCTGCTCGAGCACCATGGGCGCATACGCAACATCGTCCGCGTCCCAACCGAGGACCAGCAGGCCGACCTTCGTCTGTTCGATTACGCATATACCCGCGGACCGGATGGTCAGAAGCAGCGATTTGAACTCACTGCCGCTCTTTGTCACGCCGGGTTGCAATCGGACTTCTGCATACGGCCGAAAAGGTCACGCGGGTTCCTGTCTCGGCTGTTCAGCAAAGTCGAACCGGCTCCGACCGGCAATGCTTCACTTGATGAACACTATGAGGTTCTGGTCGAGCCAGGTGTGCCCACGCCACACCTGAGTGATGCCTTCGCTGATCAACTGCAGCGATCAGGCGAGAGTGTGACGATCGAGGTAACCAACGGCTATGCGCTGATATATCGCAGGCACGAGCGCATCGCGGGTGACGATCTTCGTTTTTTTGCTGATGATGCGTACAGCCTGGCAACACTCTTGAGCGCAACGTAGCGCGCAGTAACAAGCCCGCTTCAGAAGAAGCGGGCCCGTTCGTCGGATGGAGATCGGCGCTGGAGATTGCCTTCGATCAGTCGAATGCGACGGTCGTTGCTTCAGGCAGTTCGCTCTCAACGATGAAGTTCGTCTCGATCCTGAAGTTGGACTGCGTGCGGTGCCGCTCGGCGAAGAAGAAGTCGATCGAGTAGACTTCCCCGTCAACCAGACCGAGGCGGTTCATATCCACATACTGGTCTTCCGCCGCATGCACGCCGCCGAGATCGATCACCAGCTTGTTGTTCACGAAGACCCACACATCGTCGTCGCCGATGAACTTGAAGTACTGGTTGCCGTCCGCGTCGTAGGTGAAGTTCAGATGCAACTCGAACGTGAAGTGATAGTTGTGGTTCGGCGTGCCGGGCGAGTTGCCGTACATCTCATCGTCGATCGGAAAGAACCCGCCCATGTTCGAGAAGCCAACGTTCTTGTAATGGGTGTCCATTGAGTCATCGAAGACATAGCGGCCCTCGCCGACATGCTCCATCACAAGCGTGAGCGGCTTCGACAGATTCAGGCCGGGATAGTCCTCGTACCACGATGCAAATGACTCCGCGGATTGAATGCCGCCGGTCGACGCTTGTGCAGCGCTTCCTTCAGCATCGCCCATGTCCTCGGCGTACAACGTGTGGCAAATCTTGCGGGATTCGCTGTCCCGCCATTGAGTGCCGACCTTGAAGCCCTCACCTGTAAAGACTGGCTTGCGGTTCGAGCCGATCGTCTCCGCAATATTGCCCGCGTAGTGGCCAAAGCCAGCGCTCGGCCGCCGTTCGAAATCCGGATGACCGCCCTGGACACTCCATTCCTGAAAGTCCCGGACAACGCCGGTGACCTCAATCGTGCCCGGAAACTTTGCATCTTCATCGGGTGTGGGCGCTGCTCCGAGCCCTGCAATCATGCCCGTGCTAACCACTCCGAACAATGCACAGCGTCGTTTGTTCATCGCCTGCTCCTTACGAATCCCATCCGACCTGATCGAAGCGTCGAATACAGCGAACGCCTCTGCAACGTCTTCGTTGTGCAAAATTCGATGGCAGGTGGGCTTGGGACGGTCTGTGAGTTCGGGCAATGCAGCGGCCATGGCGGCAGAATGTCGATCTTGCCGGTGGTGTCAGATCGCTCCCTGTCCAGCATCCAGCCACGGGAAATCCAGGGAGTTGAAGAGAGCATCTCCACCTGCAGCGAACCACTTCTGACGCCGGTGATCTGCTCTTCGCGGAGCGATATCACCGCGTTCAGGCGGTTCACATCGAGGACTTCAAGAATGCGATGCCTGTCGATCAGATCCTCATCGCGCCCGGCGACCCGGTGGCTGACCTGTGTCTCCCGCCCGGCGGCACGTCAGTCTTCCGGTGCAACAGCGAATCGCAGGACACCAATGGCCCGATGCAGGTGACGGCTCCCGCACGAGACTGACACTCCGAGTTCGCCTCGCTACACTATCGCCCCATGCCGGAATGGATGCCCGAGTTCGTGACGCCGCAGTTGATCGTCTCCCTCATCGTCCTCGTGACCGTGTTGCACGTGGCCCTGGGGCTGGCGGCCTACTTTATTCTCGTTGAGCGGAAGCTTTCCGCGTGGATGCAAGACCGCTACGGACCCAACCGAACCGGGCCATTCGGGCTACTCCAGCCGATCGCGGACGCGCTCAAGCTCTTCCTGAAGGAAGACTTCATGCCGCGCGGTGTGGACAAGACACTGTTCACACTTGCCCCGGTGATGACCGCCATTCCGGCTCTGCTCAGCTTCGTCATCATCCCGTACGGCGGGACGCTCGACCTCTCGACGATTCCCTTCATGAATCTCTCCGGACAGGTGGAAATCGTCGGTGCGGATGTGAACATCGGCGTCCTGTTCATCGTGGCCACGGCCTCGCTGGCGGTGTACGGCATCGTGCTCGGCGGGTGGGCTTCGAACAACAAGTACTCGTTTCTTGGCGGGCTGCGGGCGTCGGCACAAATGATCTCGTATGAGATTCCGCTCGGCCTCACCCTGCTTTGCATCATTTTGATGGCGGGTTCGATCCGGCCGTCGGAGATTGTGGAAGCTCAGACACTTGCAGGCGGCGGGGCATGGTTCCTGTTGCATCACCCGCTGGCGGCGATCATCTTTTATGTTTGCATGCTCGCTGAAGCGAACCGCACGCCGTTCGACCTTGCCGAGGCAGAGGCAGAACTTGTCGGCGGCTGGCACACCGAGTATTCATCGATGCGATGGGCGCTGTTCTTCCTCGGCGAGTACGTGAACCTGTTCGTCGGCGGGGCGTTCTTCGCGGTGCTGTTCCTCGGTGGATGGTCCATCAATCCAGTGACGGGTTTGATCCCGTTCGACCTTCCAACACAAGGCGGGATCCTCATGATCCTGCTGCAGGTGGGTGTGGTGATGGGCAAGGCGGTGGCGCTGGTGCTCTTTGCGCAGGTGATTCGCTGGACGCTGCCACGCTTCCGATTTGACCAACTCATGCGATTGGCGTGGGAAGGTATGATTCCCGCGTCGCTTTTGCTGCTGCTGGTGACAAGCTTCTTCGTGCTGATGGGCTGGACCGGCTGGATGTGGGCCGGCTCGCTGGCGGCGCTCGCGGTGATACTCGTTGTGCATCCGCACATGCCGCGACAGAAGAACCCGAACCACAAGCTGCAGATGATCGGCAGTCGGTTCAATCCGATTGGTGGATCGGATGGACGGCCGGTGGAAGCGTCGCTTTGAGGGCATTGTGCCGATATCAGTTGGCGTGCTGCTGACTGCGCAGAGCGCCCACGCTCGAAAGTGTCGAGACAACGTACGGGACAATGACCGTAAGCAGCATCTTCAGAGTGCGAGTGGTATCGATTTCGCCCCGTAAGATGGCATCACCATGATTGATCGTAATCAGGATTGCACCGACGATGATCGCGTACATCAGGCCCCTGCGAATGACTCCGGGTGAGCAGGCGAGTGTGCACCATGTTGCGATCGTTTCGCGTGCGGACATACGTGTATCCTGTTGTCCTGCGGAAATGAGACTGATGATTGAATCGATATGATATCCGAGGCAGAGCAATCATGGCGTTCATTGAACTGATCCCCGAGCATCGCGCAGCCGGGCCACTCAAACGTGTGTACGATGCAGCGAAGAAGCGCGCAGGGCGCATCGCGAATATCATTCAGGTGATGAGCCGTGACGGCCGGGTCGTGCAGGGGTCGATGGCTTTTTACATGCCATTGATGAAAGTGGAGAACGCGCTGAGCGCTGCCCGTCGTGAGATGATCGCGACGGTTGTGAGCAACATCAACGACTGCTATTACTGAGCGCTCTCACATGGAGCGGACTTCGGTCGGGAGTCCGGTGATGAGCAGGCCGCCCAGGAGTTGATCTACGATTATCGACGCGTTGACCTGTCAATAGAAGACCGGGCACTGTGTGACTACGCGGTGAAACTCACGCTCACGCCTGGCGCGATGAGCGCTGCCGATGTGCAGTGGTTGCGCGGATTCGGCTTCAATGATGATGCGATCTCGATTGCAGTGCAAGTCATCGGCTACTTCAACTACATCAACCGCGTTGCGGACGGTCTCGGGGTTGATCCTGAAGAGGGAATGACCCCCTCAGCCGAGGATTGGCATGCAGGCAAAGGCCGCGACTACACAGCGACCCTGCCGCGCGCTCTTACGGGATAAACACAGCCGATATTCCGAATTTTGAGGAATAGGCTGGCTCCGCGGCATGTTCTTCCGAGACCAACAGGAGTTGCAGCATGCCACGATATGTCCCGATTTGCAGTGCCGTTCTGATCGTTGCCAGCGTGGGCTGCGTTGGTTGCAGTCGGACAGGGTCGAATGAATCGCCAGCACCCAACCCAGCAGCGACCCAGTCTGACACATCCAGCCGGGAGGCAACCGACGCGGTACCGAGTACCACGCCCGATGACGCCACATCTGCGAGTGCAGGGGCACCTCAGACCCAGGTGTCGGGCGATTCACCCTATCTCGATCCGCCGAAACGGCAGTCGATTCGGCCTCAGGGGCGGTTCCATTCAAAGCCAATCATCGAGCGAGACGGCCGGCTGCTCCTGTGGGCAAATGGCCAACCGGGCGCCCAAGACGCAGAGTGGTTCGATATGACCAACTCGGTGATCGACCCGGAGAAGTTCCAGTACGGCATCGGCAAGGACTCAATCCCCTCCATCGATGAGCCGGTCTTCGTTGCTTATGGCGATCCTGCACTCGCATCGCATGGCATCACCGATCAGACGCAGATCATCGGCTTCGAACACAATGGCATCGCACGCGCATACCCGGTGCACCTGCTCAATCGACATGAAGTGGTGAATGATGAGTTCAACGGCGAGCCATTCGCAGTCTGCTGGTGACCGCTCGTCCAACTGGCTGCCGTGTGCAGCCGCGAGATAAATGGAACGACGATCGAATTCGGCACGACCGGCTATACCATGAACAACACGTTCGTCCTGTATGATCGTGATACCGACTCGATCTGGTACCCACTGACTGACGAAGGAATGGACGCAGTCGCGGGGTCCCGGAAGGGCGAGTCAATCGAGTTCGTCTCGAAACCCGCGCTGGTCTCTCTTCTCGAATGGGCAAGCCAGTATCCAGATACCCAAGTGCTCTTGCCCTCGTCGTAAATGAATCTGAAAGCGATGGTTGCGACATTCAACACGCGGAAGGCTGTCATCGCAGGAACAGTGTGTGTTGTGCTCGCGACGCTGGGCGTGGTTCAACTGAGCCGGAACGCGTCGACGCACAATCTGGAAGCCTCATCGCGGACGACCCGGGCGAGCGAGATTTGGAAGAACACCGGGCAGATCCCTCTGCGAGACGAAGCTCACTCCACATTTGACTATCTGCTGATGCGCTATGACGCAGACAGCGACGGGGCAGTGAGCCGCAGCGAATACGATCGTGGTGAACGCACTTTTCAGCGGCTGGATCATAACCGTGATGGGAAGATCACGAGCAATGATTTCACGGATCGCGGCGGACGCCCCGGGCAAGAAAACGTGCAGATTCGTATGCGCCAGCTACGCAGCCAGCGCATGCTTGCGAGTTACTTCCAGAACAACAGCACCGCCGAGACGCTCAGGCAGTCGGAAGTGCGCTCAGCATTTCAGATCTTCGATGTTGACGATGACGAGGTCGTGTCTGAAGGGGAGTTTACCGGGTTTGCCAGCGAAAGATACGTGGAGATTCCCGGTGCCGGCTCGCGGCAGATGCGAGCGCTCCTGCGCGATATAGCCCATTGGGACGCGCTGGTTGGTGCCATCGACACGGATACAAGCAACAGCATCTCACTGAATGAAGTCGTCACTTTCTTTGCGGCTCACGATGCTGGCGATGGAGCTTGGCAGGTACTCGCCCCTGAGGAGCCTGGACGGAGTTACCATGATGTCGCGCGGACCCATCCACAAGGTGGCCCCACAGTGGGCTCCATCGCGCCAGATTTCAATCTGCAGCCGCCGGACGGAGGCGCTGCAGTTTCGTTGTCATCCTTCAGCGGCCACAAGCCCGTCGCGCTGATCTTTGGCAGTTACACGTGACCGCCGTTCCGTGAATCAGCCGGTCGGCTGAAGCAACTGTGGAGGACCTTCGGAGAACACGTTCAGTTCTTCGTCGTCTACATTCGGGAGGCACACGCGATCGACAGTCGCTCACCACTTGAGGACAAGACTATACCGATTGTCGAGGATGCGATCACGCTCGGCGAACGTCGGCAGATCGCGAAGGCCTGCATCACCACACTCTCGCTTGAACCAATGCCCGTGCTGGTGGACAATATGGACGACTTGGTGAGCGAGGCGTATGACGCATGGCCTGATCGCCTGTATCTGGTTGGGAAAGACGGCCGAATTGCCTATCATGGTGGTCGAGGTCCCTTCGGCTTCGATCCGGACGAGCTCGAAGAGGCCATTCGCGATGAACTCGCGCAGGTTCACGGCAAAGAGCCGCCCCGCGAAGAGCAGACCAACTAGATCAGACGCACGCCCATCGCGGCGTGCCGATGCGGCAGGGAACCCGGACGGTATGAACGGGCTCCCTGCCTGTATGTCTGCAACGGGAGTGGATGGGAATCGAACCCACCTGGGACCTGATCAACAAGCCCCACAACGGGTTTGAAGCCCGTGGCCGCCACCAGGCATGCAGACACTCCCCATGGTGGTGATAGCAGTCGAACATCGTTGCACAGACACTGGCCGGGGACAAGTGGTTATGAGCTGATCGCCGCAATGATGCACAAGGCAACGGTTTCGTCATCATCAGACCGGATTGTGCGAAGATCAAACCACAGCGCATCATCGGCAATTCGGGCAACGACCGGCTTCTTGCCGTTGCGCAGCTGCGTGGCGAGATCGTTGGCAGAAAGTGCGCGCGGCTTGACAACCAGCGCGATCGAATCCATCTGCTCACCCGGCAGCGTGCCGCCACCGAGGTACGCGTGCGACGACTCAATGCGGACATCTGCATTGATCGACCTGAGTTGTTCTGCAATCACGACTGCTCGTGTGCGAAGCGCATCAAGCGGCACCTTGCTCATCACAAACAGTGGCAACTGGGAGTTTCGCCGCGCTTCGTCGAGATGCAGTTCAAGTGTGGCCGCAAGCGACGCGAGAATCAGCTTGTCCACACGCAGCGCACGCTTCAGCGGGTGTTGATCGAGTTCGGCAATCATGTCAGCCCGACCGACGATAATCCCACACTGTGGCCCGCCGAGCAGTTTATCGCCGGAGAAAGTGACGAGATCAGCGCCTTCACGGATCGAGTCGACTGCGGTCGGCTCATCGTGACGGGCCAGCGGAACCGAATCAGCACCGATTGCACCCGACCCGATGTCATGCATAAACGGAACGTCGTTCGCGCGAGCCAGAGCAGAAAGCTCTGCAACGCTCGGCTCCTGTGTGAATCCCTCGATGCGATAGTTTGATGCGTGCGCCTTGAGGATCGCGCCGACATCATCGTCCATCGCGCGTTCGTAGTCGCTCAGCCGGGTCTTGTTTGTTGTGCCGACTTCGCGCAGGTTTACACCGGCGGCCGCGATGATTTCCGGCAGGCGGAAGCTGCCGCCAATCTCGATCAGTTCCCCGCGAGAAACGAGCACAGACCGATGCCGCCCGAACGCGCTGAGCATCAGCACCAGCGCTGCCGTGCAGTTATTCACCACCGCTGCGGACTGCGCGCCGGTCAGTTCGCACAGCAATGGCTTGACGAAGTCGGTGCGGTGGCCGCGATGCCCGTCGGAAAGGTTGATCTCAACAGCCGCATTGCGAGCTGCAGCAGTCATTGCATTGATCGCAGCATCAGCAAGCGGCGCTCGGCCCAGACCAGTGTGCAGCAGTATGCCTGTCGCGTTGATCACCGACCGCAGCCGATGCGTGCCGAGCGATGCCAGACTGATGCGCACCTGATCTGCAAGCGCATCCGGCGTGACAGCGACGGTCGCTGCAGAACCATTCGAGAGCGCTTTGCGCGTCTCATCGAGCACATCGCGCGCCGCCACAGTGATGACACGCCTCGGTGCATCAGACGTGCCTGCAGCGACCTCGTCAACCAGTTCATTGACGGAGGGCAGGTTTCTGCGAGGGTCATTCGTATCGCTCATGCGCTTGATTCCACGAGAAGCTCCGCGTGTCGCTCGCCCGGCACGCGACGATCACCCTTGCGGGCAGTCACGCCGATGCGGTCCAGATACTCACACATCGGCACAACATACTTGCGCGATGTACCCAGCAGGTCGCGAATCTGTGCAATCGTCAGGCCATCGGGATTCTTCTGTACTTCGCTGCCGATGAGTTCGCGCATCGCCTGCTCATGGGCGGCATGCATATAAAGCGGCCCGTCGATGTGCGCAAGTTCACCCGATGCAACGCCGAGCTTGACGACTTTCTGCACTTCGCGATCGGCTGCGCCATGCTGTCTCGCGAGCACTTCAACTGTGGGCGGTTCGAATCGGGCCGCCTCAAAGTCAGCAATCAGTTGATCAAGCAACTGCCTCTGTTGCTCAGAGAGTTTCGGCTGAAATGTCGCCCGGCGAATCCCGCGATCGTTGATCACGATCCGTTTCGACTCCGCGGCATGCGCAAGCAGCGCGCCGAGCAGCGGATCATCAATATCGCCGAGGCGACCAGTAACCTGCGACGCCGACACACCCGCAAGAATCGGGTTCTCCTTATGCAGGCGATCAAGCACCCTGTCGATGCGGTCAACCAGCGATGCGAGGTAATCTGCATGCATGAGGCGCGGCTCTTCACGCTCGATCGGCATCCCCAACAGTACACGATCTGCAATGAGCTGCTCAACGGTTCGCTTCACATCATCAAGCGGGACCGCAGCATCGCGGCAGACTGCAAGTTCGCTGATCGGCGCATGACCATGAAAATACACAGCCGCTGCGATTCGCTTTGATGCATCGTCACTGGCAAGCTCGGCCAGTCGTTCGATGCGCGTCGCGTCAGCGCGCCGGATTCGCTCCGCCGCCGGCTGCAGCACGATTCCGCCGCCCAGCGTGCGCACGGGCGATTCCGACCGCAGCACGATCGGCTGGTGTCCGGTGACAACGATCGGATCCTGGCAATGCAACTGGATGATGCCATCCTGTCCGGGTTCGAGTTGGTTCATCCTGCCGAGTATCACTGTCCGCGCCATGATTTCCTGCGTGCCTGCATGCACGCGCAGCCGCGCATCATGCCGCAATGGATACGGGCTGTCCGGCAGGACACTGATCGCTGCGGAGATCAATCGCGATGATTCAAGATACCTCTGTGTCGCGAGAACCGCGCCGCGCTCGATGGACGCATGATGCACACCTGCAAGCTGAATCGCTGCGCGCTCGCCGGGCGTCACACGCTCGACAGTTGATCCATGCGATTGCACATTGCGGATGCGCACCTTCTCTCCGGTCGGCAGCAGTTCGACGGTCTCGCCCTCGCCAAGCGTACCCGACCACACGGTTCCCGTCACGATCGTTCCAAGCCCGCGCAGCGTGAAGCACCGGTCGATCGACATCTGAAACGGTCCGCGATCAACGCGCGGCGTTGCATCGCGCGCCACGAGTGCCAACTGCTCTTTGAGGTCATCAATCCCCGCACCCGTCGTGGCAGATGTCCGCACAATCGGCGCATCGGCAAGCGTCGTCCCCGACACGAGCTGGCGGACATCTTCCTCCACCAGATCAAGCCAGTTGCCTTCCGCAAGGTCGCTCTTCGTGATCGCGATCACACCCGTCGGCACACGCAGCAATCGCAGGATCGCAAGATGTTCGCGCGTCTGCGGCATCACAGAATCATCGCCCGCCACGACCAGCAAGGCCAGGTCAACACCCGTCGCGCCTGCGAGCATGTTGCGGATGAACTTCTCATGCCCCGGCACATCAACAACGCCAAGCTGCCTGCCATCTGGCAGATCGAGCTGCGCGAACCCCAGGTCGATGCTGATGCCGCGCGTGCGCTCCTCCTCCAGCCGATCAGTATTCACGCCCGTGAGCGCTTCGATCAGCGAGGTCTTGCCGTGGTCGATATGCCCGGCCGTGCCGAGGATGAGCCGTCTGTCTGCCATGTGGTTCGCCGTGCGCTGCTCTCTGTAACTTCCATCGTAGTCGTCGCTTGCATCCACTCCAAGCATC
>CAZVXI010000114.1:0-10509 GCA_964631295.1 uncultured Isosphaeraceae bacterium
CGGGTTAGCGGCCGCGAGTCTCAGAGTCTCACGAAAGGAGCCACACATGCCCGGCGACATCGCCAAAGAGATCGACGCCCTGCAACACATGACCACCGGCGAACTGGCCGAGCGGTACGAGCATCTGCACGGCCAGTCGGTCCACACGAGACATCGATCGTACCTGTCAATACCGTTATCAAGGAAGAGATTTGACAGTCAGCCTCATGTTTGAAGCAATGTATCTTCGGATCTGTGCCTGACAGAAAGCTTTTTTGACGAGTTAGCGCAAAGTGTTCTTGTGTCTTTTCAGACATCGCACTCGATCCATCGGCATCAATGGCAATCATCAGGTGCCCGCGCACTGGATCCTCTCGAATCCCACTTGAACCGCGTTGACGAGCGCATCGACATCGGTCTCTGTCATAGGCGTGGAGAGCGTCGCCGAGCACGTATTGATCATCATGAAGCCCGCGTCAAAGAGATGGTCGAGCATCTGTGCTAGGCGATTCGTCTCTTGCGGATCGAGGTATGCGTCCCTGTAGTTACGAGGCGACTGCGCCTTCATATGAATACGGAACATCGACCCGGTGCCGGTGACACACGCTGCGATACCAGTTGTATGAATGGCTTCTTCGATGCGCTTGACTGTGCGTGTTGTCAAGTCGTTGAGTCGCTGCGTCGCTCTCTGGTCAAAGTGTTCCATCGCGATGAGTCCGGCCGTCATCGAGATCGGATTTGCGGAAAACGTACCCGAAAGTGGATATCGCACGGCTGATGAGCGAGCATTCATAACATCCATGACTTCTGCACGGCCCGCAACCGCACCGATAGGAAAACCGCCGCCGATCATTTTGCCCATTGCCGTCAGGTCGGGTGTGATTCCATACCTCGACTGCAGGCCGCCATACTCCGAGCGAAAAGTAATCACTTCATCGAGCGCAAGCAGGATGCCATGCTGTGTCGTCCACTCTCGGATTGCATTCACGAAACTCTGTTCAGCCGGCACCAATCCGGCGCGATGGGGCATGAGGTCAAGCAGCACACATGCCAGTTCAGCCGCATGTTGATCGAGTATTGCAATTGCCTGATCGGCATCGTTCAGAGGAATCACGACGACATCATCGAGAGCGGAAGCGGGTGTGCCATGCACCAGCGGAACACTGTGTGGCCGATGCGCTTCGCCCCACGATGCGGGATGCGGTGCCTGGCTGACTTCCGCATAATCATAACCGCCGTGATAGGTACCTTCGATCTTGGCAATTTTGGCTCGGCCTGTGTATGCACGCGATGCCTTGAGCATTGCCATGATTGCTTCTGTCCCGGAGTTGACGAAGCGTACCTTTTCAAACGACGGATTACGCGACACAAGATGCTCTGCAAAGCGGATCTCGATCTCAGTGGCAAGCGTGAACGCCGTTCCTCGCGCGAGTTGTTCGGTAACCGCTTCGATGATTGGCGGATAGGCGTGCCCATGAATCAGCGAGGCCATGTTGTTTGCGAAATCGATGCGCGACATACCTTCGATGTCAACGATGTGGCAGCCACTTGCGTGCGACGCATATGTCGGGTGGGGATCGCGAAGAACCGTGTTGCGACTCACACCACCAGGCAACACCTTCAGTGCGCGGGCATAGAGATCAGCGCTGCGCGTATCGGTTTGTGTTATCATATCAGATCTCCGCAGCACACTCGGTTGAGGTATGCAGTCGTGCGCCGGTTCGCTCGTGAAGATATTTGAAGTCAATACCCGGCGCGATTTCTCTCAGGCAGAATCCGTCGGACGTGATATCGATAACTGCAAGATCGGTGTATACGCGATTCACAACGCCAAGCCCTGTAAGAGGAAAAGTGCATTGTTCCACAAGTTTCGGCTCTCCGTTCTTCGTGCAGTGCTGTGTGATCACATAAATTGACTTCACGCCGGCAACCAGATCCATCGCGCCGCCGACTGCGGGAATCGCATCAGGCCCACCGACCGACCAGTTTGCAAGATCGCCATTGTGCGACACCTGCAATGCACCAAGCACACACAAGTCGAGGTGACCGCCGCGAATCATCGCGAAGCTGTCGGATTGATGGAAATACGAGGCACCGGGATTGGCCGTCACTTGTCGCTTGCCTGCGTTGATCAACTCAGGGTCGCCCTCGCCCTCCGCAGGTGATGGCCCCATCCCCAGCAGCCCATTCTCGGTGTGATAGACAAGTTCTCGTCCCTCCGGCACGAACTTCGCGACGAGTTCGGGAATGCCGATGCCGAGGTTCACGTATGAACCATCTGGAATATCGAGCGCAACGCGTCGCGCCATCTCCTCGCGAGTCCACCCCGACTGTGTTGTCGAGTTCGTCATGGGTACGTTGCTCCCGCTGCTACGAGTTGCGACTCATGCGCCGGACAACTGACTTGCGTTACACGGTCGACGAAGATTCCAGGCGTCACCACGTGTTCCGGATCAAGCGTACCGGCAGCGACAATATTCCTCGCCTGCACAATTGTCGTGCGTCCGGCCATTGCCATTATGGGAGAGAAGTTGCGCGCAGTCTTGTTGTAAACAAGGTTGCCGTGCGCATCAGCGGTGTGCGCTTTGATGAGCGCAAAATCTGCGGTGATGCCATGCTCGAGGATACAGTCGCGATTGTCAATGCGACGGCGTTCCTTGCCCTCGCCGAGTGGTGTTCCAACAGCAGTGGGGGTGTAGAACGCCGGAATCCCTGCACCGCCGGCGCGGATTCGTTCGGCAAGCGTCCCCTGCGGCACGAGCTCGAGTTCGGTGAATCCGCTGCGATACAGTTCGGGGAAGACCGTCGAGTTTGCAGTTCGCGGGAATGAGCAGATAACTTTCGTTACCTGCTTTGCCTTCAGCAATGCTGCCAATCCGACTTCACCACTGCCGCAGTTGTTACTGATCACTGTCAGATCACGCGCTCCCCGGTCGATCAGCGCGTGAATCAGTTCGATCGGGCTGCCGGCTTCGCCAAATCCGCCGATCAGCACGGTCGCGCCGTCAAAGATATCTTCGACGGCATCAGCAGTGCAGGCGACGCGTTTGTCAATCATGGGCAGCAGCCGCCGGTTGCCGGGATTGAAGTTGTCGTGAGCCCTGCTTTCTTCACGCGATCGTAATCGTACAGGCCAGCTTCATCGAACAGGACGCGGTCATCGTATCCATCGAACCACACTGCTTCGGGATTGCGGCCGACAATGCAGACTTTGCCACGGTCGGGCGCACTGCCTGCATTGCGCAGGATCTTGAAGATGACAACGCCGTTTTCAGCGCCTGCGAGTCCGGGGATGCCCTCGTTGGTGACGGCATTGACTTCGGTCTTGCCCTTGTAGTGCGTGATCGACAGCCGCGCATGATTCTCGATGCCGGACAGTCCCTTCTGCGATTCGTTGAGTACCTGCCAGGCGCGCTCGATCGGCACGTTAAATGCGCGATATGCGACAATGTCTCGGCCACAGAAGAAGTAGTGATTCTCAGCACCAGCGCGTTTGAGTTCGCGCTGCATGATTCGAAGTGCATCGGGGTCATCGTTGATGTCGCGGATGATCGGCGACTGATTCTCAACGGTCAGCCATCCACGCGAAACAAGGCCCCGCATCGCACGGTTGGTGTCCGGCACCCACTGTTTGAAACCCTGCGAATCTTCAACGTAGTTGCCCTCTTCATCTTTCTGAAGGAACTCGTCGGGATGATTGAAGTGGACCATCATGTGCAGGCCGACCTGCGGGTAGGTCTCGTGGAATCGGTCGAGCATGGTGAGGAAGGCATCGTCGAATCGCTTCGGATAGAACGCCATCTCCTTTGTGCCGATGCGGATTGACTCCACGTCGGCTTCAGCAAGCGCAGCGAGCCATGCGGCGATCTTCGAGTTGGTCAGCACCATCGGGTCGCCGCCAGAAAGCAGAATCTCGCGCAGCTTCTCGCGGCCAGTGTCCGGATGCACGCCGCCGTTGCGTTCGACAATCTCATTGTGCTCGCGGATGTACGCCGTGATATCCGGGATCTTTGCGAGCCCTTTCTTCGCGACCGTGCCGTCCTGGCGTTCGATTTCCTTGCGGGCGATCAGTTCCTCGCGGTAGCAGAAGCGACAGTGCGATGAGCATGTCGAAACGACATACATCAGGCCCATCTCGTATTTGTGGAGCAAGCCTTCGACGGGGCTGTAATCCATCTGGTAGCCGGGGTCTTCAGAACCCTGAAGGTCGTTGGTCTCTGCCGGGCTTGCTTTGACGATGCGACGCAATGGTTCGCTGCGCCGCGCGAGATCGTGGTAGTGTCGCGTGACCTTTACAGGCATGCGCTTCTCCACGTCGCGTTCAGTGTCCTTCAGCACGCGCAGTTGCACGACTTCGTCGTCTTGGTAGAAGTCCTGCATGTCCTCCGGCGCCTTCTCATTAAAGAAGGGGGCGAGGCCATTGATGATCTCCCGCTGGTGCTTGGTGTCCTCAACGGCATCGAGGAACGCCTTCTCCTGGTCGGTATGGACGTAGTCGGCTTTCTTGATCACGTGCGAGACTCCACTGAGGGCTCAGATTGGTGTCGGCCTTTGTAATTGGATATACAGCCGACATGTGTTACTGTAACAGATTGTCCAGCGGAGACCAGCCTTGTCAATCGAAGATCTGATTGCCGCTGCAAATGACCGGCTTACACCGACCGAACGGCGAATTGCCGAGGTTGTTACGGCCGATCCTTCGCTTCTGGCGTTTGGCACAGTTTCCGACCTTGCCGGAAAGGTATCGACCAGTCCACCTTCCATCGTCCGTTTTGCCACCAAGCTTGGCTTCGAGGGCTTCCGGGACCTCCAGACTCAGGCCCGAGAGGGCCTGTCGCGACAACTGGGAAGACCTGGCGAGCGGGTTCGTCACCCGCAGGACTCCCTCGCCCCGATCCAGGTCGGAATAGAGGATGCCATCCACGCTACGTTCGAGGCATTGTCACAGCAGACGTTGCGGTCGCTGGCCGCGCCGATCGTCGCTGCCCGGTCGGTATGGATCCTCTCTGGTGAGACCTCTCGCGGCGGCGCGCACGCGCTGCACAGTGGCCTCGCGATGGTGCGGCCTCACGTGGTGCTTGTCGATGAACACGAGACCGGCCGCGATCTCAGCGATGCCTCATCCGACGATGCTGCGGTTGTGTTCGACTTCGCCCGGTATCGCCGGTCGTCAATCACCGCGGCTCGCCTGCTTGCAGATATCGGCGTGCACATCGTGGCGATGACGGATGGCCCGCTCTCACCACTTTCATCGCTCACGCGGACATGGTGCGGGCTTGACATTCCAGCGGTTGGCCCGTTCGACAGTTCAGTGCCCGCGGTGCTTGCTGCCGAGTTGCTGGTTGCCGAGGTCGTCCGTCAACTTGGCGATGCTGCACGCGAGCGCATCGACCAACTCGAGATGCTCTGGGAAGCCACCGGAACGTTCCTCGAATACAGCCCGCGCTCAGACAAGCGCATGCACAAGCGACCTCGCACGCGGCGCGTTTGAGTTCAATGAAAGCCGCCGCCCTCATCAGGAGAGCGGCGGCCGAAACTTCGTCAAATACACATGTCACTCGCTCGCGCGCATCACTTGCGGCGATAGAACCAGATGCCAGCATCGCGATTCGGCTGGCCTTCGAGGCTTGCGATTTCCTGCCAGACGGGCTGCATCTTCTTGCTCATCGCCTGGTACTCATCACTCTCGACGATCTTCTGTATCAGTTCCTGTTGCTTTTCATCATCGCCGTTTGCTTCCTTCTCAGCAGACTGCCACAAGGCCATCATTTTTGCGTTGATTAAGTCCGATTCTTCCTTCAGCGTTGCCAGGCGCTGCTTCTGCTCATCGGTGAGCGGCTCTTGATCCGGATGCCACGTCGAGTAGCCGCCAACGAGCAGGTCGAGGTCGCCATCGCCATCAACATCATGCGCGAACGGGTAGCAGCCGTTGTTCGGACCACTTTTCTCTTTGAGGGATACGTCAGACTCGACGATCGTCTCGGCGGGGGCGAATGCCGGCTTGCCGAGTTCACCAGTGTTCCGATAGAAGTAGACGCCGCCTTCCTTCATGCCACCGGTGAGGATGTCTGTCAGGCCGTCGCCGTCCCAGTCGATCAGTTGCGGCGCGCTCATGCCGCCTTTGACGGCAAACGGCTCATCGCCAACACGCACCGGTGTGTTGTTGGTCGAGAACGCGGGCTTCTCGTTCGTGCCTTCATTGATTCGCACCGCCAGGTGGCCCTTATTGTAATCGCCAAGGAGAATGTCGAAGTCGCCGTCCGCGTCCCAATCGAACGCAGCAGCGGAAGTGCAATGTTCATCGCCCATGTTCCAGGTATCTGCCGTGTGATCCCAGTACATCTCGAGGATCATGCGGTTACCATCGCGGTCAAGAATGTGGGTTGGCTTGGTGAACCCTTCCGCGCTGCCGAGTGCGACATGGGGCGAACCGTCGTAGGTGCCGGTGACGATGTCAACGAAGCCGTCGGCATTGAAATCCACAAACTGTGGAAGCATGCCAATGCATCACCAGTTGTCGAACTTGAGTTCCTTGCCGTCGGCGGTTTTCATCTTTGTTGCCTTGCCCCAGCCGGCTGCGATGTCGCCCGACTCGCGGTTTGCGACCTGCAGGTATCCTATGAGATCGCCGACGATGAGTTCGTTCTCACCATCGCCGTTGAGGTCGAACAGCGCGGGTGTCGGGTACAGCGTGCCGACGAATGTCTCGCCGCCTGCCGTCACCTCGATGGGGGCTTCGAACTCGGCCGTGTCGCCGGGCATGCCGGCCACAGCAGCCATCGCTGTCAATGTCACGAGTGTTGTTGCCATGTGTCTGGTCTCCTTCGAGCAAGAGCGAACTGAAATGGGCACGAGCCCACTTCTCTTCCGCCGAACGCATCCTGAGACTGCATCCAGCGATACACCTATGCAGCCGACGATCCCGGCCGCTGGAACCTGTCAATCCGCACTATCATACATGTTTCCTTCATCCACCGAAAGGACCATCCACCACGATGACCACGATGACCACCATCCGCGAGCAGGCCGAGCAGTTCTTCGAAGCATGCGAATCAGGCAAGGGCTGGGACGTGTGCAGCGTTTACTGCCACCCCAATGCGACTTTTTCCGCTCAAGCAGGTGTGCTTGCCGACGTCAAGACGCTCCATGCCTACACCGAATGGATGAAGAGCATGTACGTGCCGATGCCGGACGGGGCGTACGAAGTGCTTTCGTTTGCAGTGGATGAAGATCGCAGCAACGTGACGGCGACTGGCATCTTCCGCGCCACGCATACGCACGAGGGCGGCCCTGTCCCGCCGACGGGCAAGCGCGTCGAGGCCGAGTACGCCTACATCATGGATTTCGACGGCGACCGCATCAGGCACATGCGCAAGATCTGGAATGATGGCATCAGCATGCAGCAAGTCGGCTGGGCGTGAGCTGATCGCGCAATCTGAATCAACACCGGCCGAGTCGCATGGGGTGCGTTGTTACTGCTGGCGTGTTCGCTTGGCATCGATGCGTTCGGGCGTCGGCACGCGAATGTCCCATGCCAGGCCGACTGCTCCCATCATACGGATGATGATGTAACTCACATCCAGTTCCCACCAGCGCAGGCCATGCCTTGCTGATGTCGGGAATGCGTGATGGTTGTTGTGCCAGCCCTCGCCGAGCGCAAGCACGCCGAAGACCGCGTTGTTTCGGCTCTCATCGTGGCTGCGGAACGGTCGCGAACCCCAGATATGGCAGACGGAGTTGATGCTCCACGTAACATGATGCACGAGGAAGATTCGCACCAGCCCGCCCCAGATGAAGCCGAGCAGCACACCCATCCAACTCATCGTGACCAGCCCGCCAAGCGCTGCAGGTATCAGCAGCCCGAGCAGCACCCACAGCGTGAACCACCGGCTGATGCGGAGTGTCATTGCATCCTTCTGCAGATCTTTCACATAGCGCGCCAGGCCGTGCGGGTCCGGCTTGAACATCCACCCCATATGCGCGTGCCACATTCCGCGGAGGATGCCGAGGATTGTGTCACCGTGACCGTGCGGCGAATGCGGATCATCATGATCATCGCTGTGCTGATGATGCTTGCGATGCGTCGCCGCCCACTGCAACACCGGGCCTTCGACAGCCATTGAGCCGAGAATCCCCAGCAACGCCGCCACCGGCCGCGACGTCTCAAAGCTCTTGTGCGTGAAATACCTGTGAAAACCGACCGTGATCCCGACCGCGGTCACGAGGTACATTGCGCCGAAGATCGCCAGGTACGCCCAGTTGAATGCCACACCCCAGAGCAGGATGATCGCCGCCACCAGACCGGCGAAGGGCGTGATGACGGCCGTGAGGTTGAGCAGCCGCAGCTCCAACTGTGCGCCGCGGCGCGGCCTGACATCGAGTGCCTGAGCATCATCGGTCTGCGTGAGTTCTTGATTGTCTTGCATGATTCTTTCATAAGGAACGCCATTGGTCAGGCGCTTCTGACTTGCTGGATCATGCGGGTGCTGCGCGCCCGCTGATCGCAGGATATGCCGAAGTTCCGCGAGTGTGCCACAGCCATCGGCAGCAACCGCCTTCACACTGTTCGATCAGCGGCCAGCGTGTTGCGACCGGCGACGCCGTGATCGTTGCGGCTTGCGCCCGCCTTGCGCGTGACCGGAGTCTCCGGCAGGGCGACGCCGACGCGGCTGCCGATTCGTGCGCGTGCCCGGCTGCCGCTCGCCGCGAGGCTCACCACGATCGCCGATCGAATCTCCAGCCACATCGAGTGTCTGCTCGATCAATCGTTCGATTGCGCGCAGGTCGCCGAGTTCATCACGGTCGCAGAACGACACCGCAGCGCCTGAAGCGCCCGCGCGGGCTGTTCGCCCGATGCGATGCACATAGGTTTCCGGCTCGCCCGGCATGTCGAAGTTGATTACATGCGTGATGCCATCGACATCAATCCCGCGCGATGCGATATCTGTCGCAACAAGCACGTGCATCGTGCCTGATCGGAACCCATCGAGCGCCCTCGTGCGAGCGTTCTGGCTCTTGTTGCCGTGAATCGCTGCCGCTTCGATGCCCACACGGCCGAGCTGCTTGACGATCCTGTCCGCGCCGTGCTTCGTGCGCGAGAACACGAGCGTTCGGCCAGTGTCATCACTATTGAGCAGCCGCTGAAGCAGTTCGGGCTTGTTGGCCTTTGCCACCTTGTACACACTCTGCGTGATCGCTTCAGCAGTCGATGCGACCTGCGCCGCTTCAACCGTCACGGGATCGCGCAGAATCGAATCCGCCAGCACGCGCACTTCGCGCGGCATCGTCGCGGAGAACAGCAGTGTCTGCCGATTGCTCGGCATCGTCTCAACAATCTTGCGGATATCGCGGATGAAGCCCATGTCCAGCATGCGGTCGGCTTCATCGAGCACCAGCGTTTCGATCTTGCGCAGGTCGATGATGCCCTGGTTCATCAGGTCCAGCAGCCGGCCGGGCGTCGCAGTGAGGATGTCAATCCCCGATCGAAGCCGACGTTCCTGGTGGAACTGGCTCACGCCGCCGAAGATGACCGCTGTGCGTGTTGGCAGATGTTCGCCGTATGCGCGGAAGCGTTCATCAATCTGGCTCGCCAGTTCGCGTGTCGGGCAGACGACCAGCACGCGCGGCTGCGCGGGGCCGCCGGTCGGCTGGTTGGCCTGGCCACGCCTGCCGCGCCTGCGGTTGTTCTTTCCTTGCGATCGATTCTGTGTCGCTCGTGTTGTGCCCGGCGTATTTGCAAGCGCTGGGTTCATTGTCAGTTGATGCAGGATCGGCAGCGCGAACGCGCCGGTCTTGCCGGTGCCCGTCTGGGCGCAGCCGAGCACATCCTGGCCATCAATGATGGCAGGGATCGCCATCGCCTGGATTCGTGTGGGGGCAGAATAGCCCTCTGCGGCCACCGCGCGAACGATTGGCTCAGCGAGCCGGAGTTCTTCAAATGTCATGGAGTCGGTTCTCTTACGTCCCGGAGTATCGGGCTTCCGGTGCCCTCGTAACCGGAATGTCCCGGACGCTTGGTGCGTCCTGCTCAAAACCGCCGGTGTCAGATGGTGTGTCGTCTGAGTCCATTATCGACCATCGACACTGCCTCATTGTAGGCAACCCGGCCAAGCGGCGGGAGAAATGGGTTCCCACCACAGCCGCGGGCCTGTTCCGGCCTCATTCCGCGGGGCTCGCGGGTCTGCTTCGGGCAGCCGATGCGTCCGCCGTGACTGAGCACGGCACAGATCACAAAGCAACGTCACACAGAACACCGCCCGTCCGCCCACCACATGTTGCGGCCGGCACGTCCAGTCGCATCTGAGGTCTGGCCGCCGGCCACATGGGTTGATTGAAAGTTGCTGGAGCATGGCAGGTGAGCGCCAACGCGACTCTCGCAGGCATCTGCGCGCCCGGCGCGGCGATGGACACGCGATCGGCGTGCGCCTACACGCACCTCGCAGGACTTTCCGCAAAATCTGCCGACGCCTCCCGGCGGCTCGTCGGAACCCGCCATCATCCGGCGGGCGCATCCACAGCAACGGTTTGCAA
>CAZVXI010000115.1:0-5082 GCA_964631295.1 uncultured Isosphaeraceae bacterium
GCTGCTGTGCGCGCGGGTGTGTGATGCGGATGGCAGGCAGTTGCAGCGGCAACTCGCGGTGAACGATTGCGTGGTGACTGCCGGGCCTCCGTTCCGGATGATCCGTCTGGAGTTGCACATCGGGGGTCGGCAAGGCCCGACAGTGAACGGCGATGGCGTGGTCGTATCGACGCCGATCGGCTCGACGGCGTACAACGTTTCTGCGGGCGGGTCGATTGTGCATCCTGCGGTTGAGGCGATCAGCGTGACGCCGCTTGCGCCGCACAGCCTTGCGTTTCGGCCGATCATCCTCCCGCCGACGAGTGAGCTGGTGATCGTACCGGCCCATGTCAACGAAGGCACCACCCTCGTACTGGACGGACAGGTGCAGGTTCCGCTCAGAGATGACATGACAGTCCGCATCGCCCGGCACGATCGCAAGGCGAGGCTGATTACGAATCCCGCGACAAACTACTGGCAGGTGCTTCTGGAGAAGATGCGGTGGGCTGCTCCGCCGTCGTATCGCGACCGTGGTGTTTGACGAATGCCTGTCGCTGGCTGAACAACGCGTGCATCGCGGATACGATGGCCGACCATGATCGATCTGAAGCATCTGCGAGCCGACCCGGACCGTTTCCGCCAGGGAGCGCGCGACAAGAACATCGACGTCGACATCGCTGCGATCCTCAAGCTCGATGAGCAGGTTCGCGCCATCAAGCACGATATGGAGCAGAAGCGTGCCGAGCAGAAGACGATCAGCAAGGAGATCGGCCCTGAGATTGGCAAGCTCAAGGGGCAGATCAAGAAAGCTGAGGGTGAGAAGAAGGACGAGTTTGAACGGCAGATGCTCGAAATGGAACGCAGACCTGTCGAACTCAAAGCGGAGATCCAGGCGTTCGAGAAACAACTTGCGGAGATCGAGCCAAGACTCAGCGAACTGCTGATGCACGTGCCGCAGCCCGCCGACGGAGACGTCCCGCGCGGCACGTCGGCTGAGGACAACGTGCAACTGCGCATCTGGCACCCCGACTGGTTTGATCCTCAGCAATCATTCGAGACGAACAAAGGCTTCACGCCGCGCACACACCTCGAGCTCAACGACCTGCTCGGCCTCGCAGACTTCGAACGTGGGGTGAAGATGTCCGGCACGCGGCATTACATCCTGCGCGGCGCGGGCGCGCTGCTGCATCAGGCAGTCCTGCGCTTCGCACTTGACTTTATCGTCAAAGAACACGATTTCGTGCCGATGACCGTCCCGGTTATCGTGCGCGAAGAGTGCATGGTCGGCACGGGCTTCTTCCCCGGCGGACACGATCAGGCCTACCACATCGAGGAATCCAAACGCGGCGCCGGGCATGACATGTTCCTTGCAGGCACCGGTGAAGTTGGCCTCATGGGCATGCACGAAAACGAGATTCTCGATGCCGATGCGCTGCCACTGCAATACGCGACTTCGTCAACATGCTTTCGCCGCGAGGCAGGCGCTGCCGGGCGCGACACAGCCGGCCTGTATCGGATTCACCAGTTCGACAAGGTCGAGCAGGTGGTCATTTGCAAGGCTGATGAAGCGGAATCACGGCAATGGCATCAACGCATGATTCATATCGTCGAAGCGCTCCTGCAGAAGCTGGAGTTGCCTTATCGACTCCTGCAATGCTGCACTGGTGATCTTGGACCGAAGAACGCAGACATGATCGATATCGAATGCTGGATGCCGGGTCGCGGTGAACTCGATGACAACGACCGCCCGCCCGGAGACTGGGGCGAAACACACTCTGCCTCGCGTTTGTACGACTACCAGTGCCGCCGGCTCAACATGCGATACCGCGGCGATGACGGCAAGCCGGTCTTCTGTCATTCGCTCAACAACACCGTGCTCGCCAGCCCGCGCATTCTCATTCCAATCCTTGAGATGTACCAGAACGAGGACGGTTCGGTCTCGATCCCCGATGCGCTGCGCCCATACATGCACGGCATGGAGCGGATCGAGGCACGAAGTTGATTGCATCTCACAACGCTGCGGCGGCTGCTCTCAAACGCTCGATGGTCTGCTCATCGTACAGTTCGCGCTTGCCAAAACCGGGTAATGCGCCAGCCTGCTGAGCCTCCTGCTGCGCATCGGCCAGATCAGAAATCAGCAACATGGCTGGCGACTGGCCATTTCCGGACTGCCGGATGTGTTCGATCAGCTCGATTCCGCCACGCATGCCGAACCTCCCGTCGAGCACGCGATTGATGAGCAGGATCGCGCCTTCGTGCAGGTGCGATTCCAACGCCCGAGCCTTGTTGACAGCCTCAACCCGGACGCCCGGCAGCGCTCGCTCAACCGTGGATCGCAGCATGAACTGATCCGGCCCGCAGTGACCAACCAGCACAACCGATTTCTGACTTCCATCTGCCTGATTCTGTTTGCTCATGTCTGCTCGATCTCCGAGTGCTTTTTCATCACAAGTAAAACTCGCCGCGCATCGACTGCAAGAGACCAACAGCCCGGCATTGCAAATTGTTTCGGGTGTGTTGAATCTGACCGGATCGCCGCCGCTGCATCACGAAGGGTCCGGGTCGAAATCTGATCAGCCGCGTCCGACTGCGCAGCGAGCAGAGCCCGCCGAAGTCCTGCCACAATCATGACCGCGTCCACCGCGCGCAGATCATCACGAGACCAGCTTCGCTCAGTGGCCGGACCGAAAGTCGTGCTCAAATGGCTCTCCAGCAGCACTGCACAACTGCTCATCAGATTTGTGGCAAACTCAGCACGGTCCGGAAGGCCCGGCCAAAGCGATTCCAGCACGGGAATCACCTCGCGCCGCAACCGATTGCGCGCAAGCGACGTGTCTTCATTGGTCACGTCGTCCCGCCAGGTGACGCAGGCAGCACGGCAGAGCGACTCAGCATCAACGCGTCGAACACCGAGCAGCGGGCGCACATGCAAAACCGCCTGCGACCGTTCTGTCGCCAGCTCGCGCTGCCAGGCCATCCCCGCAAGCCCGTCCGGCCCGGCACCACGACAAAACGCCATCAGCATCGTCTCGAACTGATCATCCGCATGATGAGCCGTCGCAACATGTGATATACCGTGAGCTTGAGCGACATCTGCCATCGCTTCATATCGCATGTGCCGAGCATTCGCCTCAAGGTTACCCGGCTCATCGCCCGGATGAATATGTCGAACCTCCAGAGCGACGCCGAGTTGGGAGCAGACCTCCGCAACATGGGCTGCATCTGCATCTGCCTCCTCAGCCGGGCGCAGATGATGATGCACATGGCAGGCGATTGGCTCGCCCACCAGACGATCGGCGGCGTCTCTCCGTCGGGCGATGACCGTCAGGGCGATCAGCAGCGCAAGGGAGTCGGCTCCCCCACTCACGCCAACCACGACCCTCGCGCCTCTTGGCAGATCCATCCGGCTGGCGATCGCCTCAGCGACGAGCGTGACCACGCCATGCCGCCTCGCCGCGATCGCGATGGCTGGTCCAGACCCTGGCTTCGTCGTGGATTGGCTGCTATTCATGCGATGCGCTATCTCCGGCTGATACTATTCCCAAGGCGTGGAACGCCTCGATTCGCCACGGAGCACGGATGCTCATGTTTCAGCCAGTCATTGCCATTTCGCCACTTGCCACCGCGTCGCCCGGCGATGGGATGCCCACCGGCTCGCCCACCGATCCGCTGGCTGTGGCGCTGATCCTCGCCGGGGTCGCCATCCTCGCGATCATCTTCATGCTCTCAGCCCGCAAACGACTGATGCAGCGCGCATCGACGCCATCACCTGCGCGGCTCGAATACGAACGGCTCAGACGACAAAGCACCCCTGCCGATGATCCGGATGTTGCCAATGCTCGCCTGCATGAACGTTCCCAGCAACTCGCTGCTGTGCTGGACAACAAAGCCGCTCGCCTTGAACAACTCATTGCCGAGGCTGATGCGCGTATCACAGCGCTCGAAAGAAAACAGACCGCGGAGCATGCTCAGTCGCAGCCAGAGCGGCGCGCGCCCACCTCTGCATCAGCGTCTGCCTCCGCAAACACCGCCGCTTCATCTGATCAGCATCCTCAGCCGGTGCGGACCCGACCAGCGATCGAGTCCAAACCTGCTGGTATATCTCCGGGTGAGTCGCTGCGACAACCGTCGCCTTCCGAACCCGTCAAGACGCCTGACCCGACGACCGCATCTGTTTACAAACTCGCCGATGCGGGGTTGTCACCGGTCGAGATTGCGCAACGCATCGATGAACAGATCGGCAAAGTTGAGTTGATCCTCGCGCTTCGACCGCGCAGCACAGCATGACCGGTTCCCTCGCAGCGCGCTTTTCATCACTCGCGCGCATCGCGGACCGCAGCAGCAGCCAACACTTCCAACATCACATGGCTCGCCAGCAGGGCAGTCACCTGCGCGGGATCTCGATCCGGCAGCACTTCCACAAGATCAGCACCAACGATGTTCTTCCCCGCGCACATACGAAGCAGGCTGAGCACATCGGCTCCACTAAACCCGCCGCTGCAGGGCGTACCTGTCCCGGGGGCGAACGCCGGGTCGACGCAGTCGATGTCGAAAGTCAGATATGCCTCGTCATCGGCAAGCTGTTCGAGAAATGCAGCAATCGTTGTCTGGCCATCGCCGTGCAGCACATTGTCCGTTGTCACGATCGTCACGCCGTGATCGCGCGCGTAGTCAAGGTCGGCAGCCGTGTTGAGCGGCCCACGGATGCCGATCGACAGCATCCGTTTCGGATCGATCAGCCCGTCCTCGATTGCGCGAATGAACGGTGAAGCATGTGTCCATTTTTCACCCCAGATAACATCCGCCGTATCGAGATGCGCATCGAAGTGGATGAGCGCAAGCCCACTTGCCGGTTCACCGCGCCGCTGCCATGTCGCCTTGATATTGCCGTACGCGATCGAGTGATCTCCGCCGATCGCAAACAAGCGCGTGTGGCCGGGCATGCCAACCGTCGCCGCAAAGTCCGTCATCGCATCCAGCGTCTCTTTGCATGAGTATGGCTTCACGGGCGTGTCCCCCGCATCAGCCAGCGAATACACCTGCGCGATGTTGACCGCATGCTCAATGTGATATGGCTTGATGTATTGCGACACCTCGCGAATC
>CAZVXI010000115.1:5092-10482 GCA_964631295.1 uncultured Isosphaeraceae bacterium
AATCGTGCGCGGCCCGAACCGCGCGCCGGGCCGGTACGTCACCGCCCCATCGTACGGCACGCCATACATCGCCCAGTCGACCGGCTGCTGCTCAGTGGGAACCCGATCGATCAGCGGAAAACGGCAGAATGTCGGCACGCCGGCAAATCGCGGGAACTGCCGAGCGTTCGGGAGCGTGGTGCGGAACTCTGGTGCATCAGCCATGCCACCATCGTAACAGGTCTCCGCGGCTCACACCCACGCATCATCCCACTGCATGCCCGCGGGGATCGGCGCATCATCGCCACGCTCAACCATGTTCGCGATTGGGTAGGCGCAGTACTCGCTGCTGAACGCGCCGGCCGGGCGGTGGTTGCCGCTGTGACCCGTCCCACCGAACGGCAGCTTGCTCGACGCCCCGGCCGTGCCGGTGTTGCGATTGATGCACCCGGCATTCACGCCGTGGAAGAACGCCCGGTATGCATTGTCATCATTCGTGAAGATGGCTGCCGCCAGCCCGTAGCGGGTCGCGTTCGCTTGCGCGATCGCATCGTCGAGATCATCCGCAACTGAGATCTGCACCAGCGGGCCGAACACTTCGCAGTCGTGTTCCAACTCGAAACGATCAACCTGCACGATGCCAGGCGAGATGAAATGCCCCGGCCGATCCATCGCCGTCGCCTCCATCAGCACAGTGCCCCCGCGTTTGGCGAGATTCTCCTGGAAATCCAGCACATCCTGCACCGCAAGCTGCGTCACCAGCGGCCCCATGAACACCGGCCCATCGGCTCTGCCGTCATCAACCACCAATGTCGACGCCGCCTTACAAAATGCCGGGATGAACCGCTCGGCGATGTCCTTGTGCACAATCACACGCCGCGTGCATGTGCAGCGCTGCCCCGTTGTTGCAAACCCTGCGCGCACGCACTCGATCACCGCCTGCTTGAGGTTCGCATCGGGCATCACAACCGCCGGGTTGTTGCCACCCATTTCCAGCGCGATCATCCGGCCCGGTCGGTCGAGGTTCGCTTCGAGGATGCGCCGGCCCACCGGCCACGATCCGGTGAAGAGAACGCCGTTGATGTCATCGTGACTGCACAGCGACGCGGCGACATCGCCCGCACCGTGAATCACGTTGAACACACCATCGGGCGCTCCGGCCTCCTGCATGAGTTCTCCGAGCAACTGCCCCACCGCCGCCGTCTTCTCGCTCGGCTTGAGAATGACCGTGTTACCCGTGAGCAGCGCGGGGATGAAGTGACCGTTGGGAAGATGTGCCGGAAAGTTGAACGGCCCGATGACCGCCATCACGCCATGCGGCTTGTATTTGCAGTGCCCGTCCCGCGTGTCGTTTACTTCCACGGTGTACTCAGCGATGCGGTTGAGCGAGTACGCCTCAAGCGTGATGTCGACCTTGCCCGCCAGCGCATTGGCTTCGAATGTCGACTCCGCGAGTGTCTTGCCCATCTCGTCGGTAATCAGCCCGGCGATGCGGTCAATGTTCGCTTTCGTAACTTCCTGCCAGCGGCGCAGCAGGCCGATTCGATCGTCCATCGGCGCCGTCGACCACTCAGGCAACGCCTTGCGCGCAGCTGCAACCGCCTTGTCAACCAGCGACACATCACCCGAACCAGACCAGAGAATCTCGTCCGGCCGCGCAGGATTGGTCGAGATGATCGCATTGCCCGTCGTCTCGACGAACGTGCCATCAATCAGGTGGCTCGGTGCGTGTGAAAGTGCTGAGGGTGCAGTGGTGGTCATGACATACCTTCGTGAGAGTCTCGTGATGTGTCGCGCATCGCGCGGGTCGGGCAGTCAGCCGGCAGCCGTCGCAGGTTCACCTGCCGACTGGTCTTCCGACGCAGTGCTGCCCGGGCGACCGTAGGGCAGCGCAACAACACCAACGGTATCCCCCGACTGCGCGCCGAGCAGCCCGGCATCTTCACCGCTGATGGAAATCCGATCGCCGTGGTCAGCGAAATCCGCTCGAATCGCGCGGTATCCATTCGGCCCGTTGAAACTTACAAAGCCCGACAGCGGATACGCCTCGGCCGGGTCGCCAAGAGTCGCGGTGCGCGAATCACGAATCAGCGCAATGTCCGCTACATTCGCTTCCAGGTACGGCCCGCCGTCGAACGGATCAACATGACCCTCATACCTGAAGCCCATGCGCTCGAGCATCGCTTTCGCAGGCGCTGTCTCCGGCCCGACTTTCCCGATAAGATTCCGTGCAACCGCAGGCAACAGCGAGACATAAATCTCTTCCTTGGGCATCAGCGATGTGATGAACTCCTTGGAGTGCTGGCAGAATGCATCTGCCTCTGCATATGAGAGATTAATGAACCGCCTGCCGAGATACTCCCAGAGCGTATTCCTGCTGTCCGGCGTAAGCGGCGCCATCATCTCCGCGATGATGTGATCGCTGAACCATTGGCGGTGCACACCGATAAAGTGAAATCGAATCAGGCTCAGAAACGCGCCGAGCTTCTCCCGATGCCCGCGATACGAAGGCGAGAGAATCAGCCCGCCGATCTCGCTCGTGCCGGACTCGTCCGTACTGAGTTGCACCGTCACATGCACCTGCCCGGTTGAAAGATCATCACTGTAAAACTCGCGCTTGCGCACCGTCAGGAAGGTGTGCGGCTTGCCCGGGTGGCTGTTCGCGCTCACCACTGCCGACGTGCCGATGACATTGCCAGTCTCAGTGTCCTCAAGAACGAACATGAACTCGCGATCCCGTGGCGTGTCCACTTTCCCACCGAAGCTGCGCCGCGAACGGAGAATCTTCTGATGAATGATGTCCGGGTCGGCCGGCAGATTGATAAAGTGCACCATCTTTGCCAGCTTCAGCAGCGTGGATGCATCATCAAGTCTCGCCTGTCGAATCAAGAACATATCAGTCATCTCGTCTCGTCAATGGTCACCACACAGCCTCGCGAGCGGGTTCGATCTCCGCAAGGCTCCTCGTCGCCGCGCATTCTAACAGCATCACGCCGATCAGCCCGCAGCCGCCACCTCTGCCAGCGACGCCTCCACAATCGGGAACACCTCATCAAAGTGCTCCGCCTTCATCACGCCCACCGGCGGCAGGAACCGGATGTGATACGGCCCGTGCCCGCAGGCGAAGGCGATCACGCCCTTCTCGAACATCGTATGGAGCGTCTTCCAGACCTTCGCCTTCTCGCCGCCGAACGGCGTGAATCGCATCATCCCGCCCACTCCGCCGAACAAGCCGCTCGCCTGCCGCCTGATCCCGGAATAGTGAGGCACCGGCGGGAACCAGTCCGGGTGATCATCCACAAGTTTCTGCGCACGCTCGCGAAATGCCTGCTGCAACTTCGCGATGCGCCCGTCCGGGCCGTAGTACCCCTCATCGCGCAGCGTCTCGAGAATCCGCCTGCCCACGTGCAGCCCGACCGTTGAACCGATGAACGTCCCACTCAGCAGCCCTGGTTTGGGCGCGATCTGCTCCGTGTACAGGCACGCGCATACCTGGCTCATCTTGCCAAGCGTCACCACATCGATGTACTCACCAAGGTCAAGCTGCTCGAAGTAGAACATGCGTTCATTACGGCCGAACGTCTGAATCTCATCCGCCCAGACAGGAATGTCATTCTCGCGGCACATCTTCATCAGCTCGAGCAGATACTCGCGCGGCGCGACATTGAAACCGCCCTCGCCCTGCACAAGTTCGAACACGAAGCATGCGTGCTGGCCCGGGTAACGGTCAATGTACTGCTGCAGGTGCCACTTGGCATATTCGATCGCGCGCTCACCATGCTCGGGATCCCAGAACGGCATGTAGTCGACATCAACATTCAGCGGAATCCCCTGCCGGGCTGCAGCACTGTCGCCAATCTGGCACATCGTCGTCGTGCGACCCATGAAGCAGTCTGCAAATGCGATCACGCGCGGTGACTTGCCATCCTTCTTCTGGTAGCAAATCTTCAGCGCAGTCTCGTTGGCGTTCGCGCCCGAGTTCGTCAGGAAACAATGCGCGATTTTGCTCGTCTTTGCCGCCTCGTTCACCAGCAGTTCTGCGAAGTCGATCGAATCGGCATTGAACTGCAGGTTGCCCTGCATCACCGTGTCGTTCATCGCTGCCCGGATTGCCGTCTCCACCATGCGGGCGTCGCTGTGCCCGAACATGTGTACGCCGATGCCGTTGATCATGTCGTACTTCACCGATCCATCACACAACTGCACAAGCGGGCCATGCCCCAGCCCCGACCCGACATATGGATAGAGCGCGGGCTTGCCCTTGAGCTGGCCGATGCGGTCCAGATGCCCCTGGTAAGTCTCCGCATGCTCGGCATTGGGCGGCTGCACACCCGTGATCATCTCCTGCTGAGCGCGCAGCTCAGCAATGATCGCCCCAACCGCTTCATCCACGGCAGGCGAGGTCAGGAACGATCCGGGAGTTGGCACAGCGCTGGTCGTTGCGGTCATGTCGGGCCTTTTCGATTGGCGTTCACTCGTGAATCGGCCCCCGTCCCGGCCGAATCCGGCGATTGTAGCCGCCCCGCCCTCCGGATCGATCAGCCTCGCACATCATGCGGGCCCACAACTGTTATCGGCCATCCACACAAGCCTTTCCAGCGCGATGCGTTCGCTAAGATCAATCGACCATGCCGGCCGTCTCCTTCATCATCCCGGCGTACAACGAGCAGTGCGAACTGCCCGGCACCATCAACGCGATCCACCAGGCAGCCGACGCCGCTGGCCTCGATTGCGAAATCATCGTCGCCAATGACAACTCATCCGATCAGACCGCCGCCATCGCCCGCGCTCACGGCGCACAGGTCATCGATGTCGAGCATCGACAGATCGCCGCAACACGCAACAGCGGCGCAGCGGCAGCCACCGGCAGCATCCTCATCTTCGTCGATGCAGATACACGCGTCACCCGCGAAGTCGTCCTCGCAGCAGTCGCAGCCATCGAATCGGGAACAGCAGGCGGCGGCGCATGGGTCACCTTCGAGAACGTCCCGCCATCAGCACACATACTCCTCTGGTTCGTGCAGAGAGCCATGCGGCTGTTCCGCACAACGCCCGGCTGCTTCATGTTCATGACACGCGAAGCATTCGATGCAACCGGCGGCTACGACGAACAGTTCTACGCGAGCGAAGAAGTCTGGATGAGCCGCGCACTCAGACGCGCAGGCCGCTTCACACTTCTCAAAGAACATGTCATCACATCAGGCCGCAAAGTGCGCATGCACTCGACGCTGCGCTTGCTCTGCAAGGCCTCAATGATCGGCGTGCGCGGCACCCGAGCCGTCAAACGCCGCGAAGGCCTCGACCTCTGGTACGACGGCGAACGCGAACAACCCCGCTGATCACCCGCCGCCGCCAGATCCCCCGCAACCAGAGAGCCCCAGCAGTCCCGCCCGCGCCCGGTTAGCGCAGCG
>CAZVXI010000116.1:0-10403 GCA_964631295.1 uncultured Isosphaeraceae bacterium
GAATGAACTCAATGCGTACGACATCATCATCGTGTACGGATCGGATTACAACGATCCAAAGGCGCATGGCATGAGCAAGCGGCTCCTGGAAACAGGCCGGGATGCCCGTACGCTGCGTGGCGGCCTGCGCGCCTGGAAAGACTCCGGCCGGGATGTTGAAGGCGGGTAGCGCTCGGGTGGGTGGCATGAAGCGCGCCCGGCGTCAGTTGTTGCGCATGCGAATCTCGGGAACGTCCGGGTTCGGATCAGATCCATCGAACCCGCTGACGACAGGAAGTGGATCTCGCCGCTCACCCAGCAGCGCGAGCAGTTCATCAACATGAAATGCCACGCAGTCGCGCAGCATGTTGAGGTTGTCGCGCTGATCGGTGGCGTTCGCATATTCCTGCTCCAGCGCGTTCCAGCAGAGTCTGGCCAGTTGGGTGCGACGATCGAACAACCATGCATGTTCATCCGGCGGATGCATGATCTGCCCGAGTGTCGCCAGTGGGTTGCCCGGCCGAGTGAGGAGATCTTCTGCGAGGATGAGCGTGAGCTGCCCCGTGAGTTTTGCAAGCGGTGCATCACGGTCGATGCGCTCAAGCTGCAGCCGCAGGTCATTGCGGTCGTCTCGGGTGATTGCAGCAATGGCAAGTTGCAGTCTGCCGGGCAGATCTGCAAAGGCCCGGGCGATTGTCACACTGTTCAGTTGCCATGCACTCCACCGGTTGAGCAGCGACAGGTCGCCGTCAAGTTGCTGAATCTCTGCGGTGCTGGCAAGGACATACATGAGCCGGTGGAGCATGAGCATCTCGTTGGCGGCATCGCTGCCCGCATCGCCGTCCGCCCAGGCCATCGCCCAGTGTTTGCGCGTGTCGTCAATCGCGTCAAGCAGTTGCTGATGCATGCCGCCGGTGACAATCGCAGCGGTGGCCTCATCGGTTCGGAGCGTGTTCTCGAAGGGCATGGGGTTGAACATCGCCAGTTGCTGTTCGAACTGCTCCATCGCCTGGGTTGCGTCAGGCCGGCGCGTCGTATCCAGCAGCCACGCGGCCATTTTTCGCGACTGATTGAGAAAAGGGTCGGCTGCATCGGGCGCGATGATCGCCAGAGCGTCGACCCAGCCGGGAATGTGCGCGATCCGCCGCAGGTCCGTCAGGTATTGCCGCTGCTGTGAAATGTGACTGCTGAGCGCGGGATCGGCAAGAGCATCACGATCGCTGATCAGCGTGGGAATCTGCTTGACAAGTGCAACTTCAGCATCTTCGTACAGCCGCTGCAGCCGCACCTGCACGGCGCGCAGTTCCTGCCGGAGCTTGCGCTCCTTGAGGTCTCGGTACGTGATCATGCGGTCAAGCAGCACCGCAAGCGATCGCATCCGTCGATCAAGCGAATCGTCGGTTGCAGCAGAGTCGCTGAGCATGTTGACAATCGCATCGACGATCGGCCGGACGACATGCCGCCGATGCGCGCCAACTTCGATGAGTGTGTTCACGCGATGAAGCACCTGCGCGAGTTGGTGGAGATGACCGATGCTGGCAATAGCCGGTTCGCGTTGCGCGGGATCAGCAAACTGCTCGAGTGCGCGGATGATGCGCGCCTGCACAATGCTGCGCGCATCATCGCGCAACCATGTTGCTTCTTCGAGCGATTCGGCTGTTTCGAGCACACGGGCCATAACCTGTGCATATCGCGCGACGGTTGGGGTAAGTTCCGCAAACTCCCTGCCACGCTGGAGGAACGCGAGGATGGTCGTGATGTTCTCGCTCGCACCGGGGGGGAGATCAAGCGACTGAGAGCGTTTGTAGAGCGATTCAACGGTCGGCACATCTACGCGGTTCGCTGAGGCAGGTCTGCCTGATGGTGCGCGTGTGTCTGATACATGCAAGGTCATCGCGGGCGGCCAGTATGAAGGCATTTCGCCGCCATGCAGGTTCGTGATTGCGCTCGCAAGCGGGCTGAAGACAACGGGCAGATGGTTGTCAAGTTCGGTGATATCGACAGTTCGCAGCAGTGCAGCCTTGTGCGTGACCTGCTCATTGAACAATCGAACCATACGACTGATGCGTGCGTACCTGGCGCGCATTTCCGGTGATTCATCTTCGGGAAGTTGCGCGAGCCCGGCGTGCAAGTCAACGAGTTGCTGCAGAGCCGCATCGAGCGATTGGCGCCCGTCTGCAATCGTCACGCCGTACAGAAACGCGACCGACCCGCGTGACTGGTTCTGGTGCGCTGTTTCCAGAAGGTTGGATGCAACAAGTCGATATGCCACGGTTGCGCGAAGCACGAGGTTCTGCACGGGTGTGTCTGGATGTTCAGCCGCAATGCGCTCGGCGATCTCCATCTCCAGTTGCTGGCGCAGTTCCCATGTGTACGAAAACTGGGTGAGTGTTGGTGCTTGCGGAGCGCCGGTGAAGTCGAGCGTCTGCGCACGCGCTGCGTGGCTGATGATCATCACAGCGAACGCAACAAGCCAGGCCGAGATTGGTCTGACGAGGCTATTGCCGTGCAAGGACGTCGTTGTAGACCTTCTCCAGATCATCCACCATCTTCCGGGCAGCAAACCGCTGTTCACACATCGCGCGCCCGGCCAAGCCGAGTTCCGCACGCTCGCGCGGATGATCGATCATCCAGCGCACGGCCTCGGCGAGGCCTGCGAGATCGCCGGGCTGCACGAGTCGGCCTGTCTTGCCATCGATGCAGACCTCGCGTGTTCCATCCACATCATACGCGACAACGCCACGCCCGCTGAGCAGCCCCTGCGTCACGGTTCGCGGCAGACCCTCGCGGTAACTTGGATGTATCAGGATGTCCATGGCATGCATGTAATCGGGAATTGTCTCTGGGGGCACGAGGCCCGGCGTCTTCACACGATCGCGCAGGCCCAGCGACTCGACGCGTTGCATAAGCCGCTCACGCCACCAGCCATCGCCGACCCAGAGCAACACGATCCGCTCGTCTTGCTGCATCATCGGTCCGATCGCATCGAGCAGGTCATCGTGTCCCTTGAGTTCGGCCAGCCGGGCAACCGTGCCGAGCACGAGCGCATGATCGGAGATGCCGAGTTCACGGCGCATTTCTTCACGAGCACGTGGAGGTGTCAGGAACGCCTCGACCTCCATCCCGGAATAGACGGTCACATACTGGTCGCGCTTTCCGATATTGGCAGCCAGGGCCTGTTCGCGCATGGCATCTGCCACGCAGATGATTTTGTGACACCGCTTTGCTGCGTACCGTTCCGCGGCGATGTACATGAGGTTCTTCCACTTCGACTGATACGGATGGAACGCAAGCCCGTGGATCGTGTGGACGACGCAGGGCACGTTGCACTTCCACGCAGCAGCACGGCCGAGGACTCCTGCTTTCGACGAATGTGTATGCACGACATCAGGTTTCCAGCCGCGGATAAGTTTCCTGAGATCGTGCGCGCACCGCCAGTCCTTGATCGGTGCAACCTCACGCACGAGACTCGGCGTTTCGATCGTCTCAATATTCCCATGCGCGTGTACTCGGTCGAGCATCGACCCTTCCGGCCCGTAGATTGGGCCGTAGGTGAGCGCCACATCGTGGCCATCATCCGCCTGGCCTTCGCATGAGAGGACGGTATTCTCCTGCGACCCGCCAAGAATCAGCCGGGTTGAGATGTGCATGATGCGCATTGGCACTTACCAGCGTTCGCGCAGCACAGTGAAGATGATGTACGCAACCCACCACAGCAGGAGGAACACACCTTCGCTGCGTGTGATCTTCCGTTGATGTGTGATCGCCAATGGCAGCAGCGCGAGTGTGATCGCACCCATGATGCCGAGATCCCAGATATTTTTGTTATCAACGATTGGCACGGGTGTGATGATACTCGTGACGCCGAGCACGAGAAGGATGTTGAACAGGTTTGATCCGATGATGTTGCCCACTGCAAGATCGGTATGGCCTCGCTTGCACGCGATGACCGATGTCACGACTTCCGGCAGGCTGGTGGCAAGTGCAACGATCGTCAAGCCAATCATCGTTGGCGACAAGCCGGCGGAGGTTGCGATATCGATGGCTGCAGTCTTGGCGAAGTGTCCGCCCCCCCCGAGGAACGCGAATCCGCCGACGACATACAGCACTGCGACGAGTGGCCGAAGCGGGTCGTCCTCCATCGCCTCGGCAAGTTCCTGCGACAGTGGGTCACGTGAGTCGCGCTTGCCGAGGTGGAACCAGAATGTCAGCAGCAACACGAAGGCAACGCACATGCCCGCGCCATCCACCCACGTATAGCCAAGAACATCCTCACCATCCCATGGGACGACGCCGCGGAACGCCAGCGCGATCGTCGCACCGGTGACGATGATCAGGATCGGCAACTCGATCGCGATGATGCGGCTGTGTACAACAAGCGGGCGCACGAGCGCTCCGAGTCCGAGGACAAGGCCGATGTTGGCGATGTTTGAACCGACGACGTTGCCGAGCGAGAGATCGGTCTGCTTGTCGAACGCTGCGATGACGTTGAATGCGAGTTCCGGCGCGCTCGTGCCGATGGCGACGATGGTCAGGCCGATGAGCAGTGTCGGCACACCAGCCGCCCGGGCGAGGGAGATCGAGCCGTCGACAAGCACCTGTCCGCCGAGCAGCAGCATCACGACGCCGAACACGAACGTGCCGAAGGAGTCGGCAAGTTCGTCGCCGGAGATCAGCCACAAGCCAGCGCCGCCAAGGCCAACCACGAGGTACGCCAGCAGCCATGCGGGCATATGCAGAGGGACAAGTTCGATCAGGCTCGTGCGTTCCGGAGATGGCTTGGATGTGTCAGCGGAATCGCCGATACCTGAGTCTGCAGCATCTCCATTCGGACGGGGCTCATCCTGCGGGCTCGATTCGGGATCGACGTGGTTCTCGGACATAGGACGGGGATTGTAGTGACCAAGCCGGTGATTCTGCAGCATGAAGCGGTTTGCTGGTGCGTTGCAACTCTGACTGCGGTTGGCCTGCTCATGCCGGGCCATCGCCCCTGCCGATTCCGGGAAGGACTAGCATTCCGTGCCATCTGCCGCTCCAACCAGCCCCGAACGTCTGCGGGATTGTCCGCGATCATTGGAATGGGGGCAGCATGATCGGGCTACTGGCCCGCTTTCTGTCATGTCTGAGAACGAACCCGACAAGTCGCACGTGCAGGACCTGCTCCGCGGAGCCTCTGAGGGCGATGAGCAGGCGTGGTACGACCTTGTCGGCCTGTACGCAAAGCGTGTCTATGGGCTCATCCGCGCGCAGGGAGCTGGCCCGGAGATGGCTGAGGAGATCACGCAGGGGACGTTCTGCAAGGTCGCGGAGAAAATCGAGACATACAGCGAACTGGGGCGATTCGAGGCCTGGCTGTTCCGTATTGCGATCAATCGGTATCGCGATGAGGTTCGCCGCCGCAATCGCCAGGCGACATCTGTGGAACACGGCGCGCTCGCTGGCATAGCAGGGGCCGAGGAGCCGCCCGAATCGCAGGCAGGGCAGGTCTACGAGCAGCATGAGTTGCTGGCCCTGCGCGAAGCCATGCAGGATCTCACCGAGGCTGATCGGGAGGTGATCCACCTCCGCCACTCGGTCGAGCTGAGTTTCCAGCAGATCGCGGAAATGCTCGGCGAGCCGATCGGGACGATTCTCGCCCGGCACCATCGGGCCAAGCGGAAGCTGGCCGATAAACTCGAGCATCTTGGCCCGCCGGGTGCTGATTGACGGAGATTCTGTTGAAAATGCAAGCCGATCGATGCAATCGAACGGCAGGCAAACGCGTTCTATCAGTACTTGAGCCCGATCTCGGGCAGCGAAGACAGCCATGAGCCACGACCAGCACACCCCAGATTCCCACCGGGATGAGCATCCTGAACTGGATGCCCGCCTGACGGCGATGCTGCGTGCCGGAACCACGCCGCCCACAGGCCTGACAGACCGTGTGTTCGAGGTATCTCGCCATCATTTGCCGGCCCCCGCGCCGCTTGCGCAGTTGAATGCTGCGGCTGACGTGGAACTCGAGGCCCGCCTGACGGGCATTCTGGCCAACCCGGTCGCTCCTGCCGGCCTGACAGACCGGGTGTTTGCCGCGTCCGTTGGTTCGCTGCCAAGCCCGATGCGGCTGACATCCCCAGATTCACAACGTCGCATCAGGCATCCGCGCCGCGTGTTTGGCGGCCGGCTCGCCATGGCAGCATCGGTAGCGCTTGTGGCATGCGTTGGCATCTGGTTCGCCAGGATGCCGGGCACGCCAATCAACGGTGGAAACAGCAACATCGTCATGCAGGACGACCCCACGCGCATCGGCAGCGACGCCAGCATTCGTTTCGCATCGATGCCCACGGAATCTGACTGGCGACTGCTCGATTCGGTTGACCATGGTCAGAATGAAGTTCGTTATCTGCTTGAGAGTTCGGATGTATCGCTCCGGGCGCTGGCAAAAGAGATCGATGCGATGGTTGATCGCCCCGGCACCTGACCGCCTGCAAGCAAACACAAGGACGTGCGGCATGGCTCGAACCAGCCACATCATCAGCGCCTGCTTCGGAGCACTGTTCTGTGCAGCGATCGTGCAGCCATGGTCGACGCCGACGCATGACCATGTGCCGGCCGCATCGCTTGAGCGCGCCGCTGCCGCGAACGAGCCAGTGAATCTCACGCAGGGCGAGCCTGTCACAAAGCGCGCAGACACTGCCACTGCCGACTTGGCGCCCTACCCCGTTGCGCCGAATATCTTCACGGAAGAAATGGCGCGCAACTGCCTTGAGATTGCGCACATGATCGATCCGGACATGGCTGATCGGCTCGAACACCTGCACAACTCGGATCCTGCAAAGTTTCGTGTCCTGCTTGCATCAAGCGGGCGACGGTTGCTTTCGCTCGCGGAGTTGCGATCGCGCGATCCGAAGCTGTTCTCCATCAAGATGCAGGAGATGAAGACAGACATGCGCGTGCTGGAAGTCGGCCGGGACCTGCGCCGTGCGGTCGAACGAGGTGATGAGACCGCGATCGCTGCGATCGAAGCTGAGCTTTCCTCGCTGCTTCACATGCAGTTTGCTTTTACGGTCGCATCACGAGCCGAGTACGTGCTGCGATTGGAGGAGCACGTTGAGCAACTCAAGAAAGAAATCGATGAGATGGTGACCAATATGGAGTCATTCATCGTGAAGCGTCTGGATGAGATCAAGTGTGGAGAGGCGCCCGTGCAGCCGTCCTGGCAACGGTTCTCCACATTCGATTATTCAGGGCACTTCAACCCGTCGCTCGATGTCGGCCCGCATCCGCAGAGCCAGCCGACGAATGACGATTCGCACGGTCGCCAGCCCGACGAGTAGAGTCAGGCGGAATCTATTTCGGATCAAGTCGCTCGCGCAGCGATTCACCGACGAAGTTGAGCGACAGCAGCGTCAGCGCAATCAGCAGGCAGGGAAATACGAGCAGCCACCATCGCATGCGTACCGGGTTGAGTTCGCTGAGGCCCTGGGCTGCGAGGTTGCCCCAACTTGGCAGCGGTTCACGCACGCCGATGCCGAGGAAACTCAGGAATGATTCGGACAGAATCGCTGCGGGCACGGTGAGCGTCGCGTAGACAACGATCGGCCCGATGAGGTTTGGCAGCAGGTGACGGGTGAACTGTCGCCGGGCAGGCACCCCGATCGCGCGGGCGGCTTCCATGAACGGCTGCGCTCGCAGCGACAACACCTGCCCGCGAATCACGCGCGCCATCGTGAGCCAACTGACTGACCCGATCGCGGCAAGCAGCGTGAGCACACTGATGAACTGCCGCGCGGTGGTTGGAAGATCTGTGCCGGCACGCTCCACGAAGCCGTCCACTGCCACGGCAATCAGCACCACGATCAGCACATAAGGAAGGCCGTACAGCACATCGACGATGCGCATCATGAACGCGTCGACGCGTCCGCCGACGAACCCTGCGATTGAACCATAGCCGACGCCGATGATGACAGCGATGAATGCTGCACTGATGCCGATGCTCATGCTGATCGCGCCGCCAGCAAGGCAGCGCACCAGCAAGTCGCGGCCGAGTCGATCGGTGCCGAGGATCGGACGGGGGACTTGTCCATGCTGATCGCTGTACGCGTCGATGCGATCGCGTTCGTCTTCAGCGTGCGGAGCCCACAGGGGTGGCAGGAGCGCTGCATCCGTGTCGTGCAGGTCGTAGCGCGGCGCGCGGCTCGCATCGTCTTGTCGTGGTGATGGCGAACTGATGCCAAACGTCCAGGGGATCGTTGCCAGGCACGCGAACGCCATCAGCAGCAGCGTGATTGCGCCGATCAGCCCGAATCGCGGGCGATGACGCGTGATGGGAGCAGGGTTGTCCGCAGCCGATGACACGCGGCGAGTGTAGCAGCATCAGGATGCGCAATAGAATCGACCAGCGCGAATGAAACGTCTGCTCCTTTTCATACTGCTGTCGGTTGTGCTCGGTGTGATCACGAGTTATCTGATCGCATGGGGATGTGCGCTGTTTGCATCAAGCCCGATGAAGGAAGTCTGGCTGACGAAGATGGACGAGAACGAGCGATCGTGGCTGGTCAGTCAGCATGGCAGTGCCGGGTACACGTATCTCGTTGGTGGCGCGTGGACGTATGACGTCAGCGCGTGGGATGAGCGCGAGCCGCCGTGGTGGTCGCGTTCACTGCAGAAAGCTGTGCCCGAACACACGCGATTTCAACGGCAGACCGTGTGGGACTGCGAAGTGGTTGCCGGGTGGCCGGTCGTGTGCACGCGCTGCGATTTCACCGCAGAGCGAGTGCGCGGGCAGATTGTGTTGCATATCACACGGGGTGTTGAATCTGACCGGGTTCTGCCAAATGCTGTGCCACGCATCTACCCGATCGATCCGATCTGGCGTGGCCTGCTCGCCAACAGCGCGGTGTTCGGCAGCGCGTGGTTCATCCTGCTTGGTGTTCCGACCATGATCGTTCGCGTTCGCCGACGCCGCGCCGGCCGATGCCTGCACTGCGGCTACGACCTGCGCGCGACCACAGGCGACAAATGCCCGGAGTGCGGGCGCGGCAAGTGATGCATTGAACGCTTCGCGACACGTCCGCCGATCATTGATGCAGCATGCGGCCTTCGGTGGCGAGGGCTGCTTCATGCACCGCCTCGTGCATCGTCGGGTGGGCGTGCATGGTCGAGATGATGTCTTCCGCAGTCGCTTCGAGGCGAATGGCAATGGAGATCTCCGCGATCAGTTCTGATGCATCTTCACCGAAGATGTGCGCGCCGAGGATTTCGCCGTAGGGTTCTGATGTGATGATCTTCACCAGCCCGTTGGTCGCGCCCACGGCAATGGCCTTGCCATGCGACTGCAACTGGTACTTGCCGACCTTGTACTTGATGCCCTTTTCTTTAACCGCTTCTTCGGTCAGGCCGATCGACGCAACCTGCGGATTGCAGTACGTGCAGCCGGGGATCGCCTTGTAATCCACGCCAAGCGTGTGATGCCCTGCGATGCGTTCAACGCACGTGACACCTTCCTCCATCGCAACGTGCGCGAGCCAGGGCGGGCCGATGACATCTCCGACCGCGTAGACGCCCTCGACAGATGTCTTGTACGCGGGTTCGTCGACATCGCGGTAGTCTGTTTTGATGTGCCCCTTGACGGTCTCCAGCCCGAGCGAATCGTCGAACAGACCGTCGAATCGCCCACCGACACCGATTGCCAGCAGCAGGATGTCGGCTTCGAGTTCCTGCGATTTGGACTCATCGTTCACGTCGACCATCGTGCACTTCACGCCTGACTTGGTCTTCTCAACATTTTTGAGCGTGCTTGATGTGTGGAACTTGATGCCCTGCTTGGAGAACGTGCGCTCAGCAAGTTTGGAGATATCCGCATCTTCGATCGGCAGGACACGGTCGACCATCTCGATAACGGTCACATCGGTTTCGAACGCGTTGTAGAAGTATGCGAACTCCATCCCGATCGCGCCTGATCCGACGATGATCATGCTCTTGGGCTGCTTCGGGAGGTTCATTGCGTCGTATGAACTGATGATCTTCTCGCCGTCGAACTTGGCAAAGGGCAGATCGCGCGGGGCGGCACCGGTGGCGATGATGACCTTGTCTGCGGTTACGGTTTGCTTCGCGTTTCCCTCGCCGGTGCCGTGGTAGTAGTCGTCAGTGGCTTCGCGGACTTCGATGGTGCACGGCTTGCCGCCCTTTGCGCCACTGGTGACCTTCGCGTGGCCCTCGATGTGAGTGACTTTGTTCTTTTTGAAGAGAAAGCCCACCCCTCCGGAGATTTTGTCGGTGATGCCACGACTGCGACCAATGACCTTCGACCAGTCGACCTTGACATCCTTGGCTGCGAAGCCCCATTCTTCGCCGTGGCGGTATGACTCCATGTAGAGTTCGGCATTGTGCAGCAGCGCCTTGGAGGGGATGCAGCCCCAGTTCAAACAGACGCCGCCGAGGCG
>CAZVXI010000117.1:0-10236 GCA_964631295.1 uncultured Isosphaeraceae bacterium
CCGTCTTCGGCGATCTGATCGAACTGCTCGACCGCGATGAAGACACATGGGTTGTGCAACGCCGAATCGAGGACCTGATCGACCAGCAGGGTGCGCTCGAACAGCAAACGCAGCGGCTTGGCAACGAGACGATCGGCCGCGCGCCCGACGAACTCACGCCCGAGCAGCGCAGCGCAATCGAGAAGATCGCAGAAAAGCAGCGCGATCTCAGCCAGCAGGTGCAGGACCTGATCGAAGAAGCGCGCGACAGGGCCGAAGCGCTCGAAGATGTCGATCGCAATGCGTCGGCAGGACTGCGGACGGCTGCCGAGACGGCCGAGCAGCGCGAGATCGACCAGGAAATGCAGCGCGCCGCCGAGCAGGCTGAGCAGAATCAGATGCAGTCCGCGCGCAACTCGCAGCAGCAGGCGCGTCAGTCGCTCGAGCGCATGCTCGAGGACATCGAAGAAACCAAACGCGCCAAGGCGCAGGAACTGCTCCGACAACTGGCCAGCATGATCGATTCGATCAAACGCCTGATCGCCGTTCAGGAGGACGAACTGATCGCACTCGCGCAGTCGATTGAGAGCGGCAACTTCACCGGCCGCGACCGCGCGATGATCCGCCTCAACCAGAACACGGTCGCCCTTGCCGGGGAAGCGCGGGCAGCAGGCCAGGCGTCCCGTCGAATCGCACGATTACTCGACCGCGCGGGTGATGCGCAGGGGTCGGCAGTCGTCGCGCTGCGGGCTGATCCGGTCGACTCCGAAGACGCAACCATCGCCGAGGAACGGTCGCTGGAACTGCTCAGGGAGGCTGTTGCGCTCGCTGAGGAAGTCGAGCAGCAGGTAGAGGAAGACGAAGTCCGCCGGCGACGCGAGGAACTTCTCGAAGCGTATCGAACAGCGGCCGAGCAGGAAGTCGCACTGCGCACCGCGACGCTGGAACTTGCAGGCAACCTGCCGCTGAACCGTCGGCAACTCGTCGAGGCGCGCAGGCATGGCACCACGCAGGACGACATCCGCGAAGCGCTCGATGTGCTTCGCGCGCAGACATCCGAACTGCTCGACTCGCCAATATTCTCGCTTGCGCATCGTCGCATCGACGACTGGGCGCGCGAGGTGACAGGCCAGATGACGGACGGCGAGGTGGGCATCGATGTGACCGATCGCCAGGCGCGCATTGCCGACAGTATCGGCCGACTGATCACCGTGCTGGAAGAGACGCTCTCACCGCCAGATGAGTTCGTGCAGAATGAGGGACAACAGCAGCAGGGTGGCGAGCAGGGCGGGCAGCAGGGTCAGCCGCAGGACGAGTTGATCCCGCCGCTCGCGGAACTGCGATTGCTGCGTGGCATGCAGGAGCAAATCTACCAGCAGACGCGAGCACTCGACAGTCGCGGCGATCTCGACGATCTGCAGCAGCGCGATCGCCTGCGCGAACTCGGCGATGAGCAGCGGGAACTGCATCAACTCGGCACCGCGATGCTCGAACAACTCAAGCAGATGCAGCGTCAGCAGCAGCAGGGTGCACAGCCGCCCGCTCGTCCTGAAACGCCGCCCGATGCGCCCGAAGGAGGCGAGCCACAATGAACCTCGGCACACATACAATCTGTCGCGTCACTTGCACACTCAGCGTGATGACACTCGCGATAACGCTCGCGGGACCCGTGCTCGCGCAGAACGCTGATCCTGAACAGGAAGCGCCGCCGACGTCAACCGGCCAGGAGAAATCCGGCGAGAACAAGCAGGATGCCAAACCGCCCACCCTCGATGATCTGCTCGGCATCGAAGAAGATGACTCAGGGGAAGGCGCGGCAGAAACAGCCGAGCGCCAACAGCAGCAAGAACTCGAGCAGCGTCTCGGCGAGCAACGCATGGCCGATGCGTTTGAGGGCGCGATCGAACAGATGCAACTCTCCGCCGAACTGCTCGATGAGAAGTTCGATGCCGGGCTTGGCACGCAGCGCGTGCAGGAAGAAATCCTCGCCGGGCTCGACACACTGATCGATGAGGCAAAGAAGAACCAGAACCAGTCCGCAGCGCAAAGCATGACGCAGCAGCAGCAGCAACAGCAGCGCAATCCCGGCCGTCAGAATCAGCAGCAGCGCGACCAGCAGAACCAGAACCCGAGCGAGCAGGAGCGCAACCAGAACCCGAGCGACACAACTGAGGGTGATCCGCCGCCGCGACAGGAAGGCGACCTCAACACCATGCTCGATGAGACTCGCGCAGAATGGGGCTCGTTGCCGGCTCGCATTCGTGAACAACTGCTTCAGGGCCGCCGGGAGAAGTTCTCCAGCTTGTACGACCGCATGACGCGTGAGTATTACCGCCGGCTTGCCGAGGATTCTTCGAACTGAGATGCTTTGTGCGCGCCTTACTGAGCGGAGCGCCTGACAGATACGAGACGGACGGAGCCAGCCATGATCCAGCGACAACACGAAGCCATCCTTGCTGCATCGATGATTGCCTGTTTGGCCGCAGCAAGTTTCGCGACCGAGAGCGCGCCGCTTCAGTCGCCGGTCGTCAGCGCGCAGGATGCCGGAGCGCAAGGCGGCCAGGACGCAGAACGCCAGGGCAACACCGCAGAGAACAACCCACTCGCTGAGGAAATGACCGAGGACCTGCACAAGGCCGTCGAGCGCGGCTTCGTGTATCTCAAGGCCCAGCAGAATGATGATGGCTCTTTCGGTCGCGGTCGCTACGGCAAGCACGTCGGCATCACCGCGCTGGCCGCGCTCGCATACATGGCCGATGGAAATCTCCCGGGGCGCGGCGAGTACGGCGAACAGATCGAGAAGGCGCTCGAGTTCGTGCTGTCACACGCAACAGAAACCGGCCTGCTCGCTGCCGAAACATCGCACGGACCGATGTACGGCCACGGGTTCGCAGCGCTGTTCCTCGGCGAGGTGTACGGCATGAACCCCAACGATTCACGCGTGCGCGATGCGCTCGTCAAGGCTGTCGAACTTATCGTCGGCACGCAGAACGAGGAAGGCGGCTGGCGCTACAACCCGGTCCCCTACGATGCAGATATCTCTGTCACGATCTGCGAGATCATGGCTCTGCGCTCTGCCCGCAACGCAGGCATCAAAGTGCCGAAGGAAACGATCGACCGCGCCGTCGACTACGTTCACCGCTGCCAGAACAACGATGGCGGCTTCCGTTACATGATGCAACCGGGCGGGTCTGCCTGGCCTCGAACAGCAGCCGGCGTCGCGAGCCTGTTCTATGCGGGCATCCACGAGGATGATTCGATCGACCGCGGGATCGAATACCTGATGCGCGAAGCCTTCCCGGGCCGCAACACCGCAGGTCAGGCGCATTACTACTACGGGCAATACTATGCCGGCCAGGCGATGTACCTTGCAGGCGGCGAGTCGTGGGAAAAATGGTGGCCGGCCATCCGGCGTGAACTCATCGACAAACAGGCGGGCAATGGCGGCTGGCTCGATCATCACGCCGGCGGAGCGTATGCATCAGCAATGGCGCTGATTGTCCTGCAGATGCCCAAGCGATACCTGCCGATCTTTCAGAAGTAACGCCATGATGCGCAACACGATCAACCCAACCATGAAGACAACATGCGCCGGTGCCGCGCTTACATGCGCCGTCGTACTCGCGATGCCGACGGCAGCGCAGGACACGCTGCTCATCTCAGAGACGCTTGATGTGACCGCTGTCGAGGTTGTGGAGATCACCGATACAGCGCTTGTGCATCTCGACGATAACAACGGCTGGCGAACGCGCTCCATCGAACAGTGCATCGGTCTCGTGCGGCGCAACGCGCAGATGCGATCCACGAGCAATCGAGGATCACTGCACCTTGTGGATGGCCAGGTGATTCCCGGCAGCATGCTCTCCAATGCCGACCCGGATTCGGACACGGTCGTCTGGAACCACGCATGGCTCAGCCGCATCGAAGTCCCGCTCAGCCGGATCGCTGCGGTCCTCATGCGCGATGATGCGGTGATGCCAACACCCGGTGAATCAGATGTCGTCATTCTCGCCAACGGCGATCGCTATGAAGGATTCATCCTCGACATCGGCGATCCTGTCTCGATCGACATGGATCAGCCGGACGGGTCGACCACTGAGCTGTCCATTCCGCTTGATCGCATCGCGTCAATCGGCCTTGTTTCGCAACAGCAGGTGCCGGCGAACAAGCGCGTCTGGTTCACTGATGGGTCGATTCTCGACGTTCGCTACCTGCACGTCGGCGATGACGGCTTTGCCCGCCTGCAATCGGTGTGGGGCTCGGACTCAAGCGAGACGGAAATGCCCGTGTCGCGCATCGCCGGGGCGCTGTTCAAGCCGGGCGTACTGACGCCGCTCGCATCGCTGGATGTCGAGAAGATCGTCGGGCCGGAAGTTCGGTACATCGTGCCAGCACCTGTGTCTTCACCGGGACCGACACCGCTGGGCCTTGCAGAAATGACTCTGCGCGGCCCTCTCGCAGCGACATGGCGCCTCCCGCGCGGCTGCCGCCGGTTCGCCGCCGAGGTGGAGATGCCCGAGCACGCGCGAATCTGGGGCGATTGCGAGCTGATCGTCCGCGTAGATGGCGACATTCGGACACGGGTCCGCCTCAATCAGGCCAATCCGAACGCGTCCATGAACATCGACATCGCGGGCGCGAGCGCGCTCACGCTCGAGATCAGCGAAGGGCAGCGCGGTTCGATTCAGGATGAACTGATCCTTCGGCGGGCCATGCTCCTGTGTGAATAGACACCTTCGCACGCAGAACAGCGCGCGAAACGATCCCCGAATCCATAGACTTGTCACAATGCAGGAGTGGATTGCTGAGAATCTGCACACCTTCGGCCCGTGGGCGGTGCTCTTCCTGTTGCTGCTCTCGGGTGTCGGCATACCGCTTGGCGAAGACATCATCGTCATCCCCGCAGGCATTCTCGTCGGCCGCGGCGACCTGCCGTTGTGGCCAACGCTGATCGCTGCCTACGTTGGCGTCTGCGCTGCAGACATCCTCTGGTTCCTCATCATCACGCGCTATGGCGCGCCGCTGCTGCACAGGCGGTGGTTCAAACGGATGGTTCACCCGCGGCGGCTGCTGGAGGCCAAGCACCAGATGGAGCAACGAGGCACATGGGTGGTCATCTGTGCTCGATTCATTCCCGGCAGCCGGACCAGCGTCATCACCGTTGCAGGGCTGCTGCACCTCAAGCCGTGGAAGTTCATCCTCGCAACGTGCGCCTGCGTGGCAGTCACCGCGCCGATGCAGATCGGTTTCGGCTGGCTGATCGTGCGTGGATTCGGCTCGGGTGATGATGCGGAAACCATGCAGTGGATCATTGGCGGCATCGTGCTCGTGGTAGTCCTCGGATTTCTCTACCGTGTCTGGCGCAGACACCGGCTGAGCGATGCCACGCGCCCGCCACGCGCTCGAGTGCGCTGGCTCAAACGATTCCGCAAGCACCGTGCGACGCCGTAGATTGTTTCAGCCCTTGCGGAAGCCGATGACCAGCCCGGCGGCGGCCGATCCCGCCGATGGCAGCGAGCCGGTGACAAACTCACGGAAACTGCCAGTCTGCCGGCCGATCCAGTCGGCGATCGAATCGTACTTCTCGCCGAAGACATCCCAGTTCACCTCGATGAAGCCGTAGTACTCGAGCGCGAAGTGTACGAGCAGGAACATGCCGATCGCGATGATCGAGATCTTCACGAACGTGCGCAGCGCGAATGCAACCGCGAAGCCGACGAAGAAACTGAAGCCCAGCTTGAACAGCGCCGGCGACCAGTCTGCATCCCCGGCGACATCGCGCGTTGCGTCGGTGCCCTCGCCTGCCTCGCCTGTCCCTTCACCGCCGGACGGCGCAAAACCCCGGGCGATGTCGGTTCCGCTGTTCCCGCTGGTGGTGGATGTCGGGGGCGCCTCGTCGGAGCCGGCGATGGCGCCGATCGCAGACATCGCGCCGCCTGCAACCATGAGGATGACCGAGCAGAGCACAAGCATCTTCTTCCACATGGGAATCTGCGCGATCGGACTGCGATCCGGCCGTCGCGATTCGTCGTGTCGTTCTTCTCCCATGAACAGTCTCCTCAGTTCCGCGAAGTGCCCGGCCCGGCGTCGCCCTGGCTGGATGTGTCGCCAATGGCATCATCGTCGCCGGTCGAGTCGTCGAGGACATCATCAAGCAGGTCGTCAGGCAAGACATCGTCCATGTGCTCAGCGGGCGGTTCAGCCTGCTCCGTCGGCTCGGCAGGCGGGGTGTCCGGTTGCGATGTCGGTGCTGGAGGCCTGAGCGCGGTGGGGGATTGATCGACCGCGACACCCTTGGCGTTGCTCGCCTCGATGCGCACACGTGTGCGGTTCATTGCACTGGTGACTTTGATCATCCCGCCGCCGCTCAGCGTTCGTCCTGTCACCATGCTGCCGATCGTACGGTCATCGACAACGCCGCGCTGCTCCGACTGCATCAGCAGGTGCAGTTCGCCCGGGCCGTTGTTTGTGATCAGCACGAACGGTGCGTCGCCGAGCACGCGGACTGTCGCGACGCGCTCCGGCTCCATGTCGAACGTGATCGTGAACCTCTTGGTGGAACACCCACCCATGGCTGTGAGCGAGAGCAGGAGGCAGGCGATTGATCGGACAAGCGGTGAACGCGGTGTATGCATCATGAGAATCCCTTTGCTGGCTGAAGCGATCATACCGGCCTGTGCCGGCTGAAGCCGTTTATTGTGCTGTTCAGGGCAGTTTCCGGTCGTGTCGGCGGTGCCAGCCATGCTATCGTGATGTTGTGCGAGCGCTGCTGAAAGACGGACATCGTGAGCGGCTGGGCGAGGTTGAGATTGACCTCGCGAATCGGCCGACGCGTGTGCACATTGATGAGGCCGATCGTGACGTGTTCCTGAACTGGGAGGGTGCCGTCGATGATGCGGGGCAGTTGCGCAAGTGTCTCGCGTGCGGTTGCAGCGACATGTATGCCGAGAAGGCATTTCCGCAGGTGACCGGCTTCGTTGTGGTGTTGGCGTTCACGGGTGCAGCGCTCGGGCTGCTGGGCAACGATGTGCCGCCGCCCGTGCTGGTTGCCATGACGCTCGTGTTGATTGCGGACGTGGCGATTCTTGTGTTCTCGCGCGTGCGGCTTGTGTGTTATCAGTGTCGTTCGATCTACCGCGACCTGACGATTGCGCGGTATCACCGCTCGTGGGACCGCTCAATTGCCGACCGCCATCCGCAGCCACCAAAGCCATCATCGCAGAAGACGGCGCAGTCATCCGCATCAGGTCAGTCTGAAGAGGGTGGTTCCGCAGGACAAACTGCATCACAGCAGCCGGCTCGCCTCGACACGCGGTCACAGGTGACACCATGACTCAGCACACGCAGAGCAATGGTGTACACAGCGCGATCCTGCTGCTTGGAGGTGGCGGCCATGCGGCAGTTGTGGCAGACGCAGCGCGCGGCGCAGGGATCCCACTCGCCGGCTATGTGGATGATCGCGCGCCGGAGAGCGCTCGTGATCGCCTCGCAGGACTCAACTATCTTGGCGTCATCGACGATGTGCCCACCATCCTTGCGACCACGGACAGGCAGATCGCGCTGCACGCAGCAGTCGGCGACAACGCACTGCGTCGACAGTGGCTCGGGCAATTCTCAGACCATGCGATCGCAACGATCGTGCATCATTCCGCGGTGATTGCGCCCGATGCTGAGCTTCAGCCGGGATGTTTCGTTGGTCCGCGTGCGGTCATCAACAGCCGGGCGAGCATCGGCCGGGGCGCGATCGTCAACTCGGCCGCGATCATCGAACATGATTGTGTCGTCGGCAGCATGGCCCACGTGGCGCCGGGTGCGGTCGTGTGCGGCAATGTATCGATCGGAAGCGAAGCACTCATCGGCGTGGCTGCTGCGGTGATCCCCGGGCGCAACATCGGCGAGGGAGCGACAATCGCTGCGGGCGCAGTGGTGATCAACGACGTGGATGCGCATGCGACAGTCGTGGGGTGTCCTGCCCGGACCACGTCGCGCTCTTCCATCGAGGCGTAACTACACGGCGGCGTCGGCAGGCCTGGCTGCATGATCGTTGTTGCCGCCGAAGCGCTTTTGCAGTGCGTGCATGAGCGAATCAAACACTTCATCCGGCCCGTGCCGTGCATCAATCACGAGATAGTGGTCCGGATCGTTCGCCGCCTGGTCGAGGTACCCCTCGCGGACGCGCTTGTGAAATGCGGCGCCTTTCATTTCCATGCGGTCGAGCAGTGGATTGAGACGTGACGCAGCGGTCTGCTGATCGACATCGAACACAACCGTGAGGCCCGGCCAGCAGTCGCCGACGGCAACGTGCCCGACAGCCATGATCTGCGTCGGCGTCATGCCAGCTGCCGTGCCCTGATATGCGAGCGTTGAACTGATGAATCGGTCGGCCAGTACGAGCGATCGCTCTTCGAGCGCAGGCCGGACAACCTGTTCAATCAACTGTGCCCGGCTGGCCATGTAGAGCAGCATCTCGGTTGGCAGCGATATCTCCGTATTGCGCGGATCGAGCAGGACACTGCGAATCTGCTCTCCAATGCTCGTCCCACCCGGCTCGCGGACTTCACACACGCTCAGCCCGGCATGCCGGCAATGGGCTGCAAAACGGCTGAACTGCGTGGACTTCCCCGAGCCGTCAGGCCCATCGAACACGATGAACCGGCCCGCCAGCGTGTGCAGCCACTCGTCGGATGTCCCGGCTCGCGTCATGATGCGACTATATCCCACGGACGGTCCGTGTTCGCCAGCAATCGACACGACTCGACACGCCCCAGACGCTGCTCAGGCAAATCTCAGGTGTTGCAAAGCGGCGTGCGGGTCCACCGCCGGTAGCATGTCGGGAAGGTCAGGACGCACATGAACCGCCGATCAGACATCCACAGCGGGCAAAGCCAGATCGGACGCTTTCGTTTCCGGTTCGATGGTGCGCGCTCGATGATCTTCCGGAGCGTGTGGCGGGCACGATCGCAACGGCCGTGCGCGAGCGTCTGCTTCCAGAAACCAGAAAATCACCAACCACAGAACTCTGATAGAAGGGACCAATCAATGACACACACGCAAGGAAACAGGACAACGCGCCGCATGTTCATCGGCACGGCCGGAGTCGCCTCGACTGGACTCGCGGCGATTGGAGTTGCAATGCCCGGGCGCGTCGGCGCTGCAGTCACAACAACCGCGGCTGCCGATGATCGGATGCAAGCACCGGAACACGACACATTCCCGGCTCAGAACCCGCAGCTTGTGCAAGGGATCGTTGGCGCGAGCCATGGCAACATGGAGCGCGTGCGCGAACTGGTGGACATCAACCCGGGGCTCGCCCGCGCATCGTGGGACTGGGGGTTTGGCGACTGGGAATCTGCGCTGGGCGCCGCAGCACACACCGGCAGCCGTGAAATCGCACTGCTGCTGATGGAGCACGGAGCCCGGCCGAACATCTTCTCCGCTGCGATGCTTGGGCAACTTGATGCAGTCAAGGGCTTCATCGCGCTGCAGCCCAACGCGCACCATATCCCGGGTCCGCACGGCATCCCGCTGATTGATCATGCCCGATTCGGCGGCGAGCAGGCGAAGCCTGTGCTGGACTACCTCGAGTCGCTGCAGAAACCTGATGAGCAGTCGCCTGAACCGGAACTGACCGAAGCCCAACTCCAGCAATACGTCGGCGTGTACGCGTTTGGCGAATCAGAGACGCAGCGCATCGAGATCGTCACACACCGGCGCGGCGGGCTCGGCATCATCCTGCCCGGAGCATCATTCGCGCGGCGCATGCGCTATCACGGCAACGACGCATTTGCACCCTCCGCGATCGCAGCGACGCGCGTCCAGTTCGACCGACCTGCCGCCGGCAGCAAGCCGGACATCCTGAAGGTGCTTGACCTCGACCCGGTCGTTGTCGCGGTTCGGGTGGCAGGGTGAAATTGCATCAGATCACACTGTCACGCGTCGGCAGATTGTGGGCCGGTGCGGTGTTGATCTGTACAACGTGTTTCTCTTCCTGAAGCTGTTTCGCCTCATCAGGGTCGACATAATCGCTGTGGCACGACGCCTTGCCTGATTCAGCGCCGAGTTTCTTCTTCGTCTTGCTCGCGAGCTTGTGAATTTCCTCGGGCGAGAGATAGCCGCGTTGTTCGAGGATCTGTTGCTGCTCAGCGGTGAGCGCAGCAGACTTCTTCGGCTTATCCCACTCGAAGTCAGCGTCCTTGCCCGACGCGAACTCCTGGATCTCCTTGCTGATGCGCACCGAGCACCAGTCGTGCCCGCACA
>CAZVXI010000118.1:0-10140 GCA_964631295.1 uncultured Isosphaeraceae bacterium
ATCGGGATGACCTCGGGTGCATCACCGATGTCAAAGGTGTACGCGATTCCACCCGGGCTGTTGGGCAACTGGTCCCCGCTGGTGCCGTTGCGCACGAAAACGCGGATCGTGCTGCTTGTGAACAGTGGGTTGTCGCCATCAGGCTCGACATCACGGCCGATCGACATCTCAAACATGTTGCTCGCGTGGGTTGGCGCAGCGCGGAATGCAACATCCGGATGCTTGACGATGGCGCTTCCATCAGGCGCATAGAAGGTGCCTTCGCGACTGCCGGGCCGCCAGTTGAGTTCTGCCCCGATGCCGCCCACTTGCAATCCGGTGAGCGCATTGTCATCCGTGTCGAGGTAAATGCGAAGGTTGTTGTCTTCCGACAGGTCGAACGGGTCGACGACCTCCAGCCGCAGGAAGAGATGTTCATCGTCGTCGGCAAGCCATAACCTGCGGAGGTCGATACCGCTGCTGCCGATGCCATCGAATCCGGCGAGCGCGACATCTGCCCAGTCGTCGTAGCGGCTGTCAATGCTGATTGCAGCCTGATCTGCATGGACGGTGATCGGTGCCGCGATCAGCGCAATCAATGCACACGCAGGTGAAAAGGTTCGCGTCATGATTTGACGGTAGGAAGCGAGCGCTGCAGGTCAATGGTGTGATCAACAGGTTCGGGGGATGGTCGTGTCAATCAATCCGTCAAGAACCCCGCTGCCTGAAGAATCGCGCGGAAGTGGGGACCATCATCGTCGCAAAATCGACGGGAGATTGGGGAGTCAACATCAAATACACCCCAGCAATGACCGTGCTTGTCGAACAGCGGCACGGCGACTTCTGATCGATCGGTCGGATCACATTCGATGTAGTCGCTGCCAAGGTCGCGCACATCGGGCACAACGCGCGTGCACCCGAAGCGAAGAGTTTGCCCGCAGACCCCGTGTATCGCCAATGGTGAGCACGCAGGCTTGGGGCGATGACAGACAAGCATGAGGCGCTGTTCATCCGGTTCGTTCGGCTGGTCGACATAGAAACCAACCCAGGAGATGCCATGCTCAGCGAGGTTGCGCCACGCGTGTTCGCAGACGGCATCCATGCGAGCATCACGGTCGGCATCGTCCTGAACGGCCCGGCGAATCTCGTCAATCACCGGCTTGTATATCGCATCGAGCATACGAGCAGTGTACAGCGCGTGCGGGGTTTGTGCGGAATGAAAAAGGCCCGGAGCAAGAGCTCCGGGCCCTGATTCTCTTCAGTTGGTTGCTTTCAGTATCAATCCAGCCGGTCGAGGAGGTCGTCGACAGCGGCCCGCAACTGCTCGTCATAGTTGCGTGACTCTGCTTCGGGCGTCTGAGTGACGATGATGTCTGGTACAGCGCCGTGGTTCTCCATGTCCGTGCCGCCCTCAACGTACCAGCCGCGGAATGGCAGGCGGACAGATGACCCGTCGATCAAGGTGAAGGCGCCTGTGCTGATCACCCCGCCCCAGGTTTCCTGCCCGACAAGTGTGCCTCGCTCCAGCGTCTTGAACGCATGCGCGGTGATTTCGGCATTGGAGAAGCTCTTCTCATTGCACATCATGTTGATCGGCAGTGTGTATCTCTGGATGAACAGACGATCCTGCGGGTAGTGGCCCTTCTCGCTCGGAGCACCGCGCGGGATCGTGTACGCGTGTGGTTGCACCATGATTGATGCAAGCAGACGGTCGGCTGTCCATCCACCACCGTTGTTGCGGACGTCGATGATCAGGCCATCCTTGCCGTTCGCTGCTGCAAAGAGATCGCGTTCGAACACATCGAGGGAGGGCTGGTTCATGCCCTGAATATGGATGTACCCAAGACGGCCATCCGACCACGCGTGGACTCTCTCAGCATTGCTGAGGCGCCAGTCGTCGTACATGAGCGAACGTTCCTGCCCGGAACTGATCGGCTCCTGCAGCAGCGTGAGTTCGGCAGTTTTGCCGTCTTCCATCGTGCGAATCAGTGTGACAGGAAGTTCCTCACCGACGCGGCCTTTGAGCATGGTCTCGATCGTGTCGCGCTCACCAATCTCCCTGAGGTCGATGGCGATGATCACATCACCTTCCTTCAACGCCATCTCGCCCTTGCCAGTGGGGGCGCCACGCAGGATCGATGTGATCTTGAAACCGTGGCGGCCATCGTCGAGTACAACACGCTCGTGTGTCGTACCAAGCCGGCCATGGGACTGGGCATTCTCAGATCGGTATCCGCCCCGGCTGCGCACACCAAGGTGCGAAGCGCTCAGTTCGCCCAGCAGGCGATTGGCAACATCATTGAACTCGCCCGGCGTTCGTGTGCTCCTGGCAAGTTCGTGGTAGTCGGCGGTGAGTTTTTCCCAGTCGAGCCCCTTCATCGTGGGGTGGTAGAACATATCGCCGAGGAACCGCGCCGCTTCCTTGAACTTCTGGCTTGCCTGCGCCTGCAGATCAATACGGATGCGGTCGCTGATGTTGACATAGTTCGGCGAGCCACCGTTCGGGTTGACATAGCCCGCTCGGCCGCCAGACACGAACACGAGTTTGTCGCCCGTGAGCGACATATGCCGCGTGCCCAGCGGGCCTGACAGCCGTTTTCGACCGGAGCCGTCCCACTTCACGCTGAAAGAACCGCTGCCGCCGTAACTGCCGTTGAATACCAGCAGGTCGCCGGCAGGGGTCATCTCCAGATTGGTCTCGTTGCCGTCAAGCGATGTAACACGGCGGAGGCGCAACCATGCATCATTAAGCTCGAGGTCAGCACCGGGCTTCGCATCATCTGCGTCCGGCTCAGACTCTTCAGCATCGCTCTCGTTCTCATCGTCCGGGTTGCTGATCGCCAGTGGCTTGCGTTGCCGCGCCTGCTTCGCTGCTTTCTCGAAGTAGTCATCGAGTTCAACACGGGGCAGGCCTTCCAGGTCGCTGTCAAGAAAGACCATATAGACATCGAACTCTTCGTTCACGCGCTCAGAGACAAAGCTGAGGATCTTGCCGTCAGCCGACCATCGCGGATTGCTTTCATTATCCGGGTGACGTGTGATGTTGACGGCATCCCAGGAGCCATCAGTGGGCTCGATGAAAATATCTGCATTGAAGTCCATGTCAGATCGCGCGTAAGCGATCATCGAACCATCCGGGCTGAACCGCCACTCGAGCCCGGCATCCCAGTGTTCGAAGACCGTGCGCTGCTCGCCTGTTTCGAGATCAAGCAGGACGAGGTCGCCGCGCGTGCGTTTGAACGACAGGTGCTTGCCGTCCGGCGATGCCTGTGGCATGCGATCGTTGAACTCACTCTGCACGACGGGTTCGATGTTGAACTTCACTGCATCATGCCAGCGCGTCGGGTCGAGTTCTCTGGGCAGATCAATGTCTGGTGCTTCCGCATCGTCGGAAGTGTCGCTCACTTGCTGGCCCTGCTCAGCAGGGCCCTGCGGGCCGGCGGTGCGCGATCCGTTGATTTCAACCATCACGCCATTGGCGTTGCCCGTGCCGGACAGAATCCCGAGATCGACTGTCAGTTGCATTTCCACAACTGTGCCGTCCTCTGCGCTGAGTGAGAGTGTAAGCGTGCCATTGCCGGGTGCATAAGTTCCAGATACCGGTCCGCTGAACCCCTCCGCATTGATCGAGCCGGTCACGGAGTTGTCATCGTGAACAGTCAACCGCAATTCGAACGGCAGATCGCCCATCTCCGGGATGGCAGCGGTGCAACTCCACGTCCCGGAAACGCCGTCATCCTCGACGGCAATGGGCTTGTCTGCCTCAGAAGGCTTTTCGTTGTCAGTGTTGTCGGCCTCCTGCGCATCATCCTCTTTTTCCTCCGGGGCCTCCGGGTTGACGACCTGCTGGAATGACTCTTTGATCTCGCTGCGCGTGACTTCGACTGTCGCAGCATAGATAGACTCGGTGCCGTCGCGATCGCTGACGAAATACAACTTCAGTCCATCAGGCGACCATGCAACTTCACGATCGCGCGCATGCGAGTTCGTGACACGACGCGTCGGGCTGTCATCTTCGATGTTCCGCACGTAAATCTCACCGTATGCCACATATGCCATCACCTGCCCGTCGGGGCTGAGGGCTGCATCACGAACATCGTTGCCGATCTGCCGCAGTTCGTAGTTGTCGCTTTCATCTTCGTTCGCGGTGATGGTGATGCGCTTCGGCTGGCTGCCCCGCTGTGAGAGATCGAGTGTGTAGAGGGCATCCCAGCGTGTGAGAACAGCCGTTTTGCCATCAGCAGAGACAGCAAACTCACGGATGTCACGATCTTTGAAGTTGGTCAGTCGTCTGGGCCTCGCGTTCGACTGACTTGTGTTGATGGCGAAGAGGTTCACTGCCTCCAGTTCCTGATCGGACATATACACGAGTACTTCGTTGTTGCGCCACTGAGGGTGCCCCTCGTTTCCGGCGCGATCAGTGATCTGCGTGAACGCACCGGACTTGGCGTTCCATATCCAGATGTCCATGGTCTCCGGCCCGCGCGAGTGTCGCCGCTCAAATCCGGAGTAGTAGCCGCCTCGCACGAATGCGACTTTTGCGCCGTTACGGCTCATGACGGGCTGGCTGCCGAATGCATCGTGGATGCGAGTGATGTCGCCGCCTTGCGTGGATATCCGGAACGGTCGCGTTGAGCGGTAGACATCGCCCCCGAGCGTGCTGGAGAACAGCAGTGTGTGATTCCCATCTGCATCTCTGCCAAAGCCGCTGAGTGCGAGTGTCTGATCAAGCTCAGACACCTGGCGTACATCCGTTCCGTTTGGGCGGATCATCCAGATGTCGTTTGAGCCATCGCGCTGCGAGTTGAATGCGATCCAGTCGCCGTCCGGGCTCCAGGCGCTGTTTGTTTCACTCGCGGGATGGCTTGTGAGCCTTCGCGCCTGTCCGCCATCGGACGATGCAATCCAGAGATCGCCGCGCCACGAGAAGACAACCTGCGCGCCATCGGGGCTGATCGACGGGAAGCGTGGGTAGTCGACATTGCTCTGAGCAGCGCATGTCGTCGTGAGAATCGTGAGGGCTGCGAGGGTTGTCGCGACTGCTCGGCCGCGTGGGCCGATTGTGTCAAAGGTGCATCGCATCTGAGAATTGCTCCGTGATGGAATGGGGGTCTTTTTCTCCGCGATCGGCTGTTGAGCCCGGTGAATCCACCACGACCCGATAAAACGCCGATCAATCCGCTCCTGGTGCCCGCCAAGTCGCAGTTGCGCAAAAGGCGGACGTTCCGATGCTAGCAACTCTGGAGCACGCGGTTGCATGCCAACGGGCCGGCTTTTGTCCTGTCGTGCGGGGTGGTGTCAGAAAAACAGTTGCGAAACCAGCAACACTCACCGAACTCGCGCGATGGAAGGGCCGATAGGAGCGTGGACCATTCGGAGTGTGCTGGCCATGAGTAACCAACGACCTGCTGCTGATCGCATTCGTCCCATACTTGCCGCGATGGAGCGGTCGATTGATGCGGCACGACGCCGCCGAACTTCTCCTGATGAAGAGAACATCGAGCGTCTCACACCGCCGAAGCCTGACGATCAGACGCTCGTCCGGGCGTCGAAGGATGACACAGCAGCCGTCATCGGTCGCGACGAGCGCACCGACGTGGGCGAATCGCATGAAGAGAACCCCATGCCGGGGCGTCTCAAGGCCCGGCCGAAGCGTCCATCGTCGACCTTCTTCACCAACGACGAAGGTCTGCAGACCCGCGCCGGATGATGTCCGGCCGATAACCGTTCCCGGGAACCCCCAGATCGCACATTCCAAGTCATTCGCCCGATTTGGCACGGCAGCCAGCGTGTCCCGATCAACCCGGTTCAACACCGCGCCGATCTCAGAACTGTTGTTGAGAGTTCTGCACCTGTGTAGCGAAGTGCGTTGACCCGCGGTGGATGGAGCGGAGTGTTCACCATGTTCAATCTGTTCTCAAAGCGCGATGCGGCAAACATGCCGGCCATGCCTGCGGTCGAAATCGATCCGGACAACATTGCCGCGATCGGTGAGCGCTGCGTGATTGCCGATGTCGAACTGGTTGACCAGACGGCAGTGGCAACGCTCACGGTCACCGATCTCTCCACCGACTCGGGTGTCGAGCAACTTGCCGACCTGCTGGATGCCGTCACCGAAGCGGGTGTGCAGCGGCTGGTCCTCGATGTGCAGAATGTTCAGATGATTGATTCGGCGTGTCTCGGCTGCCTCGTGCAGACATGCAACCGAATCACCGCATCGGGCGGTCGAATCGCCGTCGCCAACGCTGCGAAGAATGTGCAGTATGTGTTCCGGCTGACGTGCCTCGATCGCGTGTTTCCCATCTGCAACGATGTGATTTCTGCAATGGACGCAGTCGTCCGCTGATTCGCGGGAATGGAATACGGCCGTTCGCCGTCGGGTCTACACTGTGGAGAACTTCCACAGGAGACCGCCGTGATCTGGCTCGCACATATCGCGTTAACCACGTTTGCCGCGATTCAGCTCTCGCTGGGTCAGCCGAACGTCGCGCAACTGACCGGCGATCCGGCATCGCGGGAGAATGCTGCCGAACACGTGGCGGCCACGGATCGGCAGGGTGCTGCTGATGAGACGGATCCTGCGGTCATCGCGCTGCTCGATGCGCTGGAAGAGAGTCATGCTTCGCTCACTGGATTTACTGCAAAGGTCCGCTACGACAAGGAGAGTCTTGTCGGCCGGGAGACGCGGCTCGGCGAGGTCGTCTTTATCGCAGATGTTCATGCGGGGAGCACCGATACCCGCGCCAGCGAGCACACATCACGTCGGTTTGCGATTCTGTTCGATACTCACATCGACGGCCGTCACAAGCGCGAGCGTCTCAAGCACTACATCTTCGACGGCCGCTGGCTGGCGGAGATCAACCATGATGACAAGCAGTTCATCAAACGTGAAATCGTTCCGCCGGGCGAGGAAGTCGACCCACTGAAGCTTGGCGAGGGACCGTTCCCGATGCCGATCGGCCAGTCGCGCGCGGATGTACTAACGCGGTTTACAGCGCGGCCTGCTTCGTTGCCCGACAGCGGGCCGCTCGCGAAACTCGACCCGTCCACACTTGATGGTCTTGAACTGACCCCGCGCCCCGGCACGCCCGAAGCGGAAGACTTCACCCATGTGATGATCTTTTATGATCGCGAGACGCGGCTGCCCGTCGGGGTCATCACACGAGAACCCAACGGTGATGGTCGCGTGGTTCGGCTGACGAACGTCGAGCGGAATCCGGAGATCGACGAGACCATGCGCCGGAAGGTTGCGATCGAAACACCACCTGCTGATTCATGGCACATCGACATACAGTCGTGGAAGTGAGCGATCACTGTCCAATGATCGTCGTGTCGGGATGGAATGCGGCCCACGCGAACCAGAACGTGTGCATCACTTGAGCGTCGGCGGGGGCGCTGACCACCTGCACACCGCTGTTTCCCGTCGCGCTCAGTGAAACGACCTGATCGCCAATCGGAACATCAAGTTCTCCGTCCGCTGTGTGAATCGCAGCAACCGGGCACGCGACAGCAGATGCACCGATGCGAATGCCGATGATGCGTGCTTTCGCAGGCAGTCGATCGTCAATTGTCTCTGGCGCGAATCGGTCCATCAACTGGTCGCTGGCGAGGTACGCTCTGTACGGATTCATCGCATAGTTGAGATCGGAATCCCGTGGAGGAGCAGCAAGCCGTGCATCCGGATGAATCCGTGTCCAATCGGCAAGTGTCGTAAGTGCCCACGAGTTGATATGCACAGGCCTTGCGCCCGTGTGCGGCCCGCTGATCGCCTGCATGCCAATCTGCGACCAGAGTGCATCATGTGCATGGTCATACAGCACCATGTTGGAGTTGAGCAACTGGCCGGACACACCCAACTTGAGAACTTCGTCTCCAACGGCTCGCCGAACGACACTCGCCGAGTCGCACAGCGGGCAGAAGATGACTGCGATCGCTTCACCGCCGAGTTCATCATTCACGACACCATGCAGGTTGAGCATATTGATCGGGTAAGCACGTGACTCACCATTGATCGTGACGCCGAGGACGCGATCATCCGGATCGAGAAAGTCGATGTCATCCCATGGCTGGATGAGTGGGTTGACGAGCGCGGGGATAGTGTTCTGCGACCGTCCACTGTCGCGCAGAGCGCTTCTGTCGACTGCGAGATTGGATAGATCAAATGCTGCCGTCTCGCTGGCTGCTCGCATGCGTTCTCGCTCGGCTTGGCGCTTCGCTTCATGCTGATCGATTGCATCCGACGCTTGGTGAAAGATACGATTGTGATGTTCAGAGACGCGTTTGTTCTCGCGATGCTGCCACCAGTCAGCAAACCACAGGGCACCGCCGGCGAGCAGGCCACCCGTGATGAGGATGAATGCGATCCTCGGAAGAACTCGGGGAGATTGCGGTGATTCGGGCATTGTCGGCATCGTGCCGCGCTCCTTCACCCCGGTTCATACCATGCGTCAGGATACCGCGCGTATTCAAAATTGCGATGATCTTTGTCAATCCTCCCAGCCGTCGGGCATCCAGACGGGCAGTCGAGCGACCTCGCCTTTCGCGGAATCGCTCACGGGGACACCCCACGCGTCAAAGAATGGTCCGAGATCATGCCCGACAGTGCGTGACATTCGGATCAGCCACTGATCGCGCTTCTCATCGTCGCTCTTTGGCCGCTCTGATTGATCAAGCGCGCGATACTCTGTGAACACATCTTTGAATGCGTCCCATCCAAATGCCCGCTGTAACTGGAAGTACATTTGCAGCGCGAGGAACGGCTGACGCTTCCAGATGCTGAACTTCGCGCCGTTGGCTGCATGATCCTTGAGTGTCTGCAGAGCGCGCTCATCGGTGAAGTCGCGCGCCTGTTCGGCATCGAGACCGCAAGCCTTTTCAATCGCGTACAGCGTGAAGAGATTGACCGTGACCTCGCCGGTGCCTCCAAAGGTCCAGTCCGGGTGCTGATGTGCGTGCCCCATCTCGTGGAACAGCCCCCAGACGCGTTCGCCACGGCTGAGCGTGTCGAGATCCATCATGGTTCCCGTGATGTCCATATGCGTTGCAATCGGGCGATGGTGCGCGAAGTACATGTAGCCGGCGCTCAACTTCTGATCTGGCACATAGCGCAGCGGTCGATCACCCATGCCGCGCATCTGGCGTGGCTCGAGTTCGAAGCACGCGTCGACAACACTATCCCAGAACCGCATCAGTTCATCTGGATTGTCGAGATTACGAACGTCTTTCGACGGCACGGTGAAGATGATCTTGTCCGAGCCGACTTCCGCCCAGGGCGCTGGATTGTGCCGGATGTCATCACGCCAGTCCTGGAGTGGCGTCTTCCCGAGTTGGTACAACGGTGCGCGAACAGCGTTATGAATACGGATCGTCACGGTCTGCTCGCGCGCATCATCTGGAACATCGATGTAGATTGGTCCGCCGACGGCATTGGCGGCGAGAACGCGCGTCTCGTCGATGGGGAAGCGACGCAGAATCGTTGGCAGCCGTACTTTTTCTTCAAAGCTCTGGCCATCCTGGTGCGCGCCGATCTGGAGCGTCAGACCAAGTGCCGCGACATCTGCTTCCACGTTCACGGTGACCAGTTCTCCCGGGGCTGCGTACAGACCGGTCGAGTGCCAGCCGCGCTGGGATGTGTCGATCCGCAGGCGCTCGGTGATGCGGCGCGCGTCATCAGGCACGAGCCCGGGAAACGCAGCGGCTGATGGATGGGCCTTCACCTGACGCGGAGGAAGATGCCTCTCGTCGATCTCATAGAGTTCGATTGCAAGCCGGGCGAGGGGATTGGACTGCGCGCTGATCGGTTTGTTGACCATGTTCGCAAAGGCCGCGTCGACTTCATCGCGGTTTCTGGCGATGAGGCGCTCGATCTGTCGTCGCATGTGCAGTGCGCTACGGCTCTCACCGGGCATGGCGCGCAGGCCGAACGCGATCGACCGAATCATCGACGCGCGTTCGTTCTCCGGAATGAGTTCCCCCTTCTGGAAATGGGCGAACGCGGTCGGGATGTGCGCCCAGCGAGACGGCCCGTTGCCTGCCGCGTAGCCGCCACTTGGAGGGCCAAGATAGCCGTCCGCCCACGCGATCCCGAACGGCTCGACCAGGAGATTGCCCGGATGTTCAGCGAGGGTCTTGCCCGGGTTGAGTTGCAGCCACCCCCAACCC